>JALFGP010000087.1 GCA_022777205.1 Rikenellaceae bacterium
TTTGTCTATCTTTGTTCATGCTAGGTGTATATTTTTGTTTGGTCACTCTAATATACTGAGAATCAACGAAATAACCAAATATTTCGGGACTCTCAACCTAGCTTTTTTTCATTTAATATTTACTTGCGAAACTTAAATAAAGATAGAATCAGAAAATGCAATGATTTAAATAAGCAATATGAGATTGACGGAGGTCCGACAAAAACGACATGTAAGCCACTTTTACTCCTTCATAATATTCAAACAGTTGTTAATCAAAACAATCAACTGAAATCAAAAGAAGAATACAAGCTTCCTGTTTTTTATAAATTCCCTTTTCATTTGTTCAAAAAAGAGAATTGGGATGTTGAGCATATTGATTCTAATACAACAAACGGGTTAGAAAAAGAAAAGGATCAAAAAGAATGGCTCAAGTATTCTGTCTTAGGTGCAGAATTGTCCGATGATCTTAAAGATAGGATAAAGGCTTTTATAAACAACGATAATGGTCGAGAGTCTTTTGAAAGTATTTGCAGGGAAATCGAGAAGTATAATCGTTCTGAGTCTTGGCAAAACCCGGAACAGGACAAAAATAAGGTTTGGAATTTTGTATTATTGGATGCTGGTACTAACCGCGGTTATGGGAACTCACTTTTCCCAGCAAAGCGACGTTGCATAATTGGGAAAGATCAAGGAAAATCCTATTCTATAGATGAAGGAACTCTGGAAATAACTGTGAAAGACGGCGCTATAGCTTTTATTCCGCCGGTCACTAAAAATGTATTCCTGAAATATTACAACACTTCAGTTGACAACTTAAGAGAGTGGAGCGAAAGTGATGCCGCTTCATATAGAATCAATATTCTTGAGACATTGCGAGAATTTGACGTAATAGATTCTTCAAACCTCCAAAACGAAGAATAAGATGATTAATAATACAAACACCAAAGCAATGTCATTCTGGAAATTTCTGAATGACAACACAATCGAAATACCCATAATTCAGCGCGATTACGCACATGGAAGGTTAGGTAAAGAGACTCTGCGTAAAAACTTTTTGGCGGATCTGAAAAAGGCTTTGGACAATGAGAGCCCTTATAAGGATACGTCTATGAAATTGGACTTTGTATATGGCTCTAAAGAAAACGGGAGATTGAACCCATTGGACGGACAACAGCGCCTTACCACCCTATGGCTGTTGCATTGGTATATAGCTTTACGCGCCGGGCAGTTAAACGAGGATAATTGCTCGATTTTCCGCAAATTTACTTACGAGACGAGAATTTCATCTCGCGAGTTTTGCGAAAACTTATGTGTGCCGGTACACTTTTTAAACTATAACAAGAAAGATATCGTCGGATTTATTACGAAGCAGACATGGTTCTATTCTGCTTGGAAACAAGACCCTACAATTCAATCAATGTTAAGAATGTTGGGAGGCACGAAAGTAGCTAATAAAAAAGGTGAAGATATTATTGATGGCATTGAGGAACTATTTCAGAACACGAACGAAGATGTGTTCAAAAACTATTGGGATTCATTGACAGAAAAGGATGCTATCGTCTTCTATCATCTTCCTCTTTCGGATTTTGGCCTTTCAGATGATTTGTATATCAAGATGAATGCCCGTGGTAAACAATTAACCGGTTTTGAGAATTTCAAAGCGGACCTTATCGGGTATATTACAAAACAAGCACAGGATGAGACAATAGAACATAGTATTCGAACTGAGTGGGAAAAACTGTTAGATCCTAAGAATGGAATTCCAATTAAACTAGATACTGACTGGACAGATATTTTTTGGGAATGCAGGTCAAAAGATAATCGAATAGACGAAATCTTCTTTACTTTTCTAAACAGATTTTTCTGGAATGAGTTGTTTATAGCGACTAAACCAGGAGACCAAGAATCTTATGTACTGGACATTGGTAAAGGAGATGAGAGTTCGACAAAGGAAAACAACAACTCGTCCTACAAATATCTAAATAATTCCGATCATCCAAGTGACTTTGACACCACAATAGCATACGAAGGTTTAGATATTTATAGGTACTACGAAGGATCAATCCCTTTACCCTTTTTTCAAAAGCTTTCAAAGATTCTTACGGGGTATCATGATTATTCCGCAAACAACATAATGCCCATTTGTTTGTGGGACAACACCTTTAGTTTTATCCCCCTATATGATGAAAAGAACTCTAATAATATAGAAATTGCAAATAATGCCAACGAAAGAATACTTAAAGTAACCACTCTCAATCAGGTTCAAAGAGTTGTCTTTTTTGCTATTTGCAAATACTTTAACGATTCCGGAGTTGGCAATGATGATGAATTATCCTTAAAACAATGGATGAGGGTCGTGTGGAATTTGGTCTCTGGTGAAGACCACAATGGACATCCTCAGATCAGAAGTGCTCAGGCAATGAGAACGGCAATGAAGTTCATAGGTGAACTGAATAGCCACGCAGTATATGATTCCCTTTCAAAATACAACATTAAGACATTGGGGAATTCCGATTTTGATGAACGCTGTAAAGAAGAAATAAACAAGGCTAAACAAATACTTGATGAAAACGGGATACTGCGCAAATATAATGGCTCTTGTAAAAAACAGGATGGTACTGATTATCAAACATGGGAAGATATCATAATCGATGCCGAAAACTACGCCTTCTTCAAAGGATCGATAAGGTTCCTGTTTGTTAATGATGAAGAAACTGATGAGGTAGAAAAGTTTATAAACTGGGGTGATTTTGACTTTAAATGGGCAAATGTGCGGAAGTACTTTGACCAAGAAGGGATTAAACCAGTCTATAAAAAGAAGGCTCTCCTGCTTAGAGCATTATTAAGTCGAATTGATATCGGAGAGAATTGGTTTGGGTATTACAAAGGCTTTTGGTACATATCTTTATTAAATAAGAATTATAGAAGAGCCATCCATTACTTACTAACTGCAAATCAGCTTGCGGTTAATGAACAGTGTAATGAGAATTGGATAAAAGATTCTTCTTTGCTACATACACTGTTGGAGAGTAAAGATTCTTGGCACATACTAACAGATTGGAAAGGTTATTCTGTTCTGACTGGGTATTCATACCGTTGGTCTGGTGCTACTTCGTTCAAAGAAATCGTTGTGTTGAATTATTTACGCAACAGTCTGCTAAATAGTCTTAATGATATTGTTATATCTGACGATAATAAAGTGGATGGGACAAACTATTTCTATGGCTGGGAGATTTCATTTACATATAAGGGTAAAGAATTCAAATGGTGTGAAGATAATAAGGTTTATCTGAGCACAAACGACATTAATGCTCACATAGATGATCAATTAAACCCTGATGACTGTTACTATTTTGATGCATCCAGTATTAATATGAAAGAAGAGTTTGTGAATGCATTGAATGGTTTATTATCCAGGTTGTTCTAAGAAAACATCTGCTGCCGCATAATGGCATCTTCGTGCCGTATCTTCGCGGCATGAATCAGAACACAGAAGAGCCCGACTATCGTTCGATGAACGAGGTCCAGATCAAATATGAACTCATCAAGCTCGAGAAGAAGATTCTCGACATTACCGGCGATCCCATCGACTATAAGCACTATTGCCCATTCCTGGACTGGTGCAAAGACGATGCGAAGATCGAGGCGGTCGAGGAAATGATACTGGACCGCAGTTTCATCCTGAATCTCCTGTTCGAAATACACTGCACGTCGGCCGAGGTGGCCTATCAGAAATCAATCAACAACTGCGACATGCGGCGGAAAACTAAAAAACACTATATTGCAGTCTAATCTCATACTGTCCTAAAAAGGGGAAGTTCACACTTATAGGGAAGGCTACAATACAATCTTTCTTCACTGCCATATTTTTTCAGTAATAGTATGTATCTTCGCACAGTGAAACAATAAAGACGACGCAATCATGGCAAAGAGCTTTTTCAAAAGGTATATTTGGCTGGTGGACCTGCTGAGCCGCAGGGGTTACATCTCGCTCAAGGAAATCAGCGACGAATGGCAGAAGAGCCCACTCAATGACACTCACGCTCCCCTCTCCGAAAGGACATTCTTCAATCACAGGGATGCCATCTTCGACATCTTCGGCATAGAAATAAGGAACGACAGGTCGCTGGGCTTCTACATTGCCAGCTCCGATATGGACGGTAATTCCACAGGAGAGTGGATGCTGCATACGCTTTGCCTGAACAATGTCCTGCAGGAGAATGCCGACATGAAAAACCGCATCCTTATCGAGAAGGCTCCGTCGAGCGAGAAGTTCCTCACCGAGGTCATCAGCGCGATGCGTGCAGGAAAGGTCATCAGCCTGACCTACCAGAGTTTTTATCGTCCTGAGCCCAACACATTCAGTGTCCGTCCTTACTGCGTCAAATACTTCAAGAAAAGATGGTATATGCTCGCGGACAGCGACCTCAGCCTGCGCATCTACTCCCTCGACCGCTTCGTCGATATGGAGGAGCTTGACCAGACTTTCGAGATTCCCGAAGAGTTCGATGCCGAAGGATTCTTCAGCAATTACTTCGGGGTGATAGTAGGAGACAAGAAGGCAGAGGACGTTGTCATCAGAGTGGAGCCTTCTCAGGCCAACTACTTCCGCTCGGCGCCCAAGCATCACAGCCAGAAGGAGATAGAGCCTATTGACGGGTGGCCGGCGTTCACCTACCACATTGCGCCGACCTACGACTTCAAGCAGGAACTGCTCTCCCACGGGGCATTCGTCGAGGTACTCTCCCCGGAATGGTTCCGCAACGAAATTTGTGGGGACATTGCAGATATGGCCTCAAAATATGGTCTGTCCACCACTAATCTGACAGGTGACTACGATCTTCCGTATTTTAGTGAGGAAGACGAGCTTAATTTATAGATTATGACAGATTTTGCAGCAATAGATTTCGAGACGGCAAACGAGCAGCCCTCCAGCGTATGCTCCGTCGGAGTGGTGATAGTGCGTGACGGGGAGATTGTGGACTCCTTCTACAGCCTCATCCACCCTGAACCTGAGTACTACCAATGGTTCTGCCGGCAGGTTCACGGTCTTGGACCGGAGGATACTGAAGATGCACCTGTATTCCCATACGTCTGGGAGAAGATAGAACCGCTTATCGAGGGACTTCCCCTTGTTGCGCACAATTCCCGCTTCGACGAAGGCTGTCTCAAGGCTGTCTTCCGGGTATATCAGATGGACTATCCCGACTATGAGTTCCACGACACCCTCGCGGCTTCCCGACGGCATTTCGGATGCCGTCTACCCAACCAGCAGCTCCAGACCGTCGCCGCAGCCTGCGGCTATGACCTCGTGAACCACCATCACGCCCTCGCGGACGCAGAGGCCTGCGCCGTGATAGCAAGAGAATTATTATAAACTGTAACAATAGGGCATAGTCACCCTCATGTCAAATGTCCTCCAGAGATAATGCCAAGGACTATAAGAGAAAAGCGGATTTGTTCAAGGATAATTGTTATATTTGTCGTAAAATATATTTTTATATTCAAGCTAGCCCGGAACTTAATCTAACCCTTTTTAATCCAACAAGTAATGCAAGGAAAGTTCAATGTAATCACGCTCTGCGGGAGCACACGCTTCAGGGCAGAGTATGAAAGGGTTCAGAAGGAACTGACCCTTCAGGGGAACATCGTAATATCGGTAGGTCTCTTCGGCCACAGCGGGGACGATGAGGTCTGGAAGGACGGGGTAAAGGAGATGCTGGACGAGATGCACCTCGCCAAGATTGACATGGCTGATGAGATCTTTGTCATCAATCCGGGCGGATACGTCGGGCAGAGCACTTCACGGGAGATTGCCTATGCCCGAAGTCGGGGAAAAACAGTGAAATCACTCTGTCCGCTGGAACCACCTTGTGAACCAAGGGCCAGGCGGATGACACCTGATTTCATAACGGAACTCAAGGAAGGAGAGGTCTTCGTTTTCGGAAGCAACAAGGAGGGCATGCACGGAGGAGGCGCCGCAAGGATTGCATACAAGGAGTTCGGAGCGATATGGGGCGAAGGCGTAGGAATGACAGGACGGTGCTACGCAATACCTACGATGGACGGAAGCCTCGACATCATCCGTAAACACGTGGATGATTTCACGGAATATGCGGCAGCCCATCCCGAGTTGACATTTCTGGTCACCCGCATCGGATGCGGCATTGCCGGTTGGAGGGACAGCGAGATTGCTCCCCTGTTCGGGAAAGCCTCAGAATTGGGTAACGTGACTCTCCCTGAGAAATTCTGGAAAATATTACAATAACGAAGAAATAATGAGACTTGTAATACAAAGAGTAAAGGAAGCGTCTGTCACCATTGATGGCAAGACTGTATCCGCCATCGGGCAGGGGCTGTTTATCCTTATCGGGGTGGAGAATGGCGACACTGAGGCTGATATGGAATGGTTGGCGGCAAAAGCTGCCGGACTTCGCATTTTCAATGACGAAGATGGCGTGATGAACCGCAATGTGGTTGATGTTGACGGACAGTTACTTGCCGTATCCCAGTTCACCCTCACTGCTTCCACCAAGAAAGGGAACCGGCCGTCCTATATGCGGGCAGCAGGTCACGAATTGGCGGTTCCCCTATATGAAAAGTTCTGCGCCCGTCTTTCGGAGCTGACATCCAGACCTGTCCAGAAAGGAGTTTTCGGTGCAGATATGCAATGCGCTCTTGTCAATGATGGACCTGTCACAATAATCATCGATTCACGAATAAAGGAATAAGACTTGGTGACATTTTGTCCAGCTTTGTGCAAATATGGCAGTTTCTGCTGACTGTTTCGGTCCATATCCAGTTTGGCATCTGATTTGGCTATTTCATATTCGTTCCCGCGAAAGCGAGAGCGACCATCCGATTAAGAATGATCGTTCGAATCACGGGGCAGGTAAATATGTTTAACACTTAATATAGGAGATATGATTATGACACCTATGAGACGTTACGAACAGAATTGGCTGCCCGAAATCTTCAACGATTTCTTCGCCAATGATTGGATGAACCGTACAAGTGCAACAGCTCCGGCCATCAATGTTATTGAAAACGACAATGACTACAAAGTCGAGGTCGCAGCTCCTGGAATGACCAAGGAAGATTTCAACCTCAAAGTCACAGACGACAATTATCTCGTTCTGACTATGGAGAAGAAGAATGAAACCAAAGATGAGGATAACAAGAAGAGGAAATATCTTCGCAGAGAGTTCTCTTACAGGAAATTCGAACAGAGCCTCGCTCTTCCTGAAGACGTGAACAAGGATGAGATCAAAGCCTCTGTCAACGACGGAGTCCTCACCATTGACATTCCAAAAATCAAGGTCTGCGAAAAGCAGCCAGCTGTAAAACAGATTGAGATTCACTAACAGGCAAAATCCAAAGGGGGGGGGTGACTAATAAGTGATTTAGTCACCCCCCCTTTTGGATTTGTAAGCCCCCGAAATGGCTCACCATAATCCAGATCCCTGTTCAGAAAGCTTAATAGTCGAGATTGCTGAAAGGGGGCTGTTTCGCTTCGAGAAACAGCCCCCTTTTTTAGGCCTCAGTAATCCTCAAAAAATAACCTGCATCATCTTTGAAAATCTTTTCGGTCCATATTTCCTCCCTCATCAGTCACATAGCTTCGGCTATGCTCCTTCTTCGGGTGAAAATCTGACCTCGAAAATCTAATTCAAATCTGACGCAAATTATTATTTTCGTATTACTCAATAGGTTTGAAATCAGAAGCAGGATGTTTACAGAGCGGACAGATGAAGTCTGCCGGGAGTTCTTCGCCCTCGTAAATGTAGCCACATATCGTGCACACCCAACCCTTCTTTTTCGGACGCTCAGGTGCCGGCTTTATGTTTTTATGGTAGTATGCGTAAGTTGCTGAAGGAGTATCATTGAGGGATTCAGCATCAGTGACCTCTGCGATGAAAAGAGTATGTGTTCCAAGATCCACCATAGACTCGACCTTTGCAGAAAGCACTGCATTCACGCCTTCCGTGACATATATGATTCCGTTGTCAGAACGGGAGAAAGTGATGCCGGCTGCTTTGTCAACATCCTTGCCGCTCTGGAATCCCCAATGCTTGAATGTTTCGAAAGTTGCTGATTCTGAAAGGATTGACACATTGAACCGGCCGGTTCTCTCAATCATTCCGTGAGTGTAATTTGCCTTATTGACAGCTAAAGAAATACGGTTTGGAGTGGTTGTGAGCTGCATTACCGTATTTGTGATGCAACCGTTGTCTTTTCCGTCTTCGTGGGCCGTTACTACAAACAAGCCATAAGACAGTTTGAAAAATGCTTTATTATCCATAATTACTTGAAGAAATTTGATTCTGAGTACAAAGCTAAGTAATTTTGGACATACTTTGTACTTCTTAATTTGAAAAATTATAATTTGTGTTTCAAACAATCTTCAACTCGTCAGTTTTTGCAGGTCAGTATGAATTGGGGCAGATGTTCTTACGCCATATCAAACAGGCAGCGAGATGCTGTCGATTCTCAAACGCAGTGTTCCGGAAGGGACGGCAACCTCGGCTATTTCCCCGACCTTTTTCCCCATCAGGGCAGCGCCGATAGGTGAATTAAGCGAAATCTTGCCCTCCTCCAGATTCATCTCGTGGGGGCTTACGATTTCGTATTTCATCTTGACATTTGTGTTGAGATTCGTAAATTCGACCAGACTCAGAAGGCAAATCCTGTCTTTGGGAAGGGCATCCGGGTCAATGACTCTGGAATGTTCCAGAATCTTCTGAAGGAAACGAATCCGGCTTATGGTCTTCGCCTGCATACGCTTTGCTTCACGATAGCCCGCGTTATCGCTCCGGTCGCCTTGCGAGGCTGTCTCCGCGAGATTTTCCCTCACTTTGGGATAGACCTCGTTGATAAGGCTGTTCAACTCCGTCTGAATCTCATCGTATCGTTCTTTTGACAAATATTCCATAGCTAAAACTTTGTTCTAAAACAGACAATTCAAAATTATCCATATTCTGTGAATTTTCAAAATTCGGGCGCTGCCTCAGCGGGGTAATCGTGAAGGCAAAAATGACAATCCGCATAAAAATTTTCGTGTCTACTTTTTGCGGCTGGTACAGGTCCGTTAATATTTGTTGAAATCAAGTGCAAAAAAATGTAGTACAACAGTTGTAATATGTGCTAAAAAATGTATCTTTGCCACCGAAACATCTGCTGAAAAATGTGGCCAAACATATGGAAAGACTTGTATTTCAAAAACTTATAGAGTGGAAAGATAGCACGAAGAGAAAACCACTCATTCTTAACGGCGCAAGACAGGTTGGCAAGACTTGGTTACTGGAGCAATTAGGTGATAAATATTTCCCCAAAGTTGCATATCTTGTCTGCCGTAAGAATCAAGCATTGAAAGATGTGTTTTCTCAAGACTTCGACACGGAAAGAATACTTCGAGCACTCAGAGCGTTGTCTGGAGTTGATATCACTCCAGGAGATACTCTCATTGTTCTCGATGAAGTACAAGACATTCCGGAAGCTATAGAATCCTTGAAATACTTCTGCGAAGAGGCTCCCGAGTACCATATCGCTGTAGCCGGTTCTCTGTTGGGGATTTCATTGCACAAGGATGTATCATACCCAGTAGGCAAGGTTGACGAGATCAATGTCTACCCTCTCAACTTTGCAGAGTTCCTTTTGGCAAAAGGTGAAGTGGAAGCCTACAAACTTCTGAAGGACAAAGATTTCAGCACTACAAATCTGATTCATGAAAAGTATGTTGACCTGCTCAGACAGTATTATTATGTTGGAGGAATGCCAGAGGCTGTAAAGGTATTCATTGAGACTGATGGCCTTCAGGCTGTGCGGAATGTACAGAAATCGATTCTCAATGGCTACGAAAAAGACTTCTCAAAGCATGCGCCTAAAGACCAGATTGCAAGAATCCGGCTTGTATGGCAGACCCTCCCTTCGCAGTTATTCAAAGAGAACAAGAAGTTTATCTATGGTTCCCTTAAACAGGGAGCACGAGCAAAAGACTTTGAGATGGCTATCCAATGGCTTGCAGATGCCGGACTCGTATATAAAGTACCTCTTTGCAAAGAAATCAAGCTTCCCCTAAAAATGTATGAAGATCCTTCGGCATTCAAATTATTCACTTTGGATCTTGGATTACTGGGAGCAATGGTAGGCACTGAAGCAAAGCAAGTACTTATCAAGAACGACATCTTTAGCGAATTCAAAGGTGGTTTTACTGAGCAGTTTGTACTTGAAGAAATGAAGAGCAATGGCGAAGAGAACATCTTCTATCACAAGTCAGACGACGGCACACGTCTGGAGATTGATTTTATGATACAGAGGGACGGAAAGCTGCTGCCTATTGAAGTCAAAGCAGAAGGAAATGTCAGAGCAAACTCTCTGAGCAATCTACTCAAACAAATGCCAGAACTCCACGCATTCAGATACTCAATGAAGCCATATATTGAGCAGGAGCATATTACCTGCTACCCCCTTTATGCCATTCAATAAATTCTGACAACCTCTGAACGTCCCGAAAGGACCGCATCTGAACTGCGAAATGCGTGTTTCGCATTTGCGAATCGAAAATCAGTTAATATTTGTATATTTGCGGAGTTTGAACAAATTGCTGAGGATATGTTGTACCCTATCGGAATACAGAATTTTGAGAAGCTTCGCAAGGAAGGTTGCGTTTATGTTGACAAGACTGCGCTGATGTACAAGATGGTGAAGGAGGGGAACTACTATTTTCTTTCACGTCCACGCCGTTTCGGCAAAAGTCTGCTCATCAGCACCTTGGAAGCATATTTCCTCGGGAAGAAGGAGCTGTTCGAGGGTTTGGCAGTGGCTGAACTTGAGAAGGATTGGGTGGAGTATCCGGTGCTGCATCTGGACTTGAATACCAAGAAATATGATTCCATAGAGGCTCTTGAGAGCATATTGGATATTTTCCTCTGTGAATGGGAAAAGAAATATGGAAGCTGGGAAAAGGAGACGGATTTTTCTTCTCGATTCGAGGGCATCATCCGCCGCGCCAAGGAAAAGACTGGCAGGAATGTCGTCATACTGGTGGATGAGTATGACAAGCCAATGCTTCAGGCCATAGGGAACGATGAACTGCAAAAGGCATACAGGGACACGCTTAAAAGTTTCTATGGCGCGCTGAAAAGTATGGATGCCTGCATCCGGTTCGCGATTCTCACAGGTGTCACCAAGTTCGGCAAGGTAAGCGTGTTCAGCGATTTGAACAACCTGAAGGATATTTCTATGAGCCAATATTACTACGATTTGTGCGGTATTACTGAAAAAGAACTTCATCATTATTTCGATGATGAAGTTGGTCAATTGGCTCAGATGAACAATCAGACAAAAGAAGAGGCTTATGACAGGCTTAAAGAGGAGTATGACGGCTATCATTTCACCTACGACACTCCAGGAATATACAACCCTTTCAGCATTCTTTGGACATTGAGCGAACGCCGTTACGGCAGCTACTGGTTCGAGACCGGCACTCCGACCTTCCTCGTGGAACTGCTTCAAAAGGCCGATTACAATCTTGAAGAAATGGCGGGTATAGAAGCCGATTCGGATATGCTTGGAAGTATCTTCAACGATGACAATCCGATACCAGTAATCTATCAGAGCGGCTATCTGACTATCAAAGATTATGATAGAGAGTTTGGCCTTTATAAGCTAGGTTTCCCGAACCGTGAGGTGGAGAATGGATTTATGAAATTCCTCCTGCCCTTCTACACGGCTAAACGCAACACCAGTTCCTCCTTCGAAATCGGCTGCTTTGTCAAAGATATCAAGTCCGGCAACGCCGAAGGCTTCATGCAGAGGCTCCAGTCCTTCTTTGCAGGCGCCAAATTCGACCAGATTGCAAAGGATACTGAAAACTGGTTCCAGAATGTCGTGTTCATCGTCACAACACTCTGCGGCCTCTACATCGAAGCCGAGCACCAGACCAGCAACGGCCGCATAGACCTCGTCCTCAAGACTGACAAGTACATCTATGTTATGGAGCTCAAGTACGACGGCACTGCCGAGGAAGCCCTGCAGCAGATTGACGACAAGGGCTATGCACTCCCCTGGCAGACTGACGGACGCACAGTCATCAAGGTCGGAGCAAACTTCAGCTCCTCGCTGCGCCGACTTGACGGATGGATTATCGCGTGACTATCTGCTGAAAAATATTGGTGATAGTCATTGAGCACCAGCCTAAGTAATATGAAAATAAAAAGTTACGTCAGATTTGAATTGGATTTTCAAAGATGATGCAGGTTATTTTTTGAGGATTACTAAAACAATGAAATCAGTTTTGCTGCCCTGTCGCCATTGAGTTCTATGATTCCGGTTGCGGGTTCATAGACATAATTACAGAAATCATACAATCGCACGTATGCAACATTTTCTGTCTGGTTGTAATATAAGTCAAGTCTGACGGTACCTCCTTCATGTCCTTGCTTAATCGTTGGGGTTGGATTCCTCCCTTCCAGAAAATCAACCAAAGAGGTTCTGCAGGCTTTGCTGATGTCTTCGGATTTTCTTGACAGCAGAATGCCCCGGCCGTCTATCCTGTAGCCTCCCTTATAGAAAATAAACATACACAATCCGCAGATTCCTATGCAGATGCCCAGTCCCATATTGATAAAGAACAGACCGGCACCGGAGAGAAGAACCATTGTTGATATTGCGAGATCCCTTCCTGTATGGACCTTTTTGAAATTGCATTCCATAATATTGAAATATTTTTAGAGTTTTACAAATAGATAACTATAATATGCCGCAAAGAGTAGCAGCATCACAGCCCCTTCCCAGCGGTCTATTCTGCATTTCTTGCCGGAATATGCCCAAAGCAGCAGTATCACGCTGCTCACAATGAGGATTCCGACATCCACAAGGCTCATTCCCCCGAAAGACAGTGGGGTAATGACTGCAGAGCATCCCAAAATCAGCAGGATGTTGAACACGTTTGAACCGAGGATATTCCCGAGAGCGAGCTGGTCCTTGTGCTTGGCTGCTGCAACAATGCAGGTTGCAAGTTCAGGTAATGAAGTTCCTCCAGCGAGGATAGTGATAGCTATGAACTTGTCGCTTACGCCGAGCCGCCTTGCAAGTTCTGTGGCGGAATCAACGAAAAGCTCTCCTCCGAAGATAAGTTCGGCAAGACCTGCAACGACAGCTAAGATGGCAAACGGCAGTTTCATCTGCTTCTGCCCAGACATATCTGTCTGCTCCTTCGAATCGTACTTGAAGCAGAAAAAAAGATAAGCACCGAAAAGAATTAGAAAGCCTATGCCTTCCAATCTTGACAGGACATCTGCGCCACCGATGCCGAGCAAGCTTTTGCTCATTCCGAAAAGCACTAGTATGACAGATACCGCCAGGGTAACAGGTATGTCGCGCTTACGGTTCTGATCTGTCATAGACACAGGCAATATAACAGCCGTGATACCGAGAATGAAAAGGGTGTTGAATATGTTAGAGCCTATTACATTGCCTATTGCAATATCTGCATTGCCCTGTATTGCTCCCGTCAGACTCACGACGAGTTCAGGGCAAGATGTTCCGAAGCCCACTATAGTCAGGCCTATTATGAATTCGCTGACGCCGAGCCTCCTTGCTATTGCCGAAGCTCCGTCAACAAGCCAGTCTGCGCCCAGGACTATGAGTCCCAGACCAGCCAGCAGTAGAATAATTGTCATTGCTGATACTTTATTGGTTGATAATGACAAGTTCCGCTGTTGCGAAACTATAGTTATGATTAAGCCTGGGTGAGAGTGGAAACGGCTAAATCAGCAATTGACAGAGATAATGAATGTATCGGTGTGTGGAATGTACCCCGGACTTAAACTGTTTGAGGTCCATCCGGGATGAATATAAACTGTGGCTATTGATTAGCGCACCGTCTTTTATGACCGGGAAAGAAAATTTCGCATTGGGCTGAATCCTGCGGCCTGAGTTTGGGGATCTATGGGAAAAGGTGAAACTGTTGTTTCCTCCATTGTATCCTGTGGCGCTGGAAGGTAGAATCCCGTAGAAATTGCCGTCTGGGTTCAATGTGCCCGTATCCTGCATTATATGACAAGTTACGGAACCATCAGTAAGGCCGCAACAAACTTTCTCATCAATGGACGCTCTGTCGCCGAAATTGCAGGACAGAATAAATCCGATTATGACAAGAAGAAGTTTCATACTGTTCTTTTTGACAAAATTACAAAAATCTCCCGATTCTGCAAGGTAGCCCTGAAAAACAATGTACGGGATAAGTATTCCGTGAAATCAGTTAATATTTGTATCAGTTAATATTTGTATATTTGCGGAGTTTGAACTAATTGCTGAGGATATGTTGTACCCTATCGGAATACAGAGTTTTTCGGAGATACGCCAAAATGGCTATGTATATGTAGATAAGACAGCTTTGATGTACAAATTGCTGTCGGAGGGGAAATATTATTTTCTTTCACGTCCGAGGCGTTTCGGCAAAAGTCTGCTCATCAGCACTTTGGAAGCATATTTCCTCGGAAAGAAGGAGTTGTTCGAGGGATTGGCAGTGGCTGAGATTGAGAAAGATTGGGTGGAGTATCCGGTGCTGCATCTGGACTTGAACACCAAGAAATACGACTCTGTCGAAGCACTTGAAAGTATCTTGGACATAACGCTTTCAGGATGGGAAAAATTGTACGGAAGTTGGGATAAGGAGACCGATTTTTCATCTCGATTCGAGGGTATCATCCGCAGAGCCAAGGAAAAGACCGGGCGCAATGTCGTCATTCTGGTGGATGAATATGACAAGCCTATGCTTCAGGCCATCGGGAACGATGAACTCCAGAAGGCATACAGGGACACGCTTAAAAGTTTCTATGGCGCGCTGAAAAGTATGGATGCCTGCATCCGGTTCGCGATTCTCACAGGTGTGACCAAATTCGGCAAGGTCAGCGTGTTCAGTGATTTGAACAATCTGAATGACATATCGATGGACCACCGCTATTACGACCTTTGCGGCATTTCCGAGAAGGAACTCCATCGTTATTTTGACACGGAAATTCAAGGACTTGCACAGGCAAATAACCAAACGATAGAGCAGGCGTACGAGCAGCTGAGAGTTGATTATGACGGCTATCATTTCACATACGACACACCGGGGATGTACAATCCGTTCAGCATCCTGAACACTCTGTCAAAACAACGCTACGGCAGCTATTGGTTCGAGACGGGCACTCCGACCTTCCTCGTGGAACTGCTTCAAAAGGCCGATTACAACCTTGAAGAAATGGCGGGTATAGAAGCCGATTCGGATATGCTTGGAAGTATCTTCAACGATGACAATCCGATACCAGTAATCTACCAGAGCGGTTATCTGACTATCAAGGATTATGATAGAGAGTTTGGCCTTTATAAGCTAGGTTTCCCGAACCGTGAGGTTGAGAATGGATTTATGAAATTTCTCCTGCCCTTCTACACGGCTAAACGCAACACCAGTTCCTCCTTTGAAATCGGCTGCTTTGTCAAAGATATCAAGTCCGGCAACGCCGAAGGATTCATGCAGAGGCTCCAGTCCTTCTTTGCAGGTGCCAAATTCGACCAGATTGCCAGGGATACGGAAAACTGGTTCCAGAATGTCGTGTTCATCGTCACAACACTCTGCGGCCTCTACATCGAAGCCGAGCACCAGACCAGCAACGGTCGCATAGACCTCGTCCTCAAGACCGACAAGTACATCTATGTTATGGAGCTCAAGTACGACGGCACTGCCGAGGAAGCCCTCCGGCAAATTGACGACAAGGGCTATGCCCTCCCTTGGCAGAGTGACGGGCGCACAGTCATCAAGGTCGGAGCAAATTTCAGCTCCTCACTGCGCCGACTTGACGGGTGGATTGTCGCGTGACTATCTGCTGAAAAATATTGGTGAGGATGTCGGGCTCCTGCCGAAGGCGGAGGAGACACCCAAGCGCCGCCCGGGACGGCCGAAAAAATCGATATAGTCTAACGAATTGGGAAAGTATTATTTAAAGGTTTGTGTTTATTGGTTTTCGCATAGATCACTCAATCCTGGCCAGTCTGCAATATTGTAGCTATCCTTGACTCCTTCCGGTGCTGAAGGGAAGAAATTGAAGGTGCCTCCTGTCATTTTCTCGATTTCAGACACGGAATAAATGAATTCACTCAATGGTCGGATTACGTAAGTTTTTCCGTCAAAGTTCGGATTTTGCGGGAACCAGAAGCCTATGGCCATAACCTCATCAGCAGTACATTCATTTATTTTCTTCTTGGTGTTGCCGGCCTTGGTTCTCATTATGATTTTGTAACGGGCAGTAGGCACAAGACACTGCTTGGATTTGCCATCCGTTTTGTTGGAGCCGGATGTTGCGTCATAGACAATCAGACTCTCATCCCCATAATGGCAACCTGCCACGACAAAAAGGGTATCGCTGCATCTCCATTTGTTCGGAAGCAGGAGCTCCACCTCTTCCCAATGGGTTTTCCCTCCAGCATTTGCGACATACATATATGCTTCGGGGGCAATATTGGTCGGATAGAAGGTCTGGGTATTCAAGTCCAGAAGAGTATTTTCGTCTCCGCAACCTCTTTCGGCACTGCGCATAAGATGCCCCCGGGTAAAATACTTGCTCATAGTCGGAAGAGAACACCAATATTGATAGTTATCAGCTGTTTCTGAGTCCCAAGGCCAACTGTCCCAGTTAGAAGGATATATTATGGACTGTTCGCTCTCCGACATCTTAGGGTCCGGACGCCAAGGATCCTTGACAGGACGTTTATATCCTCCCTCCCAGTAAATCTCGTGACAAGGATAGGCCACCCACATAGGGTTATGGTAACGGGTGTTGTAGCAGGCAGAGTAGTTGCGGACAAGCTGCTTCGTGCGGTATGTCGTGGCACTATGGCTGATGTACTTATAGTCTTGACTGTCCTTGATGACTTCCGGAATCTCCGGCAGCCAGTACTGTTCATGTTCTTTTTCAGTGAAATCAAGAGTAACAGATGGGGCATCTGAAGTGACAACAAGGGTAAGGTCGTCTATTTTCGCGTTGCCGAATGCCGATTTGACAGTTACGTTGATATATTGAATATCCCCTCCAACGGCAAAATCCGACGTGACATAAAACCATTTCTGATACTGCTTTGCCTTCCACGGGATTTCAAACTCCCTGGAAGTCCCGCCCGCAACAAAAATATGGACGGTCTCCCCTTCCTTCACCTCGTTGCTGCCATTGACATAACTGTTGAGTCCGAACGCTAGCTTGTAATTACGTTTGTCAAGAGGTATACGGACATTCTGAACACTCAGGAGCGATGTATTCTTGTTCAGAGACACAGCATTGTGCCCTGACGCTCCCGGATATCCTATGGATGTAAAGTTGTTCTGGAAAGAAGAATAGGCAGACTTGCCGTAATCTATGGCTTAAGCGCCCCACCCAGTAGCATTGGAATATGTTGCCCAGTACTGATTGACATATTGACTGCCTCCTGAAACATCCACCTTGTCAAAGTTGTCATATAAAATCACATCCGACTCTGCATAAGGGAAGGAATTGTCATCCGGATTGCCGGGGTCTGAAGGCGTTTCCGGTTCCTCCGGGTCTTCCGGGGATTCAGTGTCCGGAACAGGAGTTTCACTGTCAGGAACATCTGGTTTCTCAATCGGAGAACAGGAATAAGCCGCAAAGACTGAGACACACAGAGCGACCAGAAGGTTTTCAATTTTCATAGTGCGACAGGTTTAATTCACATAACCCGGCTAAATTAGCAAGACTTTGATATTTTTCCAAATTATTCAGTATGGTTCTCATCGAAAGCACTCATAAAGCCCTCCAGCAGAGACGGCAACCGTTCCCCGAAATCCTTCAAAAGTTTTCCAGTCTCCTCAATCCCCTGCCTGACCAACAAGCCAGTATACCGTCCAATGGCTTTGTTGATTGCATCCCGTTCCTCCTGTGAATATGAGTCATAGTTCGTCTGGTACTCTTCCAGCAACTTCTCATATTCCGATTGTGACCGTTCCCAATCATCCTCAGTCCAATTGCTGCAATTCTTTTCAACTTCATTTACATAATTGGCGTGTTCCAATATTTCTGATTCAAGGTGGAATTCTGAGGACAAATATTTGTATAATAGAAGGTTTCTGTCATAGCCCTGTCACTCCATTTGAAATCCGCAGCCGGATGAAGAATCTTACGATGATGCTTGCTGGAGGGATTCGCGGTAATCGGCGGGAGACTGTTTTACAATGCGTTTGAAAAACTTGACGAAATAGGAGGGGTCATCAAAGCCTAGTCTGAAGGCGATTTCTTTGACAGAAAGCACAGAATAACGCAAAAGGCGCTTGGCTTCAAGGATGATGCGGTGATTTATCAGTTCAAGAGGAGTGTCGGAGGAACATTCCCTCACATACAGCGTCAGAGTCTTGGGAGTGACGCTCATAAGCCTGGCGTAATCCTTAACGGTATGGAGACGGGCATAGTTTTCCTCAACCAGTTTACGGAAAGAGATGAAGGCCGAATGTGAAATTTTGAGAGAAGAGGAAGCCCCGGCATAAGTTTCAGTACAACATCTTCTGATTTTGACCATCAGAAGTTTGACAAGGGAGCGCAGAGCCTCTCTATGTCCGAGTGCATCTTTATTCAGCAGTTCTTCCTCAATTGCCTCAAACAGCCGCATAAGTGGCTCAATGTCAGACACCGGGACAGTCACATACGGTACACTCAGAAAATCGTCGAACAATTCGGCGCAGACTTTGAGCACGATGCCCTTTTGGTCGTGAGCAGAATCAAAGGAGTGAATCTGTCCTGGCGAAATCAAGAACAGACTGCCTGGAGAAATTGGATATTGATTGAAATCCACGTAATGCAATCCGCCTCCTTCCACAAAAAAGATTATCTCGTAGAAATCGTGCAAGTGCATTCGGTCTGTTTCGATTCCACGAAGCATCTCGAAGAAATCCGGCATATGATGGAGTTCAACGCCGGCTCCGTTAGGATTGTCGCACACCATATCATAGCGACAGAATATTTCTCTTAAATCGTCCATTCGATTATGATGGTTGTATAGTTTGTTGAAACTTTCATAGTACAAATATATGGAAGATAAATGGTAAATATGTAACATGAGCAAATAATACTTTTAACAATGTTATAAATTTACCATATATTTTCCGTAATGGGCATTTCTATTTGCCGCATCAATTCATACCTTTGCGAAACACATATAAAATTTTGATTATGAGAAGCATTACCAAATTAGACCTTCAGTACGCCCACCGTTTCTATGGATTCAAAGGTGAGGCTCAGTACCTTCACGGACACACCGGCGTCCTTACCATTGAAGTTGAAGAACCAATCAACAAGGGCGTCAATATGGCCTACCCTTGCAATGAGATCCAGAAAGTTGCCTGGGATGTTCTGAAAAATTTCGACCACGCGCTTGTACTGCGCGAAGATGATCCGCTCCTTCCTGCCATCCTCGACGTTTACGAAAAGACCGGTATCAAAAACGGCACTCCTCAAAATACGATGAAGGGTGCAGCTTTCAAAACCGATCTGTGTCAGGCTTATCCTGATTGCCGGCTTGTTGTCACCAAGGAAACTATGACTGTAGAGGGAATGATCAAGATCGTCTATGATCTGCTCAAAGATAAGCTCAATATCGTAAAGCTGACTTTCACCAGCGGAGTGAATGCGGCATCTCAGGAGTATCCGTCGCACACCAGCATAGACCGTTGTCCTCTTTGCGGAATCGCACTTGACGAAAATGGCGTCTGTCCTAAGTGCGGCTACAGGAAATAATTACATACATCAATTCTTAGCAAACTGGCACCCAGGCAGAAATGTCCATGGGTGCCAGTTTTCTTTCCCGAATAGTTGAGATAAGAGGATTCGAACCTCTACAGACAGAACCAAAATCTGTAGTGCTACCATTACACCATATCTCAATTCCGGGTGCAAATTTACAAAATATTTCTTAATTGCAAAGTTTTGGAATCCCTTCAGGGACTTTCTATGCAAGTGAGGGCCGGATGCAGTCGTTCAGATGGATGAGAGAAGTCACTGGGGCAATTTTTTCCAGGCGGGAGGCTCCGTGCAAATCGTCAATCTCCACCAGGAAAACAAATTGCTTCACCACTACTTTGCGTGGAATTCCGTCTTTCACTATGGTTTTTCCGTTCAGCGAAAGTGCCAGGGCTTCGGCGGTGCCTCCGGTGGCAAGTATGTCGTCCAGAATGGCTATTTCAAACACACCGTCGGTCAATCTGCCTGCTGCAATGTCGCTGTCGCGGTAGAAAATCTTGTCGGCACCGTATTCCTTCATTATTTCCACTCCGGTGAGGTCGCCTCCCGCATAAGGAAGTTTACCGGATTTCCGGACCGGGATGATGTTTGTTACTGCACCGTCTGTCAGAAGCAGCGGGGCTCCGAACAGAAATCCTCTTGCCTCGGGAAGAGCCAAAGTGGGACAGTGAACTGCTGCATCAAGTTCGCTGATTACTTGAGAAAAAACCTCTTTGGAGGACATCAGAGGCATAATGTCTATGAAATTTATGCCTTCTTTAGGAAATCCCTTGTAAAACTTCAGTTTCTCGACCAGATTGATGCCAGAATTGCTCATAGAGAAAAAGTTGATTAGTTACACCTGATAATTTCAAAACAAGCCGCAAATATAATGAAACTTCACTAAATTTGCATCCTTTAATTGAATAATTCGGGCTCGCGAAAATCGAGTCTATGGATACTTATGTGGCATAGGATGAAATTCAGAAAGGATGGAACTTATAGATACAGATGAAATAGAATTGGCCGAGTTCAGCATTAACCAGGCTAAGCAGATGGGAGTTGAAGGGGCCAGTGTCACATTGAACAAAAGCATATCCGACACGTGCATAATGAGGGACGGGGTCATAGACAGCATCCAGCACCGTCTGGACAGGAACCTCACATTCAGGTTTTTCACTCGCGGACATTTCGGTTCCTTTTCGACAAACAGACTAAATCGCGGAGATATTTCCGGGTTCATAGCCAAGGCTGTGCGGACTCTGGAACTGTTGGAGCCTGATTCCTGCCGCCAGCTTCCTCCGGAGAATTGTATGGCCACAGATGCATCACAGGGGTATGAAGCAGGCTTATGGGACAGCAGATATTATGAAACTACGGAAAAGGAGAGATTGGCTGCCCTGGCAAAAATGCATCTGCAGAGCCCGTGCTCAGAGTCATGGAAAATTGTTTCAGAAGAAAACGAATACAGCGATTATGCCGTTGCAACGCTTCTGATGGACTCCAGGGGATACCGTATGATGCATTTCGAAAGCGGGTTCAGCCTCTCCTCAGACATTACAGTTATGTCAGACAATGGAGAGCGCTACAGTTCATACTGGTGGGAAATATCCCCGTTCAAGGATAAGGTGAATCCGGCCCGATGTTCCCTGACAGCTTTGAACAAGGCAGTTTCATCTATTGGGCCGGAAAAAATTGAAGGCAGGAAGATGACTGTGGTAGTGGACGGAAATGTCGCATCAAGGCTGCTCTCCCCCATCACAGATGCCCTGAACTGTATGTCCATTCAGCAGAATATGTCATTTCTATGCGGAAGCAAGGGGAAGAAGATTTTTTCGGAGGGAATGAGCCTGCGGGACGATGTCAGACATTGGGGACATACGGGAGCAAAGTTGTTCGACAGCGAAGGGGCGGCCTGCATTGATTTGCCGGTTATTGAAAACGGAGTCGTGATGAATTATTTCACAAACACTTGGGCGGCCAACAAAACAGGAGAAAACAGGACTAATGCCGACATTTCACGTCCGGTGCTGAAAAAATGGGTATCACCGCACCTTGGAGGAGGCCGGGCTGGAGTTTGGCAATCAGAAGGGAAAAGTTTAACTTTGCAGGATATTCTGGAGATTTGTGGCGAAGGGATTTATGTCACTGATTTCAATGGCGGGAATTGCAATGGGGTCACCGGAGATTTTTCATTCGGAGTGTCAGGATTTGCGTTCCGCGACGGGAGAATCGGGAATCCGTTCCGGGAGATGCTGATAACGGGAAATATGCTCGAGTTGTGGGGGAGGCTGATGGCTGTGGGGGATGATGTTCGGGAATGCGGAGCCTGGCGGTTGCCAAGCATTGCGTTCGGAGAGGTTTCCTGCATATGAAAGAGGACTGGGAAAAGTATGATAAACCTTTAATAATAAATAAGATATGAAGATTGATAAGAATGCTGTGGTGGCTCTCACCTATGAATTGATTGTTGACGGAAAAATTGCGGACAAATGCACGGTTGAGAGGCCGCTGAGCTTTATACAGGGAATGGGTTACCTGCTCCCGAAATTCGAAGAGGCTATTGCAGGCCTCAGCGCAGGCGACAAGTTTGCTTTCACACTCAGCCCGGCAGACGGATATGGCGAGGTCGATCCGGAAAGAATCATTGACCTTCCTATTGCCGCATTTACAGACCCGGAAGGAAAAATCCGCCACGACCTTCTGATTGAAGGATCAGCAATTACCCTTGTCAATCAGTTCGGACAACCGGTTCCGGCAACCATCCTGAAAGTATCGGCAGACACAGTGAAAGTGGACGTAAACCATCCTATGGCCGGCAAGACATTGAATTTCACAGGTGAAATCGTGGAAGTGAGACCTGCAACAGAGAAGGAACTCAAAGAGGGTCTTCACGGAGAACTTGCCGGCGGATGCTCCGGTTGCGGCGGAAAATGCGGCGAAGGCGAATGCGGAGGATGCGGCGAAGGCGAGGGTGGCTGCTGCGGCGAAGGCGAGGGTGGCTGCTGCGGCGAGGGCGAAGGTGGTTGCTGCAAAGAGTAAATGCACATAGGCATAGTCATACTGAATTGGAACACAAAGTCCTATCTTGAACGGTTCCTGCCTCCGCTGATTGAATCCGTGGAGGCATTCAACGACTTTGCCAACTCACGTTCCGCCGAAATAATTGTTGCCGACAGTGCTTCCACGGATGGCTCGATAGCACTGGTCAGGTCTGAATTTCCGTCCATACGCACCATTGCTCTGGATCGGAATTACGGATTCACAGGAGGTTACAACAGGGCAATTAAGGAAATCATCGACCATCCCTCTTCCCTGCCCTGCGATTTCTTCGTACTCCTCAATTCAGACATTGAAGTTGAACGGAACTGGCTTGCCCCGCTTTCAGAGTGGATGATGGAGCATCCGGATTGCGGAGCCTGCGGACCGAAACTGCATTCGTGGTACGAAAGGGATAAATTCGAGTACGCAGGTGCAGCAGGTGGACTGATAGACCGTTTCGGATATCCATTCTGCCACGGCCGCGTGATGAAAAAGCTGGAGATGGACCGGGGACAATACGATTCGGCAAGGGATGTCCTCTGGATAACCGGAGCGTGTCTGATGGTGCGGAAAGACGTTTGGGTGGGGCTGAACGGTCTGGATGACAGTTTTTTTGCCCATATGGAGGAAATTGACCTGTGCTGGAGGATGCAGCTGGAGGGATGGCGGGTCACCGTTGTGCCGCAATCTCTGGTCTGGCATCTTGGAGGAGGTACCCTGCCTTCGGATTCGCCTCAAAAGCTCTATCTTAATTTCCGCAACAACCGTCTGCTTCTGGAGAAGAATCTCGGCAGAACCATAGGGCCCCGCAAAGCAGCCGCGAGGATTCGCTTCCGGAGAGTTCTGGACTTCTGCTCGGCCATCATTTACCTGCTGAGCGGCAAAACTGAATATTTCCGTTCGGTCATCCGTGCCCACAGGGATGCGGAGAAACTGTTGTGCCAGAAAGGTCATACTGTTCCGGATACAATATCCGGCAGCAAAACCGGGGTCCGAGGCATTTACGGAAAATGTATGATTCCCCGTGCCGTTTTAGGCATCAGAATAGACACTGAAAAAATATAACTATGCGAATAATTATTGCAGGAGCCGGAGAAGTCGGTTCACATTTGGCAAAGATGCTCAGCAATGAGTCCAATGACATCACCGTCATCGACAGCGACCAGAGCCGTCTGGATGCCCTTGCCGCAAACACGGACATTGTTACCGTTGCAGGCAATTCTTCTGAGATCCGGGTGCTGAAAGAAGCAGGTGTGGCAGATTCAGACCTTTTCATAGCCGTGAACCCGTCTGAATCCCAGGATGTGAACATCATCAGTGCGATTCTCGCGAAAAAGCTTGGCAGTCATAAGGTTACAGCACGTATCAACACCGAGGAATACCTCTCCTATGAGAATAAGAATATCTTTACCGAGATGGGCATAGACCTGCTGTTCTATCCTGAAAAGATTGCAGCCGGAGAAATCATAGACCTGCTCAAGCACAATGCCTCCACAGATTCGATGGATTTTGCCCGGGGCCGGGTGCAGATGTCGGTCTTCAAAGTGGAGGAGGACTCCCCTCTTCTGGATATGAATGTGTTCGATTTGAGCCGTTATGCCACTTCGGAGGAGCTGCAGTTCAGGGTAATCGCAATTTCACGCAACAACACCACCATAATCCCGAAAGTGGACACAAAGTTCAAATATCACGACCTCATTTACATTATCTCCAAACGCGAAGGCAGCAAAATGCTTATGCAGCTGATTGGAGCGGCTAATCTGGAAGTGGACAAAGTGATGGTGCTCGGCGGCAGCCACACAGCGGAAATGGTTGCGAGACAATTGATAGGGAAAGTGTCTGAAATTAAAATCATTGAGCAGGACAAGGAACGTTGCCTGGAATTGACGGAAACCTTCGGAAGTGAGGTGAGCATAGTGAACGCGGATGGACGCAATTCGGATATGCTCATAGAAGAGGACATCCGCAGCTATGACGCATTTGTGGCCCTTACCGGCTCGTCAGAGGCCAATATCCTCTCTTGCGTGGCTGCAAAGAAATTGGGAATACCGAGGACTATTGCTGAGGTTGAGAATCTGGAATACATACGTCTGGCTGAAGGTATGGGAGTCGATGCCGTAATCAACAAGAAGCTCATTACTGCCGGACGCATCTTCAAGTTCACCCTCAGCGACAAGGTACGGTTCATAAAATATATGAACGGCACAAATGCCGAAGTTCTTGAATACATAGTGACCAAAGATGCAAAAATCACAGAGGCTCCGCTCAAAGACCTGGACTTCCCGCAAGATGCCATCATAGGCGGCATCATCAGGGGCAACAACTCTTACATAGCCATCGGAAGCACTCAGATTCAGGAATATGACAGAGTGGTGGTATTCGCTCTGCCGGAAGCGGTGAGGGAAGTTGACAGATTCTTCAGATAATTGATGGGCCAGCCGTATATATGACATTTTGTCACTTTTCCCGGCTGGCTCACTCTTTGAAACTATGCTGTCGCCCGCTTGGGCAGAAACAAGTCGAACAGAAAATTCAAGATATGGAAAACACAGATACAGAAATAAAGGAAACGCCTGACACAAAGACGGTTGAAAGTTGCACTGAGGAGAATGTCCAGAGTGCCGAAAGCCTTGGAATGGACAGGAAAGAGCGCAAAAAATCTGAAAAACTTGAGAAAGAACTCGAGAAGGTGCGCGAAGAGTTGCAGCAGACCCGGGCAAAACTGACAGAGGAGACTGACAACCTTTCCAAGACCAAGGATTCATACCTGCGTCTGATGGCAGAATTTGACAATTACAGACGCCGTACCGCGCAGGAAAAACTGGATCTCGTGGCAACGGCTGCAGAGGACACAATCAAGGGGCTGCTGCCTGTTCTGGATGACTGTGAAAGGGCGATGAAGGCGCTTGCCGATTCTGATGACTCCCCTATCGCAAAAGAAGGCACAACATTGATATACAACAAATTGACCGGTTATCTGAAAGCCAAGGGACTTACAGCCATTGAAGCTCTTGGAGCCGATTTCGATACCGATCTCCACGAAGCTGTGGCTCAATTGCCTGTTCCGGAAGAAGACAAGAAAGGCAAAGTGTACGATGTGGTTCAGACAGGCTACAAACTGAACGGCAAGGTCATCAGATTTGCAAAAGTAGTTGTTGGAATTTAATTTATTGGTTATGGCAGCAAAAAGAGATTATTACGAAGTGCTCGGAGTTGAAAAGACTGCGAGTGCCGACCAGATAAAGAAGGCCTACAGGGCCCTGGCCATCAAATACCATCCGGACAAGAACCCGGGCAACAAAGAAGCCGAGGAAAAGTTCAAGGAGGCCACGGAAGCCTATTCTGTATTGAGCGATCCGGACAAAAGGGCCAAATACGACCGTTTTGGAGCTGCAGGTCTTGGAGATAATCCGGGGCCGGACTTCAGTCATGGTTTTGGGGATATAAATGACTTTCTGAGGGATATTTTCGGCGGAGCATTCACAGGAGGATTCAGCGGATTCGGCTTTGACGGAGGCCCGCAGGAAAGGGTTTTCAGAGGAAAGGACATACGTGTTCACACAAAACTTACGCTTGCTGAAGTTGCCACAGGAGTTACGAAAGATATCAGCATCGAAAGGTTCACTCCTTGCGGCAGCTGCAGTGGAAAAGGTGCAAAATCAGCGTCAGACATCAAGACCTGTACGTCGTGCAACGGCACGGGAAGCTATAAGAGGGTCGTGCCTTCATTCTTCGGGCAGAGCGTGGAGTATTCAACCTGCCAGCAGTGTGGCGGCACCGGAAAAGTTGTGACCAAACCATGCCCGGATTGCAGCGGATCAGGTCTGGTGCGCAAGCGTGAGACTGTGAGCGTGAATATCCCTGCGGGTGTTGAAGACGGAATGCAGTTGAGAGTAAGCGGCGGAGGTAACGCCGGACGCAACAACGGCATCAACGGAGATCTTCTGGTGGTGATTGATGTGGAGAACAGCGATGAGTTCATCCGCAAAGGCAACGATGTCTATTGCACAAAAGTCATATCAGTGGGCGACGCAATGCTTGGATGCGATATTGATGTCAAACTGATCAACGGCAGCACCCAGAAGGTAAAAGTGGAACCCGGCACCCAGTCTGGCACAATCATTACCATCCGTGGCAAAGGCCTTCCGAGCGTGAATAGCTACGGTTGCGGAAATATGTATGTGAAAATAGGCGTGTGGATTCCAAATCGTCTGAAAAAGGAAAGCAAAGAACTTGCAGAGGCTATACGCCGCAATCCGGATTTCACCCCAAACCCGACGAAGGAAGACAAGTCCTTCTTTGACCGTCTGAAGAACCTTTTTGACTGATTTCAATGCTGATTACTGCATCAGTGGGCCAGATAATGGAAAACAGAGCAGGAACAGACAGTTTTTTTTGAAAAAAGTGTTGTGAAAATTTGCAAAGTCAGAAAAAATGCCTATCTTTGCAATCCCGTTTGAACAACGGCACAACAAATCGGTGTCATAGCTCAGTTGGTAGAGCAAAGGACTGAAAATCCTTGTGTCCCTGGTTCGATTCCCGGTGACACCACCAAAACCCCTTTCAGCAATGCTGAAAGGGGTTTTGCTATACTAGACCTGGTATAATTGCCAAAAGTGGTTGGTAAAAGTCTGTCCTGCAGTGGTTTATTAATACGATATTTTAACCAACTAAACATCTTGAGATTTTGTACAATATTTCTATAATAAATTTTGAGATTCCATCAAATTAGCCTATTTTTGTCTCCGAACAACTATAAAATTGTGAGAAGCATGGAATATCCAGAACGCATATTCAAACGTAAAATTTACGATAGAATACAAGAATGGAAGAGAACTAAAGACGGTAGTACTGCCCTTCTAATCAAGGGAGCCCGACGTGTCGGAAAGTCAACCATCGCCGAAGAATTCGCAAAAAACGAATACTCATCATACATAAAAGTAGATTTTGCTGATGCTCCTAAAGCCCTTTGGGAAGCAGTAGACAACATCAGTGATAGGGACAATTTTTTTCTCCAGCTTCAGTTCATCTACAATGTTCGTCTTGAGGAACGCAAATCTGTCATAATCTTTGATGAAATTCAGAAAGCCCCTAAAGTTCGGGAAGCCATCAAGTATCTGGTTAAAGACCACAGGTACGACTACATTGAGACCGGTTCTCTTCTTTCCATCAAGAAGAACACGCAAGGCATAGTCATACCGAGTGAGGAGACACGCATTGAAATGTATCCGATGGACTATGAAGAGTTCCGTTGGGCCCTGGGCGACACTGTCACTGTTCCGCTTATGAAGGAAACATTGGATAAACATCAGGGAGTTGGTGATGCAACCTGCAGAAAACTGATGCGGGATTTCCGTCTCTATATGTTGGTCGGTGGAATGCCCCAGGCCGTCAATACCTATCTCGATACAAATAACCTGAGTGAAGTCGATGCCACGAAACGTGAGATTATCGAACTTTATGCCGACGATTTCCGGAAGATTGATCCAACCGGCCGTGCCACCCGTCTGTTTATGGCGGCTCCATCTCAACTCACCGGCAATGCCTCACGCTATCAAGTTACGAGTGTTTTGGGCCGTAGCCAAAATGAGAACGAGATGAACGAACTCATTCAGGATATGGATGACAGTATGACCGTTAATTTCTCCTACCATGCAAACGACCCGTCAGCAGGTCTGTCTCAGCACAAGAATATAGAGAAGTACAAGATGTATGTCGGAGACACAGGTCTTTTCATCACAATGGCATTTTGGGACAAGGCAGTCACGGAGAATATCATCTATCAAAAACTTCTTAGCGACAAACTCGCCACAGACCTTGGCTATGTTTATGAAAATGTTGTGGCCCAGATGCTGCGTGCCCGTGGAGAAAAGCTCTTCTATCACACTTGGCCTACATCCAGTGGCAAACACAATTATGAAATAGACTTTTTGCTCTCCCGTGGCTCTAAAATCTGCCCGGTAGAGGTAAAATCATCAGGGTACAAGACTCACAAATCAATGGACGAGTTCTGCAGGAAGTATTCACAACATGTAGGAACCAGGTATCTTGTATATACGAAAGACTTGCGAAAAGATGAACAACTGACAATGATTCCTGTTTATCATTGTATGTTCATATAGACAGAGTTGAGGAATAAGGCGATAGGTACTTTATTGACATTCTATAATAACACGAGAGTATTACGAGAAATTGAAATATCAAAGGTTATCCATATACAATACTTCGGTATTGTTGCTCATAATGATTATCTGTATTTCACGGGCAAAGGTAGAGTATGTTTTTGACAGTTTCTGTCAGCGGTCTATATGATTGATTGTTGAGAAATATTTATATTTCAGAAAAATGATCTTCCTTTTGCATTTAAGAAATTTTGTTTACCGTTGTCAAGAAAAGTCCTACTCCTATGCGAAGGCTCTAGTTCCACTTGAGCGGTTTATGTAGCATAAGCGGGGCTTTTTCTATTTTACAAACTCGCTGGCAAGGAACGACCAATGACGGTACGGATGCTTCAAGTAGTCCACAGGCCCCTCTGCAGGGGTGTCACAGTATATCTGGAATTTTTAAGGATAAGGAACCAGA
This sequence comes from Rikenellaceae bacterium, assembly GCA_022777205.1. Taxonomy (GTDB): domain Bacteria; phylum Bacteroidota; class Bacteroidia; order Bacteroidales; family UBA932; genus Cryptobacteroides. The sequence goes on from JALFGP010000087.1 coordinate 29,370, forward strand.
ACCTTAAGAGCCGCAGGCAAAATGGAAATATCCAGAATGTCCCCTGTTTCAAACCAGTCACCGTCAAAATGAGCCGTCCCGCTGTGATGCCTTTTGAGGATGATATGCTAGCCGGTAAAGCAATGGACCCTGCGGCTGATGTCGCAGTGGCCGGTCATAAGGGCTGAGGCGAGAAAGGGAATCTCGATACTGTGGAAATCATCCAGAACAGTCAGGTCGAGAAGGCCGTCGCAAGTGCTGGCATAAGGGGTCACCTTGGCATTGTTTCCCCACTGGTTTGAATTGCCTGCGGTTATGAGCACGGCTTTCTGAGTCCATTCTCTTCCGTCAATGTTTATCGTAAAGGTTTCAGGGTCATATCCGCGCCACAATTTCAAAGCCTGACGGACATAATTGAACATTCCGCGTCTGCCCGACTGCGCAAAGAGTTTGCTGACATCAGCGTCGAAGCCCATGCCGCAGACTGAAAAGAATGGTCGGGAATTGACAAAGCCGGCGTCAAGGGCTTGAGTGCGGCCCCGCTCCACAATGTCAATGGCCTTTGCAGGATTATGGCTTATGCCTAAAGATCTGGCAAGACCGTCTCCGCTTCCGCAGGGCACAATGCCCAATGTCTTTCCGGTGCCGAGTAGTCCTCTGGCCACCTCATTCACTGTTCCGTCTCCTCCCACGGCAACGACAATGTCCTCACTCGCCGTCTTTGCAAGTTCTTCCGCGTGGGACGCGTACTCAGTGAAGACACATCTGTGTCCCCTTCCCTGAATCTCTTCCTTCAATCTCCCCTTTCTGCCTTTGCCTGAAATGGGGTTGATTATAAACAGTGCTGACATCTGTACAAAGCCAAATTAATTCAAAATATGCAGAGACCCCGCCCGGTCTGATAATTACTCAACACTCTGAAAAACAGACATCTGCGCATCATAGACCTCGCTTTCAACCCCGAGAAAATCCAGTACGGTGTGGAAAACCTGATATTGGCTTGCAAGCGGAATATCCTTCAGACTGTCGTGGCGTTCCGGGGCCCATACGATGAATGGAATTTCATACTGCTCTTTCGGGGCTATGGACAAAGGCACTCCGTGCATATACAGATTTCCTTCACCGAGGGACTCGCCGTGATCCGAAACATAGATTACGCAACGTTTCCATTCCCGGGGCAGAGAAGCGGCAGCGGAAATCGCAGAATGAATGAGATAATCGGTATAAAGTATGGAATTGTCATAGGAATTCATCAATTCTGCGGGGTCTGCCTTTGACATCTCCACGGTTGTGCATACAGGAGTGAAGACTTCGAATTCCTCCGGATAATGCTTGTTGTATGACGGTCCGTGACTGGTGCTTGTGTGGAGGACCACCAAAACCTTGTTTTTGTCTGACGAAACAACGGCATCAGCCAGGCCTTCCAAAAGAATGCCGTCGAACCTTTCATCAGCGTCTGGATAGATGGACTTAAGGTCTGCAACCTTCTTATAATCAGAAATATGCAATGGAGGCTCTCCCCAGTTGCTGGTCCTCCAGATTACATTTGCACCGGCCCTGTAGAGATAGTTGGGAAGGATTTCATACAGTTTGTCCGTGGGCTTATGGTCCAGGATGGCCTTCACACCGGCCGTGGTGTAGGTGGCTGCGGAATTGGCAGGATAGGCTTTCACGGCATCCTTCTCCAGCAGCGGATTCGTCTTCCGTCCGTAGCCGTAGAGGGAGAAATGGTCGCGCCTTGCAGACTCCCCTATTATCAGCACGCAGACACTTTTGTCGTTATCCCTGAAACTTGCATCCGGAAGAAGAATTTCCTGACGGTTGCGTTCCCGGACCTGGCCGTAATATCTGAAGGAATTCACCGTGTAGGACCACGGCATCAACAGACTTCCCAGGATGGTGGAATTACGGTCAATCCAAGGCCAGTTGGTCATATTCGAAAACACCATAACCACCACTATAGCCAGTGACCCGCCCACATTTGCGCCGAAACGTCCGGATGAACCGTAATCAAGTTTCCTCACGAAAAGGTAAACGCTTGGCAGCACACCGAGAAACAGCAGGTAAAAGACCGCTGAAAGGCTGAAAAAGGATGAGGCTTCCGAAAACTGCGTGTTGAACACATTCCCCATCATTGAAGCATCCACAATCACATCATAGGTGTTGATGAAATAGAGTGTGACGGCATCTGCTATGAATGAAAACGCCAAAATGCACTTTCCCACGATTCTTCCCAGCCAAAGCACGAGGTAATAGAAGAAATAGTTCAGTGCAAGCATTATTATCACCAGACTCGCCATAATGAAGAAAGCATTGAAACCGCTTTCAACATTGTTCGCAGCGTGGGTAAAAAAGGGAATGTGGAATGCCACAAGCGTAAAAACGCTCAATACGGCACTGACTGTGGATATTTTGGCCTTTTTCATTTTTTGACAATTTTTACAATAAGGAGAATGTCACCCGCTGCCAGAAGAAGCAGAAGGAGATTGAAAAGGATAGTCAAAAGCAGGTTAACCGGATGTTCAGCTTCAACATACGGGCTGTCGGAAACAGAGGCGTCATAACGGGCAAAAGGGTTGGAGTAAATCACCTCTCCATCTGCAAACCAGGCTGTTATGCGCGCATAGTTGTCATCCGGACGGAAAACATAGGCGAGGAAATCCGAATCAGTGACTTTCGATAGCTGGCTGTGGCCCTGCCCGGTGAAACTTATACTGTCCGCCGGTTCAGAAAGTTTTATGAATATAAGGCTATCCTTCATCCCTATGTCGCGAACATACGGAAGAGACTCGTTCCCCCTGTGTTTCTCGGCCCAGTTGCCGCCTCCGTAATCCGGAACCCTCATACTGTAATAGCATCCGTCAAGCAATACTTTCTTAAGGTCCTCATATCTTGCGGAAGGCGTGCAGAGGAAATTGCATCTTACGGCAATGCATCGCGTCCGGTCCGGATAATGCAAATCATCATTTGCGAGGGCAAAACTGTAATGTCCGGCACTGAGGGCCCAATCCCAATATTCCTGTTCCGTGGTCACACCGCTGTCCAGTTCCATTATCCTATATCCGGTAAGCCGGCTCATCTGATATTCCGAAGTCCCGTTGGTCCGGAAAGGATGGTTCATCTGGATGAAATCGCTGTCCTTGCCCAGCAAATCAAGCTGGAACTGCTTCTGAAAGGCAAACAGCGGAACAAGATTGTCGAAAAGACAAACATCCTTACAACCGAAGACCAGCTTGTGATATTTGAAAAGGTTGTATCCGTGTTCATAGACATTGACCTGAAGGCTTGTGTCAAAAGGATGCCGGGTGAGAACATTGTGGTTGGAAAAAGTCACAATGTCGTACCCGAAACGTCTCAGCGAATCGTAAACCTCTGCCGGAGTGTGATGGCACTCGTTCAAAGGCCCGGGGACAATGGTATGAGTGTGAAAATTGGCACGTTACCAGCAATATGCTGTGTCGAGATTGCGGTAGGGGTTATAGACATCCGGACCGGAAAAAGGTCTCGACGGAGCGAAACGGTAAACAGGGCTTACCGATGTCACTATTACCGCGAAAAGTGCCCCCAGCAGTATAATGCTGAGGGTTTTCCATAAAAATGTCAAAATGCGTCTGCGTAGCATTGCCTTAAAAATCTGAAACGAATGGCAAAGATACGCATATTTTTTATCCCGCAAAAGTTCAGTAATCCTCAAAAAATTACTTACTCGAAACCGGACGAGCTACTTGCTGATGGTTTCAAGTACGCGGGCCAGCTGGTCGGGGCAGGATGTGGGACGTTTGCCGCAGGTGATGCCTCTCAGACGCCTGATGGCTTCATCCACTTTCATTCCCTGGATGAGCGCTCCTATGCCTTTCCCGTTTCCGTTGCAGCCGCGGGTGAATACGACTTTCCTTATGGTGTCTCCTTCGAGTTCGATGTCGATTTGATTTGAGCAAACCAGCTGGCTCGGGGTTGCCGTGACATAACGAATGCCATCCACCACCTCATCCTTCACTATCTGATAATCAGAGCCTTCCATAGAATTTTCCTTTTTGGTTTTGTCATCGTCGGCCCGGGTATATGTCAGGCCTGTTGCTGATACGCTAATACTTGCTGTCAAAAGCGCCAGTGCTATAAACTTGATTGCTTTCATATCGGAATATTTTTGTCAAGGCACGAAAAAGGGTAAGCTGAATACATCGCACCGCTACAACCTTCTGCTCTTGCTGCCTTCCGGCCCTGGGAGAGTTCAAAGGGAGCTGGTCGTGTATGACTTACCCGGCACAAAGGTAGGTATTTTTTCGGATATAACAAACTTGCGGGACAAATTTCCACGGCGGGACTTGGGACCTCCTGCCGGGGCGGGCCACCTGCGAGATCAACTCTCCTTCAGAACCGAAGCCACAGCGCCAGTTTCTGTCAATATACCACCCAAAGAGTAACAACGGATATAAGCACCCAGAGTATCACCCCCAGGAGCACAGGTTTGATGCCCGTCTTGCGTATGGAATCAATGGACATACCGGAGCCGATGAGGAAAAGTGTGACGGACAAGGACTTGTGGGAAAATATGGAGATGCCCTTCGAAATCATATCCGGAATGGAAACATAGGTATTGAACACCATTGCGAGTATGAACAGGAAAATGAACCACGGAATGGACATCTTGGTCTTGTTCTCCCCTTTCTTGCTCCTGAAAAAGAGCATCGACACGAGCGAAAGAGGTATTATCCATAGGGCTCGGGTGAGTTTGATAGTGGTCGCAACCTTCAGTGCCTCATCGCCGTAGATGGAGGCTGCACCCACGACTGAACTGGTGTCGTGTATGGCTATGGCCGCCCAGGTTCCGAACTGGTTCTGGTCCAGTCCTAGCGCGTGTCCTATAGGTGGAAATATGAAGAGGGCAATGGCATTGAGAGTGAAAATCACCGCCAGAGACATCGAAGTCTCGTCATCGTCGGCTTTGACCACCGGCGCCACGGCTGCAATGGCACTGCCTCCGCAAATGGCCGTACCCGTGCTTATGAGATAGGAGAGCTTGGGCAGCAGACCGAGGGCCCGTCCAATGAGGCAACCGACTGCCATCACGCCGATTACGGACACAATGGTGAACAATATACCCTCCTTTCCGGCAGCCAGGGACTCCTGAAGGTTCATTCCGAAACCGAGCCCCACCACAGCCACCTGGAGCAGGTATTTAGACACCTTCTTGGAAAATTTGGGAAAAGGATTGCCCAGGGTGAGGGCGAGAACTATGCCTGCGAAAAGCGCAATGGCAGGAGACACAAAGACTGATGCAATAATCAGGACCACAAATAGCCCCTTTACAATATATTCTTTCATACACAGTATTTTTCAGTCGCAAAGGTAGTTTCTATCGGCAATTCCTGCAAATTTTCCGGGAAATGATGTATAATTGCCTGGCAACTTGGGAAATTTGACAGATTTTATTGTAACTTCGCACACCGTAGCGATATACTTATATCGCAAATGATAATGCCGACAGACAACATATCATATTTCATTGCTTTTTGCATAGAACAGTACAAGACAGCCAAAGGACTTGAAGGTGCAGAGGTTGCCAAGTTATTCTTTGATAAAGGAGTTGCTGAATATCTTGCCGACAATTACGAGATTCTGCACACTCAAAGCCACCAATGGCTTATTGAAGAAATTGATGACTTTCTAAACAATCGATTCAGATGACACTGTACCACGGAAGTATTGAAGTCGTTGAACTGCCTGAAATACGACAACCAAATCGCACTCTTGATTACGGCAGTGGGTTTTACACTACAACTGACTATATTCAAGCGGAACAATGGGCAAAACGACGTATCAATGAAAAACATAGAATTGCCTATGTTAATATCTATGACGCTGATGTTGAAACCATTAGAAATGGCAATACCCTCTGGTTTGATTCTCCGACGGAGGAATGGGTTGATTTTGTCTATTCCAACCGCAACAATAGCTTCTTTGAACATTCTTATGACTATGTTTACGGTCCGGTCGCAAATGACCGCGTATATGCCCAATTTGCACTATATGAAGCCGGTCTTATCAACAAGCAGACACTTATACGAGAATTGAAAACATACACGCTGGTTGACCAATTGCTATTTCACACGCCGGCATCCTTGAAATCCCTCGTTTATACAGGTTTTAAGAAAGTGGCATTATGACAGAGATAAACAAAGATAATTTATATCTGCTGCTTCCCGGAATCATCGCAGGGGTGGCACGCATATATGCTGAAGAAAATGGATGTGGCAACCTTGAGGCGGTCCGCCGCGTTTATTCATCCGGACTTTATCCCCGTCTTGCAGATGAATCCACAAAACTCTGGCACCTCGGCCCGGTTGCGCTTTATGAGGAGATGATTAATCCTTCGGTCTAGGAATGCTTAACCGGGAATTTGATATCATTTACGAACAGTAATAGTGCGGCATAGTATGGACTTTCTTTTGATGCCTTTTGAGTCGGGGACATAGAAGTCGCTATATACAAGCAGAGCCGTATCGGCATCAAGAGGGATTATTTCAGGGTTTCCGCCTGCACCGTCATATTCGTGGAAAGTCGGATTTTCAATCGGAATATTTGCCAGGGAAGAACGGTCGGAAGCTGTCATCACTTCCAAAGGTTCACTCCAATGCTTGCCTCCCCTGTCCAATGAGGCCTGCACAAATATACCCGGACGGCCATATACCACTATGGATGTACCGCACTCGAGAGTTGCCACCCTCGGAAGCGTGCCACAAAAAGAAAATACTACAGGCTTGCTCCAGGATTTGCCCTCATCTTCGGAACGGCTCCAGTACATCGGACTCCATTCCTGACCGGTAGTGCCGTACCAGTTGGAACGGAAGAACCAGACCATTGAACCGTCCGGAAAGAAGGCTATATCACTGTCAGAGAAACCACCGGAGGCATAAGGGTACTCCATTGTCCCATCTGCCGGGTATTCCATTTCCGCAACCATTCTGAATGAACGGGCTCCATCATCAGATACGAAAAGCAATGCTGAGTAATAAGGTGAATACACTCCTGTCTTCCTTGAGATATGCCCTTCTCCTGAAAACGCTGTAACCCAGAGGCGACCGTCAGGACCGACTCTGGGATAACCCCTTGGAAACACAGATTTCAGAACCGGGTGATTGAATCCTCCATTGCAGTGGACCACGCGGGAAAGTCCGGGCCAGTCCACAGAGGCAGTGTCCTTGATAACCTCTCCGCAAGAAAAACGGGACACAGCCCATTTCACATCTCTTAGGGAAGGAGCAAGCCTTTCAGCCTTATAAGTGTATGCTATGGAACCGAAGAGGTCTCCCCTCGCCCCGTCGGGTATGGGGAAACAGCCTTCCTCGGCAGGACAGGAGAAATCATAGTCAGGAGTCAGTCGGTCAAAAGACTCAAATTTCCATCCTGTCAACACTTTCGAGTTTTCCATAGGCAATCTCACAACATCCCCGTCTGGCAAGACTGTACCACAGGAGTCAGCCACAGCAGCTGAGACCTCTTGCCAATGCTTTCCGCCATCCCGGCTTTCAAACCAGCGGTAAGGGTCGGCATAGGATGTAAAAGAATCATCCGAAACGTGCACAGAAACCACTATGCGGTCACCCATCTGATATGGCACCGGGAATTGGTACGGTCCCCACAGCTTTTCTTCCGGTCTTATGCCCTGTACAATGATTACCGGTTCCCCAAGGACAAGTTCGACTTGCCCGGTGCAGGAAGGCAGCATAACAACACAGGCAAAGACGGATACTAAAGCCTTACATCGATTCATAACAAGTTTCATCGGCAGTGAATAATTACTCGGCAGTATCCAATGATTACTTAATCGCTGACCAGCCTCCGCAAGGGACCTCAACGGTGATTATTTTTCCGTTTGGCTGCTCTATTCTCACTTTCGTGGAACCGGATGCATTCAGCACATAAAATTTTTTGCTTCGGTCTCCCCTTTCAACAATCACATTGTCCTGAAAAACTGCCACAATTCTTTCGGTCACGCTTTCTGCCTCAATTACAGGATAGTTAAGTTCAGGATGACGCGGCCGGAATTCAGACCTGAGCAGAGTTTCCCTATGTTCCCCGGCAAATGCCATCCACTGCCGGACCACATCAGCCTGAGACTGAGGAAGATTCTCCAGCATAACAGAATATTGGATTACACCGAAAATGGACGAAATGATTGTCCGCCCCACATTTTCAGGAGTTTCTGCAAGATTCCACTCCAGCATATCCGAATGCACTGCAGTACTGCCCGAAGTAAGGCGCAGATTCGCAATCCTCTTACGGTTGTCGGCCGCATTTCCCGGACAGTCAGCTGCCCTGAACATATTTCCGAACTGTCTCACAGCAGGTCCTATATAAGCCTGACGGAATTCCAGAAGAATGTCCGGCTTGATTGCCCGCAGACTTGTGTAAACATCCTTCATCAGCACATTAACCGCCTCACTTACATTCAGGATGTCCCTTCCGGCATAATTTTCCGCCACTGCGGGGTCTGGACCGTTTAATCTGAATTCGTCTATGAAATCAAGTTTGAATCCATCCAAGTTCCATTCTTTCAGGGCTTTCACATAAGTCCCGATAAGATATTCCCGCACCTCAGGAAAACGCGGATCCAGAATGGCGGCATTGCCGTCTTCCCTGAGGAATTTGCCTCTGAAAAGGCTGTAAGCATCACTGTTCCTCCCCACATACGGAACGCTGTACCAAACCATATATTTCATCCCCAATTCCTGCACCCGGGCCACGTGGGCAGCCATATCAGGGAATTTTGACAGAGCCGGCCTCCAGTCACCGCACCAGGAATATCCTTTCCAGGTGTTGTCTGTCTGCCATCCGTCATCCAAGATGACAGTCTTCATTCCCAAATCCGCTGCCAGACGGCATTCCGCAAGGACGCTCTCATCTGTGACCTGCTGATGGAACTGGTACCACGTGGAATATAATGGTTCAAAGGCCGCATCAGGTACATCAGACGGCTCAAAACCCCCAGCATTGGTCATCCACTCGGAAGCTTCAGCGATGCTTTCCGACCAGAAAACATGGCGGGCATCCAGAAGAATTTGAGTGGTATAATGCGTCAAAGGGGCTTCCGGTTCATTGAAATACTGCAATTCAGAACAGATTTCACAACCTTCCTCAAGCACTCCCAACTTGGCATCCACCCGGCGCAGAGACTCGCTGCAAGCAATTGTCAAGCAATTGTTTTCATTGTCATCAAAGTAGCTGTACAGGGGCATACAATAGGCAAACGAACTCCTATAGTTGGGACTGGACCAGAACGGGTCAAGATGAGTCGAAAAGTCGGTCTTCGAGGTCCACACATTGAAGACACCTTTCTGCGGAATTGAGAAAAAGACCTTGAAATCAGCAGGTTGAGCGGGAGTGGGAGAGTCCATAACAATGGTCAGCACTTCCCTGTCCCCGTCTGCCTCAATGGAAGCACTGAATTTCCAATCTCCTGGATTGGCTGAAATTATCCTGATTTCCCCTACCCTGGTGCTGTTCAGGCCCTGAACCACAGTCGTTCCTCCTGATGCTGCATTGAAAGGATTGTTGTCTGCTGCCAGCGGCAAACTCAGCAGCAAGCCCAACACGAGAAGATATATCCTATACATACTCATATTACCACGTTTAATATGCCTGCAAACAGGCGATCAAGATTCATAAATCACCCGGCCCGTCACTCATAATCAGAACAGAACGGACTTGCCGGGATGCCGAAGCAATTGAAAAGTGTCGGCTCGAACCAGTTCTTCATACAATATCTCACAGCAACTGGAGCTGAGACTTCTGGAGACTGAACCCTGACCAAATTTGTGCGTTTTTCATCTATTCTGCCCACTGCAGGACGGAAAACCCCATCCTCCCCAGCAAGCTCAAACCCTTGCAAATCTGTCGAAATGGGCATAAGCCCCAGGGACCCAGTGCGGAATGTCACCTCCGCCACCCCATTGACAAATGCAAAAGACTCAGCCACAGGAGTCTGCACATCAACAGCACTCGAATATCCATAGGTATTCACAAGAGCCAGATTAGCCATACGTTCAGCAGGAGTCTTCTTGTCTGAAGCGTGGATACAGTCCTTTTCTCCAGCGTCGGCTGTGGAAACCATTCCACTGTAAGGAATATCCTTCAGCGTCAAGGCCTGAGTCCACATAAAATATCCTGACAAGCTGTCATCGGGGTTTCCATAGGAATAAGGTGCAATCTGGGTAAAATAGAATGGAAGGGAGTCATCTCCCCATTCCTGCCTCAACATAGACACAAAGGCAGGCTGCATACTACGGTAGAGTTTATAATCCGACCTGTCATTGCAGCCCTGGTACCAGATGAATCCCTTTATGGTGAATGGGGCAAGAGGGTGCAACATTGCATTGTAGAGACAGGCTGGCACAAATCCCTGCTGCCCTTCAGGCCATCTTCCAAGTTCGTAGGCCTTCAAATCCACCTCTCCGGCAAATTCCCTCTCCAGCAATTCCCTGCTCATCCAGGCTTGAATGCTGCTGCCGCCCCAGGACACGTTTATGACTCCGACCGGCACACCGAGGACCTCATTCAGCCTGCGGGCAAAGCAATAGGCATAGGCACTCGACTCCGCCACTCCCTCCGGTGTATTTTCCGTCCAGGTCGCCGTGCATTTATCCCTGACTGACAATGCTGTTTCCCGTTTCACATAACAATGACGCACAGGCAGTTGCGCATCAGCTCCCAATATATAATCCGCAGAGCCGGCTATGGGCTGTCCCGGCCACCCTTTAACCGGCATTTCCATATTGGACTGGCCGCTGCAGAGCCAGACCTCCCCTATGAGGACATTGCTGATGCGCGTCTTCTCCCCGTCTTCGAGAAGAATCTCATAAGGGCCTCCGGCTGACGGAGTAGCCAGTCTTGTGAACCACTTTCCCCCGGCATCGGCCTGCACACTCACACTCTTCCTGCTCCAGGAAGTAGTAATCTTCACCTTTGCTCCAGCCTTCGCCTCTCCCCAGAAAGCCACCTGAGCATTCTGCTGCAAGACCATATTGTCGGCGAATATGGGGTTGGGAATCACTTTGGCATCTGCTTCTATGAATAATGAAAGTGCCAATGCAATCATGAGTGCGGTTGCCACCGCTTGCTTAATTGTTTCCATATAAAGTAACTTTATGAATACCAGCCTTGAGTGTCTCCATTTTGCCATTATGGAGCATGACCTCGCACTGAGTGCCTTCGGGGACAGTCAATGATGCTTTAATTTTCTTTCCGATACGGTCCAGTTGCACTGCAATCCTGCCGTATTTTGTCTCAAAAGAGGCGTTTATTTTCTTAAGCGGGCCCATCTGCGGAGCAAGCCTGAATCTCCTGTATCCGGGTTCCAGAGCATCGACACCGGCAAGTTGCCTGAACATCGGCACAATAGCCCCTGAAGTCCAGGCGTGATTGCATGAGCCTGTATGATTCCAATGCTCGTACAAGGTGGAGCATCCATCCTTCATCACCGTCGGATACATCTTTTTCATCCTGTCCAGAGCCATCTGAACTTCTCCCATAGTAAACAGGGCATCGAGAACATAAGGAAACATATAAGTTGTAGCGTTATATTCTCTGCTCAGAACATCCTTGATTGCCGGATATTTGTCGGCTGCGGCTATGCCTGAAATCACTGCAAGCGCCTGCACACGGTCATCCGGATGAGGATCATCATAGTCAGGACTGCGGTATTCATTTCCATTCCAATAGTCTCTGTTGAGTTTCTCTGCAATTCCCAGCATAATGGACTCATTCTCAAGTGCATCCGATTCTCTGCCAAGCATCCTTGCAGACACAGCCTCGGATTTCAAGGCAAGATAGTACCAGAAATTCAGTTGGGCTTGACGGTCTCTGTGCTGTCCCTCGTCCGGCCAGTCCCAATCTCCGATACGGTAAATCGGGAATCCTTCTGAATCCAGTTGCCAGACCTCGTGCAGGTATTTGTGTATGGGTTCATAAACCTCTGCGACAAAGGAATCATCCCCTGAATAATACCACAAGTTGTGCAGTCCGTACCACCCCACTACATTTATTAGCTGCATAGGAAGCTCCTTGAAGTAGTTGGAACAGGGAACAGGATGATATAGGACACCGTCGGGTTTCTGCCAGTTTACAAGTTCCCTGTATCCCTTGACAGCAAGCAAGTCGGCATTGCGGTCAAAACAGTAAAACGCTGTATTGAGGTCATTGACTATGTCTCCGAACCATTGTGCCCTTTCCCGGTCGGGGCAGTCGGAATAACTGTCTCTCATATTCACATACATAGTCCTGACAGCCTTCTCCCAATAGTCATTGAGGAAAGTATCATCGCAGGAGAATGTGCCGGCAAATTCAGTCGCATAACCTGTTTCGTGGAAACCGACATCAATCACTTGCACGTCCGAAGGGACAATATACATAAGCATATCTCCGTTCATCCAAGGCAGATGCTCATATTCCTGAATACCTTCCCTGGTGACATATTCCCCGCTGACACATTTGGCCTCCGTAACATAGTCGTGGTCCGTAATCATGGAAATGACTCTTCCTGCAGGAGCTTTGACCTTAAGACACGGGGAGAACTGGCAGTTATATGGGAGATGGCAGAAAAGAGTGTCTCCAGATTGATGAGAGGATACATATTCACTGTAGCCGAAGTCTTTCCAAAGAGGAACGGGCCTGCGGACCAGCTTGCCGAAAGGAGGAAGCCCCGGCTCTATGCCTATTTCAATTGCAGGGCCGAACCATTGCTGAGAATCCAGCCGGTACCAATCTTCCGGAAAGGCATTGGCATCGTAGCGGACATTGCTCTCAGGGAGGCGGTAGTTGGTAGCTGGGCAGTGGGCTGTACCGTAGCCACTGTGAATCTCACAACCCCAGTCCTTATCCGAAAGTATCTCAATCCCTTCTGCACGGGCATCGAAAATCATTGCTGCAATGCCGCTGCTCATATGACTGAATCCCGCACGTCCGAAATACCACAACAGTATGCTGATTCTGTTGGTCCCGGGCTTGAGGTAAGGTGCGATTTCCACCTCGTCATAATAGCCGTCACCGGGTGCAGGGCCCCTCTTCAGGCCACCCTCAAATACCACCATTTTGTCATTGATCCAAAGCCAGTACTTACTGTCTGCAGCGATATGGGCAACGAGGGATTGCGGGACTTTGTCCAGATGGACATCCTTTCTGAATGCCAGCCAGGTGTTGGCCTCGCTTGTACACTGCTCCTTGGAAATCCATTTCGCTTTCCAGGAATATTCCCCAGCTGTCGCACTGGAACCCCAGAACAGGCCACAGATGGCCAAAGCAATTGATATACAGAGATTCTTCATAGCTAATTATTGAGAGGACGAAGATTGATACGGAAAGTATATTCTGCCGCAGGCACACGATATTCGTGACGGGGCCATACTCCCCAGGAATTGACACAACCCAACCCGCATTGCATAAGATCCACATTTATCCAGGTCTTGCCCAGACTGCGTTCATTTTCGTGGGCTTTTGCCTTGAGCTCCAGTGAATGTGCCTGATTGTTCCCAAGCATACGGACATCCATATCCGAAACGGAAAAAGGAAGGGCTGAACCCGAAAATTTACGGTCAGAAATGATTTCCAGACCGGTGCCGTTTTCGTCAGTTACCCTCAGCCATTTCAAGCCAGTCTTTGTTCCTGACTCCTGTGGACGGACATAGCCATAGTGATACTGGTCCTCAACCCTTTGTCTGTAATGCCCCACTAGTGCCGCACTCTGGCGGTCCACATAGTTCTCGAAAGGCCCTTTTCCAAAAAATTCCACACAGGAATACTCTCCGGGCATTGCGAGTTGAATTCCATAACGGGGCATAATCGGTGCAAGCGCCAGTTTCCCGGCATCTTTGAGAGACTCGGTAACAGAGATTTCACCATCTGCATAGATGCGGTATTCCATTATCACCACAGCAGCCTCTCCGAGCGGCTCAGACACGACTGTAAACCGTGAACAGTCATCGAGTTCCTCATAATCCACGGTTGATGGGACAATGTCCGAATCCCTCCAGATTGCCATCAGCTTGTCAAAATTGGAGCCCAGGTCATTCTCAGTCACAGCCCTTGCAAAACAAGGTGAAACAGGTTCCAGAATCAATTGCTTCCCATCAACAGTATAATTTGTCAACGCCCCCTTTTCAAGATCAAACTCTGCCGTCCAGGAACTTGCTCTATCACCCTGAAGGCCCTTGTATGGCATTTGACCGCCCAAAATGATACGGTTGCTGTCCTTTCTTATGATTTCAGGTCTGCCTGAAAGATTGGTCGGGGCCACTATTCCTGATTCATTGATGCAAATCTGGTCATAAGCCACCACGCTTGATGCCGGAAGAATCCCATCGGCTCTCCCAAGTAGCCATCTGACATTCAGATAAACGTCTTCCGAGGACAGATCATCAATCCCGGCGGCAGCGAGAATATCCGCCCTTTTGAAACCGAGATTCAGTGAAGCAGACTTCTGAGGGCTGACAGCAGGTGCAGGCACAGTACCGCTGAGGACAGACCTGCCGTTGACCTCCACATTCCAATCTGCTCTGTATCTTGACAAATCGATGAAGAAATTTTCGTTGTAAACCTGTACATTGCCGTTCAGGGCCTCATCGGCTGATGCCGACGTATGTATGGAACGATATTGATAAGCCACCTCATAGGCGTGAGGATGCAAACTCCGGTCAGCAGCGACTATACCGTTGCAGCAGAATGAGTTGTCGCTTGGGTCATAGTCATTGAAATCTCCGCCGTAAGCAAAGATATGGTCAGTACCGTATTTTTCCGGATCCGCCTTCCACCACAACGCCTGATCCGCAAAGTCCCAGATGAAACCGCCCTGATATGCCGGATATTTCCTCACAAGGTCCCAATATTCTCTGAAGCCACCCATAGAATTACCCATTGCGTGGGCATATTCGCACTGTATCAGCGGTTTGGCAGGATTGTTTTCAAGGTATTTTTCACAAAACGGATACTCATAATACATCGGGCAGATGATGTCAGAGCAGACAGGCTTATGCGGATTGTCATATTCCAGGAAACCCTCGTACTGCACCGGCCGGGATGGATCCATCTCTTTTACCATCTTGTACCCTTGAATGAAATTTTCACCCGGCCCCGCCTCGTTGCCAAGGCTCCAGATTATGATTGAGGGATGATTGAAGTCCCTTCGTACCATACGGCTGATGCGGGATAGATGAGCATCAAGATAATCCGGATTGTCAGATAGCGTCTGTTCCCCAAAGCCCATTCCGTGTGACTCGATATTGGCCTCGTCTATGACATAAAGGCCGTATTTGTCGCACAGGGAGTACCACAGAGGGTCATTAGGATAGTGACAACAGCGTACAGCATTGATATTCAGGCTCTTCATAATGAGAATATCATTGAGCATATCCGTTTCCGAGACCACGTAACCTTTGAATGGATTGAGTTCGTGCCGGTTTACGCCTTTGATGAGGACAGGCTTGCCATTGACCAGGAGTTGATTGCCGGCGATTTGCACGTCCCGGAAGCCGATTTGAAGCTCAACTGTCTGTGTGACAGTCTTTTTGCTGTATGCTGTAGCCTTGAGCGTATAGAGATACGGCGTTTCTGCCGACCACAGTTGCACTGACGGCACATTCAGCACCGTCTTGAGGGAAACATTGCCTTTGGATGATGCTTTGCCGTCTGATACAGATAATCTGCCGGATGAGACCGTCTTGCCACTTGCATCCGATATCTCAAGTTCCACTGCTGTCACCCCTTTTGTGAGTTCCAGACTGATCTCCGCATTCCCGGAAGCCTTTGCGATGACCTGGACATCCTCAATCCTCTTTTTGTCACGGGAACTGATGAAGACCTCGCGGGCTATGCCTGTGAACCGCCAAAAGTCTTGGTCCTCAAGGTAGGTTCCGTCACACCAGCGGAAGATTTCCAGAGCTATGAGATTTTCTCCGGGATGGACATAGCGGGTAATGTCAAAACGGGCCTCCAGTTTGCTATCCTCGCTATAGCCCACTTCCCTGCCATTCACCCAGACCCTGACATTGGAAGTTGCTGAACCGATGTGCAGGAATATGTCCTTGCCTTTCCAGGCCTGGTCGAGAATGAATCTGCGTCTGTACTGCCCGGCATAATTGTGCTCCAAAGGAGGAATCGGCGGATTGTTGGAATAGTGGCCTCTCCAGGCATATCCGGTATTCACATAAACCGGATCGCCGTAGCCATTGAGTTCCCACATTCCCGGAACAGGGATAGTGTCCCAGTCGGAATCATCGTAACTCTCTGAAAAGAAGTCTGCTGCCTTCGCATCAATTGTCTGGTACCAGCAGAATTTCCAGGTCCCGTTGAGCATCAGGCGCTCTCCATCATCGGTAAAACTCGCAGTCATCTGTGCACGGTTACGCTCCAGCACAGCAGGATTCTGCCAGTAGGGAAGTTCAGACTTCGAGGCGGCCGTTGTTACGACACTTGATACTGCAGCAAGCAGGAAAATGGTTATTAGTTTCTTCATAACCCGACAGTCCCTGTAAACCTATTATCTGAACTGCAATCCTTCACGGACAGCAGATCTCTCGAAGCAGTTGCGGAATTTGCAGTTTTCGAGGTATTCCTCCATTGCTTTTTTTGCCTTTTCGATATCCACCTTCTTCAGTGCAATCTGCAGTTGGGCAGTGGTCTCTCGCGGAGACTTGACAAATTCAACAATGCTCTCCCAATCTTCCGGAACATCAAACCCGAGAAGGGACTCCCAGTTGTCCATTTTCTTGAACGGCCAGTAAGTATAGCCCATTCCCCTCGATTTAATATTTGAAACGACTTGAAACGTCAAATCCGTTCCGCCTCCCCAGTGTCCGAACTCACCCATATACATCGGCAGATTGGTCTGTACGGAGATATCGGAAAATTTGCTGACATCCACGCTGCTGTAGCGATGGGCAGTAAGCATCAGTTTTGTGTCAAAAGCATAATTGGTCAACATTGAAAAATCATCGCAGAAATTGCCTCCACCCAAGATGATGATATGGTTCTTGTCCACTTCCCGGATAGCTGCGGTTGCCTTTTCATAAGTCGGCTGAAGATAAGGATACAAAGACTCATACTTCATGTCAATCGGCTCATTCAGAAGCTCATAGCCCAAGATTATCGGCTCCTCGGCATAACGCTCTGCAATCATCCTCCAGATTCTGCAATACTCGTCCATATTTTCCTGGCTCTCGAACAGACGAGGATAGCCGTCGCTGTCATCTATGTGTGCTGCTCCGCTCTGTCCTCCCGGAGCCACGTGCATATCCAGAATAAGGTACAAACCCACTTCCTTGCACATCTTGACAACATAGTCTATAAACCTGAAACCAGCCTCGGGATCGTTGTCACAAAGATAGAATGTGTCATTGAAAAGCTTGTATGTCAGCGGCATACGCACTGTATTCGCAGCAATGGAGTTCAGATACACAAAATCCTCGTCGCAAATGTAGTTTTCCAGAAAACGTTTCCACCACCCGTTCATATACTCGTCGCCGAAAAGCTGACGGAATGCTTTATCCACATCCGATACGGAGATATTTTGAAACCCAAAGCAATAAGCCTCCGGTGTAAGCCAATGGTTCAAATTTACGCCCTTGATGGTAAACTCGCTACCGTCTGCCTGGCACAATCCCCGGTCAACGATCTTCATAAACTTTCCTGTCGGGTCATTGACCTTTACCTTCGCTTCATTCTTGTTGCATCCTGCCATCATAAGTGTCAGGCACAAGATGGCGAAATAAATGTATTTGCTCATAATTCTCATAATTCTCATAATTGTCAATTTTTACCGTATGCTTTAATTTCAGCAATACAAGCCTTCATAGAACCGTTATTACCTTCAACCTGTGCTGAACCGGCAACCATCACCTTTATGTAACGGCCCATTGCAAGTCTTGTAGGAATCATCTGCTCCTCATCAATAGTCTCCACAGGATAGGCATCGACAATTTTCTTCCAATTGGAATGGTCGTGAACATCCTGATTCATTACAGCATCATTGTCGGATATGAAGAATGTCAGGGCATTTATAGCATCCTTACCCCATATATTCTTCAGATTCTGACGGCAGATATAACCGAAAGCAGAGATTGTGTGCACTGCTCCCATATCAAACACGAAACAATGATTATTCTGTGCATTACAAGGACTGTCTGCTTCCCAGCTATAGTGCCAATATGATGCTATATCATTGTCAATCATATAATAAGCAGAGCAATTGCCACCCTTCTCCCAAGGTTCGTGACAACACTCCCTCCAATCCCAGGTACTCCTGTCAAATTCAACCGGATGCGCGATGGTGGGATCTATCATAACAGCACAGATGTCATCGGTTTCTGAAATCTTGAACTGGGATGCATTCTTCAGTCTCAAAGGCAGAATGACAGCTTTGAGAATTTCGGATACATTTTTCAGAGTTATCATCACATAAGCCTTCTGTTCAGAAGAGACAAGTTCTACCTTTGGAGTGAAACTATAGGTCTCAGGCAGGAGATAATCGGTGGCATTGACAGTATTGTAGGTATTGAGCCACTCTTTGTCCAGCACGACATCCGCATTGATATCCCAACGGTTTTTAAGAGACTTGACCTCTACAGGAAGTTTTATTGTAAGTTCGTCATTATTATATGATTCATCTATAGGAGTGCTTAACCTGTTCAGTCCGGCTCTTTCGAATCCGAGAGTAGGAACTATCACATCACTGATTTCACAGACATACCTCGAGCACTTCTCATTTACGGATGTCGTCTTGCTGTCCAAGCTGAATCCGATAATGTAACGGACATCAGTATTGGCGGAAACCAAAGCGGCAAGTTTTTCAGAAATCAGTGTATATGAAATGACCTTGTATGTTTCATCTTCGGTAAAGTGCAATTCCAGTGGAGTGTCCACAGTGTAAGAATCATCCGGAAGAACAGAATACCTGATATCGATTGATGCAGAATTATAATGCTCATCCACATATTCCTGAGTGAGAGGAATGACACTCACATCAGCCGATTTCGTCATATCACTGCCTCCCTTGCACACTGTAAAATCAAAGGACGGATTTTCGGCTGTAGCATCTATAGTAACATAATTGGCCGTATTTTCCTTGACATAGACAATCGATTTGTACTCATCCGGAAATATGTCCATCTGGTTTTCCGTGCAGGACAGTAATGTAGCGGCCACAACAGATATGCACAGATATTTGTAAATTTTTGTATTCATAATCCAAAAGATTTAATAAAGCGGAGCCTGAACCATCTGAGGGTTTGCATATACTTCATTGTCAGGAACCGGCTGCAGGTACATCCTGTCGTGCCAAACATATTGCTGTTCCACTGTTTTCCTTACGTTGAAGGTCTCGAAAGTAAGGTTCTTTTCAAGGACATTGAGTCCCTGATAGCAATCGTGGCTCATATATTTAGGTCCATTGACATAACGCCGTATATCTTCCAGACGCATTCCTTCGAGATACAATTCCGAAAATCTTTCCTCAAGTACGGCCTTCAGGAATTTGTCGGAATCCGAAACTTCGGCAAGTGTGTATTCCGGCACTCCGGCTCTCTTCCTTATCATATTCAAGTACACAAGGCCTTCGGAAAAATGTCCGGTATGAGCACACGCCTCAGCATAAATCAGATAGAGGTCTGCAAGTCTGAAGATCGCCCAAGGGTGGTCAATTACTGTTCCGGTGTTATCATTTCCCCAGGTGTCATAACGAGTGTTCGGATGCACCAGTTTCTTGTTCCAGAATCCTGTCCGGGAATTGTTGTTCACACCGTATTTGTCGGTATTGTAACCATTCTGGTCGGGGTCCATTGCATTGATATAGAGCGGAGAGCCATTGGCAATCACCGGAGAATACTCGTCCCCGTCAAAGGAAACGGCTGCATAAAAGCGAGGTTCACGGTTGGCGCATAGATTAATGACATTTTCCTGCACACCCTCAAAACCAGCCCTTCTGAGCCAATCACCTTCACTCGGGAAAGCAGGATCGTCTGCCGGACGCTTTCCGTTTTTGGTGAAGAAGGACTCCACAGTCTGAAGAGTCGGGCTTATCATACCCCAACCTCCTGCAGGCTGGCCGTTTTCGCGGATAAGCACATAATGCGGATATGAAGCCCAGGAGCATATCTCATTATTGAGCCACAGACATCCCCACATAATCTCCTTATTGCCCTGATTTGGCCTTGCAACAGTAACATAACGCATCAGCATAGTACGTTTCGCTATCTCTTGTCTGGCCGCCTCATCACTTACCGGCACCTTCGGGAGAGGAATGCCCTCAGACAGTCTGAGGGCTTCGGAATCCTCCAGGTCAAAAAGTTTGTGTCCGTTTTCATGAGCCTCTTCTATGGCTTCCAGACAGGCTTTCTCTGCCCTCTCCCATTTTTGAGGATCATATACCTTTGACACAAGTTCATAGCCATATCCGGGAGTCTGATATTTGTCATTTTTCCAGGATTTGTCGGGGAAGGAACCGTTCCACAGAGGAGATGCAGCCAGCACCAGCACTTTTGCCTTAAGCATCTTGGCTGCCATCTTCGTAGCTCTTCCATAATAACGTGAGTTGTTGTCGAAATTTTTCTCCAAGTCAGGATAGACTTCATCGCAGAGATTCACGACATAATCCACGCAGGCATCGAAATGGGAACGTCCCGGGATTTGATCCTTAGGCAAGGACATCGGGAGTTGGGAGTCAATAATCGGAATCGGACCGCAGGCAGACATAAGCTTGTAGTGATAATAAGCCTTAAGGAATTTTGCCTCGGCGATATAATTCACCTTGTCGCTGTTGGTGAGATTCTTCACCTGATAGGTCGTTATGTCGTCTATGAATTTGTTGCAGTAGCCGATTCCCTGGTAGTATGGTCCCCAGACTCCGCCATTTGAAGCCACATTGTATCCCGTCACCTGATTGCATTGCTGTTTGCGGAAATGGTCGTAAACAGTCTCAGGGCCCACCACCTCGTCGCTTCCGAATGCCAAGGTGTTATAAGACAATACTTTGGTATTATTGTTCAGTAAAGTACCATAGCAACCGTAAAGATACTTCAAAGCATCTTCTGCCTCAATCAGGAAGTCTTCAGGCCCTTCAGTCTCTGGCGGCACAACGTCAAGAAAACTGCAGGATAACAGGCAGGATGCAGCCAGCGATGATATTATATATTTGGATATATGGTTGATTTTCATATTATCAGAAATTAACTTGAACACCTATGTTGAATGTCCGGCTTAAAGGATATGTACTGAAATACAATTCAGGATCCCAGAGTTTGAAAGGAGACCAGACAAACAGGTTGTCTCCACTCAGATATACCCTGCAATGTGGAAATGAATATCCCACTTCAATAGTCTTGAAACGAAGGAAACTCACGTCTTTCATCCAGAATGTACTCGGAACAAGGTTGTTTTCCTGCTGTGCCTGAGCCGTGCCGAGTCTTGGCCATACGGCAGCAGAGTTGTCCTGCCCTTCTTTCCAGTAACCGTCTGCAATCCACTGCATCAGGTTGCGGTCTGCTGTCCAAGACTGGTTGAACGGCTGCACCCAAGCAGGGTCAAGGAAGATCTTGCGGTTTCCCGACCCGTTGAAGAATACGCTGACATCGAATTTCTTGTAGGTGAGACTGACGCCGAAACCGTATTGGATTCCCGGATTTGAACCGTATGGAGACATCATCACCATATCTTCGGAGGTAATTGAGCCGTCACCGTTTATATCCCTGTACTTCAAGTCTCCAGGCATCACCTGACTTCCGAAGAAAGACTGGTCCGAGTGTCTTTTTATATCTTCTTCATTCTCGAAAAAGCCGTCACAGATATAGCCGTAGAGAGCATTCAGAGGCTTTCCTGTCTGGCTCTGCCAAGAGTAATCATATTCAGGTTCATCCTTATAGACAAGTTTGTTGGATGTGTAGGTGAAATTGCCCCTGAGGTCTATGGTCAATTCAGGAATGATTTCCTTGCGGTAATTTATGCTGAATTCCACACCTCTGTTGCGTACTTTTCCGAGGTTGGCCCAAGGTTTTATACCCATATAGCCCATAATGTCAGGAAAGGAGGCCCTTTCGATGAGAATGCGTTCCCTGTTGTAGTCGAAATAGTCGAAGACGATTTGCAGGTCATTGAAAAGATGAAGGTCAAGACCTACGTCAAACTGCTTGGACCTTTCCCAGGAAGGATTTTCCACAGGATAACCGGTAATGATAGGTCCCTGATACTCATAGGAAGCATTTCCCTGCTGTCCAGACTGGAAATAAGGACCGCCATTCAGGTTCACAGAATACATATACATGTAATATGGAGCACTGCTGCCTCCGGTCTCATCACTACCTACAAGTCCGTAGGAGGCCCTGAGTTTCAAATGGGAAAGGACAGGTTTCAAAGGAGTCCAGAATTTCTCGTTACTCAGCACCCAGCCCACTGACACCGCTGGGAAAAACTCGAAACGCTCTCCCTTCGCAAGTCTTTCAGTACCGTTGTAACCGAAGTTCACTTCTGCAAGGTAACGGTTGTCATAATCGTAGGTTGCACGCCCGGAGAATCCCTGGTTGCGGCTCGGAAGGACTGAATTCCTGAACTGTCTCATCATATACATCAACATTCCGGTTACAGTATGTTTCCCGAAACGCCTATTGTAATTCAGCCTTGCATCAAAATAGAAAAGATTGTCAGAATACCTTGTTGCATCAGACTGATTGATATAGGTTTCTCCTTCACGCAGCAAATCCAGGGCATAGCGGTCTGCAACAATGTTGTAACTGCCCGGAACCACACGGTAAAGGTAAGGTGTGAGAGACCTTGTGTAAGAAGATGAAGACCAGGAATTGAAATTGACAAGCGCGGTAATGGAAAGACCCTGAGTTATAAAATCAAGTTTCTGGTCGAAATTCAAAGAAACATTCAGTTTGCTTTCATTCACTTCCTTG
>JALFGP010000126.1 GCA_022777205.1 Rikenellaceae bacterium
AGGCCGGAGTATAGTCGGGACCGTTGTCTTTGGAACAGGATAGCATAAGCAGAGCTGAGGCTGCTGCCGCGATAATGATTCCGATTTTTCTTTTCATAATATTACACTATTTAATAAACCGGAGGTCATTATGTTCAAATCCTGTACCATAAAGCTCTGTTCCGCACTCAGAGCTGCCTTATGCATAGGGAAGTCAGGCCTTGAATGAGAGGGATGCGAGGATGACAAGGGTACCGTCGGCCTTGCGTATGGACATTTTATATGATTGGGTTCCGTCCTCTCCTTCAGGCACTTCTTCGACTTGGGCGACGTTCAGCACTTCCCCATAGACCGACTCTTTGACAAAATGAAAATCAGCCCTCAGTTTACAGTCTCCGGTAACCACCTCCAGAGGGAGCGCGTCAGCAAGCATATCGAGGTAACGCAGGGTGTTCATATGCCTATTGAAGTCTATGTCGGTGTATTTTACAGTCTTGCTGAAACAGGTTTCAGCCTCGAAAGCCTTGAGTTTCAATGGTGGGTCGCAAGGGAAAGGCTGGTCAGTGGTGGTGCCGTCTGTCAGATGGGCAAGTTTGGACAGAGGAGCCGGACGGCGGGCAGTATAGTCTATTGCGCACCATTGGGAAACGGAACGCCCTATGCAGTTGCCCTGGGAGTCGAAGATGCGGAAACAACGGTGAGTGGCGAGGGTTCCATAATCGGCCACCCAAGTCTCCACAGTATAATTTTCGTGTTCGGCAGGACGGGCATCTATCTCCACGGCAAGTCTGGAAAGCACCCATCCCATATTCAACTGGGTCATAGGCTGTATGCCGAAACCATTGACCCTCGCATCCTCTCCGGCAGTGTCCAAAAGAGCCCTTATGATGCTGGTAAACCTTGCCTTTGCAGTACAGTCAATGTCCTGAGGCAGAACTGTGTAGTTGTAAAATCTTGATTCCATTTAGTTTTGATTTTTAGAAATTGGCATAGACAGGAAGGGCGGAAGTCGCGTCAGGAAAGAGCTGGGCGGAAGTCTGCATTGCAGCCCATATTACAAGGACCAGAATCAGGCACTGTCCCCAGAAACCAAGCCGGCACAGCAGACGGTCGCTGTGAGCCACAAGTGAGGAGGGCATAAAATGAGTTACAACAGCCACAGCCAGCGCCACAAGCGATATACCGAGAGCAGCCCCGGAGGTAATATCCCCGGACACTGACCCCGCAATCGAAGCAATGGATTCGAAATCAGACGCAGACCAGAAGGATGCAATATTGCCGGCTATGGTCGTAAACACCTCCCAATCCGGACTGCGGAACATCAGCCAGCCGAAAGCTACTGCATTGAAGGTCACAAAAATCCCCACTGCACGGGGTAAGGTTCTCATTGAAGCCCCTGTCTTGCCGAACCAGTATCTTGCAATCCTGTTGTCCATACCCAGCATAAGCTTGTGCAGACAGAGCAGTACCCCGTGCCAAAGGCCCCATAGCAGGAACATCACCCCCACACCGTGCCAAAGGCCGCCCAAGACCATAGTCACCAGCAGGTTGAAATATGTGCGCAGCCTGCCTTTGCGGTTCCCTCCCATACTTATATAGAGGTAATCCCTCAGCCAGGTGGAAAGGCTTATGTGCCAGCGTCTCCAGAACTCAGTGATGCTTGCGCTGTGATAGGGCAGAGCAAAGTTTTCGGGAAGAGGAATGCCCAGGAAGAAGGAAATGCCTATGGCAAGGTCGGTGTAACCGGAGAAATCGCAATAGAGCTGGAAAGTGTAGGCATATACTGCCAGAAGGCTCGCAGGTCCGCCGGCTGCCGAGGGGGCCGCAAAGACCGGGTCCACCAGGAAACGGCCTATTACCCGGGAGAGTATGCAGAATTTTACAAGTCCGAAAATGATGCGTCGTATGGCTCCGGCCCTTTCCTCCCGGGTCAGGGACAGACGTGGATTCTGCATTGAGGCTATGAAATCCGCATTTCTCACCAGAGGTCCCAGGAACATCTTGGGAAAATATGCCAGAAGAAGCAGCACATCCAGAAAGGAAGACCTGGCCCTGATACGTCCCCTTCTGCAATCCACCACATAGGAAATGGACTGGAAACAGAAGAAAGAAATGCCTGCGGGTATGGCCAGCCGCATCCAGTTTTGCCCTACCACCTCGCCCAAATATGGACCGAAGGCCCCTCCAGCCTTGAAGAGAACCAGCAGAAGCAAATTCAGCCCCACAGCCACGGCGACCCAGCCCGAGGTCCCCCGTCCGTGATCCAGCCTGCGCTGCACGGCAAGGGCGATTCCCCAAGTCAGAACGGCAAGCAGAAGAAGCAGCCACACCCAGCTGCCGCTGAGTTTGTAGTAGAGCCACACCGAGGCTGCCGCTATCAGCAGCTTGCGCAATCCCGTACTGCGGGAGACCAGAGCCAGAAGAGGCAGGAAACAGAGCAGGAAACAGAGCATAAACACGCTCGGAAGCTGAAGAGGAGCCGTCTGACTGTATTTCAGGCAGGCCAGAATCCGCTCGGCAGAGTCCGGAAAAACCACGGGAAATTCAATCCCGGAAAAAAGACTTGTTATCAGAGCAACCAGGGACATACAGGCTAATTGAAGGAAGGGGCAGACTGTCCCGCAAGTTGGTTTTTCCCGCCCATCAACTCTGCCGGTGCCGAAGGTGGCGCTTCGAGAGCATCAAGAGGTTCCAGATCGTGTCCGCGGGCTTCCAAAACCAGGGAAGACATAAACGGATACATCCTTCCGGCAAGCACTGCGCCCCCTGCATAGGTGAAATGAGTCTGGTCTGTGGCCACCCATCCTCTCTGGACAAAGGTATCGAGGCCACCAAGGGCATTCATTTCAGACCAGGTGTCCCAGAAAAGCACTGACTTGTTGTCAGCTGCTGCCTTCTGGTGCCGGGTCAGGGCATCTGCGGAACGTATGGAGGAATATTCAGTCTCCCCTTCCCTCAGGATTCCGCGATCTGTCACTCCCATAACCACTATACGGCTGTCAGGGAAAACCGCCTTGGCATATTCTATCATATCCTCCAGCTGTTTCTGGTACTTGCTGTAGTTTTGCTTGTCCGGGAGCATAATGTTCAGGCCATATTGGAGGACCACTATGTCGTAGTCCAGTAGGGCAGCAAACTGGCGATTGAGTTGGGAGGATACATTGAAGATGCCTCCTCCATTATTGCTGCGCACGGAAAGATTATCCACAATCACACCGGAGGAGGACTCGAATGAAGCCCCATAGACCAGCAGTTCTCCTTCCAGGACCCTGAGTTCGAGTTTTTCAGCCGGCCGGCGAATCACAATCTGCCTGAGCAGCTCTGAGCCGGAAACATTGCATTCCAGTGTCATCTCACCGTCCGCCAACAGTTCCACACGACTGTCCGAAGGGCTGAGGAAAATCACACGGCAGAGGTCTCCTCCCCTGAGGTGGCTGAAATTGTCCCCGCATTTCCACTCCATCACGGCACCCTTGCCGGCTGTGGACAGATAGCCGGTCGCGAGGAACTTGTCCTTCAGGGATTCGGGAGCGGCCTTAACCTTCAGTATCCCATAACTCTTGCATAGGCTGCTGCTGACGGAAGCGGTACGGCGGTAAATCTTGAACGGCAGCTGACAAGGCACGAACCCCACACCTCCACCACCGAAGTCAGACTGGAGATGCTCCCTCAGGTTGCAGGTCAAGATGTCCCCCTCAATGAAGGAATCCCCCAGGAAAGCAATTCTGACGGTACGGCTGGAATCCGCATCCCCGAATGTCACCGCCACTGAATCATCCTGATGTACAGGAGTTTGCACAAGCAGAGACTCAAGGTCGGGAACGAAGTCCTCGGGAAGAGAACTGTCGTCATATTCCAAAATGGAAGGATAGGGATTCACACGCTCAAGCCTCAGCCCGAACAGCTCGAAAGGCGGAACGAGGGACAGCGCCAGCAAAAGCAAGGTCACCATCCCCGCATAGGCAAAGCCGCTCAAACAGGCATTATTCGCTCTTTTCCCCATAGGCCAGGTCGCCGGCATCACCCAGACCCGGAACGATGTAGGAATGACTTGTGAGTTCTTCGTCTATGGCCGCCACCCAGAGAGTGACATTGTCCGGCATCACCATCTGCAGATGCTCAACCGCATATGCGCTACAGATTGGGCATACAAGGTGGGTATGGACAGGAGAGCCCTCTTCCATAAGCCTGTCATAGACCAGTTTCAGGGAAGCCCCTGTGGCCAGCACCGCATCGGCAATGATGAGAACCTTTTCCTCAGGCTTTATGGAACTGGAATATTCCACATTCATCGTGAAGTCATCCCCCTTGATATACTTGCGGTAGGTCGCCACAAAGGCGGACTTGGCATTGTCGAAGAAATTCAGCAGGCCTTGGTGCAGGGGTAGTCCCGCACGGAGTATTGCTGCTATTACAAGGGAGTCGTCAAAAGTGGACACGGTGGCAGTTCCCAACGGGGTCTCGATTGCTTTGGAGCTGTATCTGAGTTTCCGGCTGATTTCATAGGCGAAAATTTCTCCCACCCTTTCCAGATTCCTACGGAAACGCATACTGTCCTTTTGGACTGATTTGTCTCTCATCTGCGCGATGAAAGAATTGAGCACAGAGTTCTGCTCACCGAGATTGACAACATTCATATCGATGTAGTTTAGACCTGCAAAAATA
>JALFGP010000036.1 GCA_022777205.1 Rikenellaceae bacterium
GTTGGTACCGTTAGAGATCACGAAAATCTGCACGAACTCATACAGACCGCTTGCTGCCCAGAAACTGTCCCGCTGATAGCGGTCAATCTGGTTGAAGGCTTCGCGGATGGGAACACCACGGCGCTTCAGTTCAACATGGATCATCGGCAGACCGTTAACAAGGATCGTGACGTCATAGCGGTTATCGTGAGCAGCACCCTCGCCGGTGGACACGGCGTACTGATTGATGACCTGCAGAATATTGTTGTGGATATTCTTTTTGTCAATGAGGGTGATATTCTTGCTTTCACCGTTATCGCGCTTCAGCACCTGTACATGGTCTTCCTGGATGAGCCGGGTCTTTTCCGCAATGCCCAGATTAGGATTTGCAAGCACTTCGCTGAAAAAACGCTGCCATTCACCATCGGTGAATTCATACCCGTTCAGTTTGGAAAGCTGTCTACGCAGGTTGGCCACAAGGTCAGTATCCTTGTGAATATGCAGATATTCATAGCCCAACTCCTCAAGCAGCCGAATGAACTCCTGTTCAAGCTGTGCCTCACTTTGGTAAGCCTCCGAGCGTTTTGCCTGGGGCTTGTATTCTGTTACAACTGTGCTTTCGCTGCTCTGGGCAACGATGTTGAAATAGCTCATAGGCTACCTCCTTCCGGGTCATTCTGCCGGGGTAAATGTCAGCAGCTTGTCCCTGTAGTATTCATATTGCTTTTGCCGTGCTTCGATTTCAGTGGGCAGACCGCTTGTAATGTCAGTACATAGTGCGTCAAAGCGGTCGAGGATATCAATAATACGCCTTTGCTCCTCAATCGACGGTACACAAATTCTCGCTTTGCTGATGTTATCGTTGTAAAGCCTTGCAATTGTGCCACCTTCAGAAATTGTCCACGGTTGAAGTTGGTAACAGTAAAACAGATAACGATTCAGCACAACGCTTTCATCATTGTCGATCCAAACAATATTGGAATCCTGATAGTAAGCATCTTCACCGTTATAGATAACCGTTCTACCAATCGTACCTGCGGCAGAAATCAGTACATCTCCCTTTTTCGGGAATGAATATGCTTTGCGGTATTCCTCAAACCTCTCACGAGAAATATAGGCATCCGGTTTTTTCCCAAATGTACCGATTTTGAAAAATGGCACATCTCCTTCCGGTGAGGTTTCCGCTTTCATAATTCTCTTACACATAGAAACCTTGCCGATTGTTCCGAGTTCGATAGAAACATATCCAAAAACATATTGACAAAGCCGAATCAGCGCATTACACTCGTCTGTCTGTCTGTCTGTCTGTCTGTCTGTCTGTCTGTCTGTCTGTCTGTCTGTCTGTCTGTCTGTCTGTCTGTCAAGATTGTCTTGCCGGATTCCGCGAATGTCAAGAGCTGATCGCGATAAAACTGATATTGTTTTTTCCGTGCCTCAATCTCCGCAGGCAGACCAATCTTGAGGTCGGTGCAGATGGCTTCAAAGTTGTCGAGAACATCTGCAATGCGTAATTGAATGTCTAATGGTGGAATTACAACATCAAACTGTTCCAACACCCTCATGCTCAAATTCGGCTGAGATCCGTGGCTTGATTTACTTTGAACTTGAGATTGAATTGATTTCGATTGAAGCAAATGGAACAGATATCGGGAAGAATTGTTACTGTTTACCCGCATCGCTGCCAAAGGAGACCAAATATTGAATCTCTCATCCGTATCTACATATCCAACTTTTCCAGTAGTTGAGCCAGATTTCACCATAAAAACATCATGCTTTTGTGGCTTATATTTTTTACAGCACTCGGCATCGAACTCTTCGGTTATATAACCGCGCTTGCTTTCAAAGTGAATTCTTCCATCATAAACCGCTTCCACAGATAAAAATGGGACACCACTCTCTACGAGTGTCGGAGTAGTATGTGGGCCATCGGTTATCGGTTGTGAAAGCATATCAATTATTTTCCCATGTGGATATGAAACGTTAAATGATAATAAAGAATCCCGGTAATACTCATATTGATCCTTTCTCGCTGTGAGTTCCGCTGTGAGTTCCGCTGTAAGTTCCGTGAATTTGTCCAGGATACGGACAATTTCGCGCTGTACCGGCAGAGGGGGGACGGGGACAGAAAGATTTTCAACTACGTCTCTTGCAAGACGAGGAATGCTGGCTCGTCTAACCTTCGATAAAATAAAGTTATGTTGGCTTAAAAGATTGTGATATAAAAAGCGGCTCTCAAGGTTCGGCGGACATATCAAACAGAAACAATCATCTGCTGCCCAAAAATCGGTAGAACTATAACCAATTTCGCCAGCCGCACCTGCCACAATAATAAAAACTGTATTTTCCTTGCAATTGAATTTATTGTAATATCCCATTGGTGTTAGGCAGTTTTGAAAGACAGGGTATTCACCAGTCTCCATTAGCTGATTTTTGACAACTCGTGTACCACGCATAATACTTACGGAATCTTTTAAGCACCTATACTCAATTCCATCCGGGCAAAGCTCCGAAATCAGCTCATCAAGTTTTGTCATTCACAGTGCCTCCTTCCGTGGGATATGCAGTACACAGCGTTGCAAGAGTGTAATAATACATATCCTCTTGTGTTTGTATCAATGATTCATCAAAACTATCACAGCAACTAATGTTGCTGAATGTGTGACAGGCATCAATGATGATTCGCATTGTCCAAAAAGTCATCATTTGTTCATCGCAGGATCCCAAGTTACACTGCTGAAACACCATATCCACCGGTGGAGTTATTTG
>JALFGP010000060.1 GCA_022777205.1 Rikenellaceae bacterium
TGTTCATCGGGCCAACCGTTTGCCGCCGGCTTCCTTCAGATTCCACCTCACGATGGACACCCTTGCTTTGGCTGTAACCTTCCCACTATCAGGGCGGTTTGGGGACTTGCGCCCGTTAGAGTACGTTCGTGCTGGGCGAACCAAAAAAACGGATGGCCGTCGAGATGGACGGTCATCCGTTTTTAATCGGTTCAGAGAAGACTATTTGTACTGTGCAAACTCGATGTCGTTTGCAGCACGCTTAGCAAGTTTCTCGTCCTTCTTTGCAGCCTCGAGGTTAGCCTTCACTGCGGCAGCGTCACCTTCGCGGGCAGCGATGACAGCCTTAAGGTAAGCTGAATGAGGGCAATCGCAAGTGATTGCAGCCTTTGCAGCAGCGTAGTTACCTGTGAGAGTGTTGGCAAGAGCAGCAACGAAGCCTTTGCTTACCTTAGCGGCAGCAGCCTTGTAGTTACCCTGATAGATGTCAACAACTGCAGCGTTCTCCTTTGCAGCCTCAGTTGCGGAAGCAGCGAAGTATTTTGCAGCTTCGTCGAGCTTGCCTGCACGGAGAGCAAGCACACCGAGAAGGTTCTTCACATCAGCATCGTTGGCATCGCATTTTGCAGCCTCAGCCTTAGCCTCAGCATCTTTGCCGCCCTTTGCATAAACGACTGCAAGGTTGTACTGAGCGCGTGCGCTGGAGTATTTCTCGATAGCCTTCTTGTAGATGGCAGCCTTGTTCTCGCATTTAACGAGAGTTGCAGCACGGAGGAGAGCCTCTTCATCAAGAACGTCGATGTTCTCGTCAACGAGTTTGAGGAGTTCCTCGCTTGAGTAGTTGGTAAACTCAACGTTAGCGATGAACCTTGCACGACGGAGACCAGGGAGGACATCCTTTGCAAGAGTAGTGTAAACTGCAGACATATTCCTGATTTCCTGCTCGCGCACAGCCGGATCGCTGTACATAGAGAGGACGCGGAGAATGAGGTCTTTGTCCTCAAGGTTGGAATTTGCAACGAGAGCCTGGAAACCTTCCCAGTCCTCACCTACAGACTTCACGTTTACAGGAGCATCGATAGGAGCCTTCTTGGTAACCTTGTTGAATGCCTTCTGTGCAGAATTTGAACGGCTGTCTGAAAGTTCGTTGTTGAATTTCTCAGGACCTTCAGGTGATGCATATGCAACGATGTCAGTGCTCTTGATGGTCTTGCGCTCGTTAGCCTTGGCAGCCTCTACAGCAGCAAGGAAGTCCTTCACTGACTGGCCCTTGAGCTCAGAATTCTTTACAGTTGAGCTGTTCTTTGCATAGATAATCTGACCCTCTTCAGGCATTGCGATGACAGCCTGATAGTTGTCAGCCTTGTAATCAACCCTGCCCTTCTTACAAGCAAGCATATAAGTGGTATTTGCACCGTCTGCAGCCTTCTTCACAGGGAGGTCGATCTTCTTGTCTTTGTAGCTAACAACACCACGGAGCTCAAGATAGCATTTTTCCATACCCGGCTCATAAGTGAAGTGCACCTTCTTCGTAACGGTTGCACCGGCTGAAGGAACAGTCTCATAGTTATCCTGAACTTTCTCGCCCTGGAAAACATAAGGCTCCATTGCCTGCTCACCGCCTTCGAACACAATCACCGGAGTTACGGTAAGGATAGCCTTCGGATGGAAATAATCCTCAGGATAAGTAACGGTCACAGCTGCGTCGATATTTCCGGCAACAACTTCGAGAACCTCTGGATTGCATTTTACAATCACGTTCTCTGCCTGCTCTGCCATTTTCTCAGGGGAGCTGCAGGCTACGGCAGCAAGTCCCATAACGACAGAAAGGAATTTGATACTCTTTTTCATTACGTATTTGAATTAATGGTTTATAATTGTTCTCGGACACTTTTCCGCGCAAATATAGTCATTTTTCGATACAACTGAAAACAAAGCCAGCGACAAATCGGACTTTGCTACAAAAATAATGCAGAATTTGCCTATATAGCGAAAAATATCCGACATCATTGTGACATACTAGGACAATCTGTCACGTTTTTTGATTAAATTTGCCTGCTTAAGCAAATGACTGACGAAAATGAATGCAAACGAACTTCAATCGCTCAAGAATAAATATGATATAGTGGGAAACGACCCCGCATTGAACAGGGCACTTGAAATCGCCGTGGCAGTCGCCCCCACAGACATAACCGTGCTCATCACGGGAGAGAGTGGTGTCGGCAAGGAAAATATACCCAGGATAATACATCAGAACAGCCGCCGGAGAACCGGCAAGTATTTCGCAATAAACTGTGGAGCCATTCCGGAGGGTACTGTGGACTCGGAACTTTTCGGTCACGAGAAGGGTTCCTTCACCGGAGCAATAGACACCCGAAAGGGATATTTCGAAGAGGCCGACGGGGGCACACTCTTCCTTGATGAAATCGGTGAGTTGCCGCTCGCATCCCAGGCCAAGCTGCTCAGGGTGCTTCAGGACGGGGAGTTCATAAGGGTAGGTTCATCCAAAGTGCTGAAAACCAATGTGAGGGTTGTGGCGGCAACAAATGTCAACCTGATGCACGCCGTTTCCAAAGGCAAGTTCAGGGAAGATCTGTTCTATCGTCTGAATGCAGTTACGATAATGATGCCGTCCCTCAGGCAGAGACCCGGAGACATAAACCTGCTATTCCGCAAATTTTCCTCCGACTTCGCCGACCGTTACGGTATGCCGAAGGCTGTGCTCACTGAAGAAGCGTCCATATTGCTGCGCAAATACCGCTGGCCGGGCAATATACGTCAGCTCAAGAATGTCGCCGAGACGGTTTCCGCCATAGAAGCGGCTCATCAGGCTGGCCGTGCAGACAGATTCGACGTGGATGCAGAGACACTCAGGCAGTACCTCCCCAATATGGAGGAAAATCTGCTTCCGGCCACTGTGGCATCCGCGCGTGAATCAGCGGACAGCGTTGCCGAGAGGGAAGCCATCATAAGGGCTATTTTCCAGCTCAGACAGGATGTGGACAACATAAAGGCAATGTTGCTCAAGGGCAATTCCGCAGCTCTCACCGCCACAACTGCCATAGAAGCTCCGGATTTTGAAGGGAACAACGGCGCAACGGACAATGAAATGAGCGTCGGATGGAAGCATAACCACAGGGCGGAGGATGCCGAGGAAAATGAACCGGAAGAGCAGGACATCAGCGATATCCCTTCAGAAGACAATTCCATAAAACAGAATGAATTGGAACTGATGATGAAAGTGCTCAAGAAACACAATGGGAACCGCAAGGCAGCGGCTGAGGAACTCCAGATTTCCGAAAGGACCCTCTACAGAAAAATCAAACAGTACAATCTATGAACAGTTCAATGAAAATGACATTACGGGCTCTGGCCGTGACGGCTGTGGCATTATGTGCAACCGCCTGCGGAATCTACTCATTCACGGGAACATCCATTCAGCCGGACGTAAAAAGCGTAAATATTGAATATTTCGAATACAAGGCCCTGAGGGTAAACCCTTCACTTGCGAATGACCTCACCGAGGCAATGAAGGACAAGTTCCGCAAACTCACCAAATTGGAGCAGGTGGACCAGGATGGAGACCTCACCATTGCAGGGGAAATCACCGGTTACGACGTGAAGGCGACTGCCATTTCTGCAAATGAACAGGCTGCAATGAACCGCCTGACTGTCACGGTGAAAATATATTTCTCAAACAAAAAATATCCTGAGGACGATTTCGAGAAGTCATTTTCTGCCTATGCCGACTTCTCTGCGGACCAGATGCTCGATGCTGTTGAAAGCGACTTGATTTCCGGGACGGACGGCATTCTGGACAAACTATGTGAGGATATTTTCAATGCCACAGTGGCCAATTGGTAAGAATATGGCAGAAGGATACATAGATTTGAAAAAACTCACTACAGACGAGCTTTCCGGAGTGGTGAATATTTATCCCTGGTTCGCAGCTGCGCGCCGGGAACTCTGCCTCAGACTTGCGCAGAGCGGCGAGGAAGACGGCAGAAGCCTCAGTTTCAAGGAAGCTGCACTGCATGTCCCGGACAGGAGGAAATTGGTCTGTCTGCTGAAAGGCAAGCGTATGCCGGACTATTCGGATGTGATTCAGACTCAGGAAGAGGAACAGCCCGTTGAGCAGCAGACCTACCGCAGAAAGGTGAAGATGGCCGGCGGGGATTTTTTCTCCCAGGCAGACTATGCGAATGTGAAAGAGGAAGAGGACGGAAAACTGCTGGCATCCTTGAGCTCGCACAAATGGGAAAAGGAAGAGGGGGAAGTGGCCAAAGACCTGGGATTCTACACTGAGACTTTGGCTGCAATATACGCCGAACAGGGCTATTATGAGCAGGCTGCGAAAATATATTCGCAACTAATTTTGGCATATCCGGAAAAAAGTGCTTACTTTGCATCCCTTATTGAAAAATTGAAAAATAATTAAAAGTACAATACTATGAAGGCCTTATTCATAATCCTTACAGTTTTGGTGATTCTCGCCAGCGTGCTTCTCACCATCGTTGTTCTCCTTCAGAACAGCAAGGGTGGCGGACTCGCAAGCAACTTCGCTACAGGAAACCAGACTTTTGGAGTGCGTCAAACCACTGACCTCCTTGAAAAAATCACTTGGGGACTCGTAGCGTTCATATTTGTGGTTTCAGTCA
Organism: Rikenellaceae bacterium; assembly: GCA_022777205.1. Taxonomy (GTDB): domain Bacteria; phylum Bacteroidota; class Bacteroidia; order Bacteroidales; family UBA932; genus Cryptobacteroides. The sequence goes on from JALFGP010000060.1 coordinate 4,638, forward strand.
TCACCACTTTCGTTCCGAACATCAACAAGAGCGGTGACATCACCGACCAGATTGAAACGGAAGCACCTGCAGCCATAGATTTCAACGGCGAGGAAGCTCAACCTGCAGATAGCCTCGAATAGTGAGTGCTGACATTTTGTCAGTATAAAACTGCAGGGGAATATAATTTGAATCCCGGACAATCGTCTGCTCTTCGGAGCGGGCGATTTTTTAATTTTCAGAAGCTCAAGAAATTTGAGTCAACGAATTTGAAAGAAAGGAGGAAAATTATATGGAAAACAAGTACGAAAATTTGCAGAAATTCGCCATCAACCTGAATGAGAGGGCTGCCCAGGGCAAACTGGACCCTGTCATCGGGCGTGACGAAGAAATTCGAAGGGTCCTCCAGATATTGAGCCGAAGGACCAAGAACAACCCTATCCTGGTCGGTGAACCGGGAGTGGGCAAAACCGCAATATCAGAAGGCATTGCCCAGAAAATTGTGGACGGAAACGTGCCTGAAAACCTTAAAAACAGAATAATCTACTCTTTGGATTTGGGTGCGGTGATTGCCGGAGCCAAGTATCAGGGAGAATTCGAGGAGAGGCTGAAAGCCATTGTGAAAGAGGTTGTGGACAGTGACGGCGAGGTCATACTCTTCATTGATGAGATTCACACTCTGGTGGGCGCAGGCAGAAGTTCCGGAGCTATGGATGCTTCCAATATACTTAAGCCTGCTCTTGCAAGGGGCGAGCTCAGGACCATAGGTTCCACCACACTGGACGAGTACCAGAAGTATTTCGAAACCGACAAGGCGCTGGAGAGAAGATTCCAGATGGTGATGGTGGACGAGCCTACACCTGCAGAATCCATATCCATACTGAGGGGTTTGAAGGAGAAATACGAGAACCACCACAAGGTGAGAATCGAAGACGATGCCCTGATTTCGGCTGTAGAGCTGTCACACAGGTACATCACCTCCCGTTTCCTGCCGGACAAGGCCATAGACCTGGTGGACGAGGCGGCATCCAAACTGCGTCTGGAGATGAACTCCGTGCCTGAGCCTATAGCTGAGCTGGACAGCCAGATCAAGCAGCTGGAGATTGAACGGCAGGCAGTCAAGCACGAGGGAGTGTCCCTGAAACTGGACAAGATTGAGGAGGAACTCAAGGAAGCCCGTGCCAAACACGACGTGCTGCAGAAAAAGTGGGACGAGGAGAAAGCGATAATCACGAAAATCCAGAACGCAAAGTCGCAAATCGAGGACCTGAAAGTGAAGGCAGCGGCTGCTGAAAGGGCCGGAGACTACGGCAAGGTTGCGGAACTGCGTTACGGCAAAATGGCAGAGCTTCAGAAAACCGTCGAAGAGTACACGGCCAAGAAAAACGCAATCAAGGACCCTATTCTGAACGAGGCTGTTACCCCTTCGGACATAGCCGAAATCGTGGCAAGATGGACGGGAATACCTGTGAACAGGATGCTGGAAAGCGAGAAGGACAAATTGCTGAGGATGGAAAGCGAACTGCACAAGAGGGTCATAGGACAGGACAAGGCCATCAAGGCAGTATCTGATGCCGTGAGACGCTCGCGGGCGGGGTTGCAGAACGAGAAGCGGCCTATAGGTTCGTTCATGTTCCTGGGAACCACCGGTGTGGGCAAGACGGAACTTGCCAAGAGCCTTGCAGAATTCCTGTTCAACGATGAGAATATGATTACCCGAATCGATATGTCCGAATATCAGGAAAGGCACTCAGTGAGCCGTCTGGTGGGTGCGCCTCCGGGATATGTGGGTTACGATGAGGGCGGTCAGCTCACCGAAGCCGTGAGGAGAAAACCTTATTCAGTGATTCTGCTGGACGAAATCGAGAAGGCGCATCCGGATGTGTTCAACATACTTCTTCAGGTGTTGGACGACGGAAGGCTTACCGACAACAAGGGCAGGACGGTCAATTTCAAGAATACCATTCTGATTATGACTTCCAATGCCACCGTGGAGCAGCTGCGGGCCACTATGCGTCCGGAATTCCTCAACAGGATTGACGAAATCATTACCTTTGAGCAACTTACCCGCGAAGACATAAGGGAGATTCTGCATCTGCAGATGGACGAGTTGCGCAGGAAGTTGGACGAAAACGGCGTGGGCATCAGATTCTCCAAAGCCTTCGAAGACTATATGAGCAATGAGGGCTATGACCCTGCTTATGGTGCACGGCCTATCAAGAGGCTTATGCAGCGGGAGCTGATCAATCTTATTGCCAAGGCAATACTGGAAGGACGGGTCAGCCGCGGCTCCACTGTCGAGGTGGATGTCCGGGACGGACAGGTGGTTATCAACTGATAATACGACCGGGCGTGCCGGTTAAGACACAATCCGAAAGGAGGGGTATAGGAGCCTCGAAGGGGATGAACAAAAGTCTATTTGTCCATCCCCTTTTTTCAGTATATCAGTTCGAATGCATCGAGCCAGAGCTTGGCAGTTTCGCAACCGGTGAAATAATCACCATAGGCAGATGATGCGCAAGATACCACTATGTGCGTAGGAACAGTGGTCATATCCCTGTAGTTCAATGGGATGGTAATCTGTCTCCATTCCCCAGTAGGCTGCTTTGTCTTGACCCCGTTGAGGGTTTCATAGCCATCCCCGTGAAAATAGATCTCCCCATAGGCAATGGTGGAAGCATCAGTGTTGAAATCCACAAAACTTGACTTATCCGTGGTATTCCAAAGTATAGGGCTTTCCTTGGTTCCTCCATACTTCCTGTAATCCCAATATCCGAGGGCCACTTTGACCATACCCATGTCATAGTCGCTTGTGCTGACGGTGACTCCATCCGGCACCCCATCAATATGGGTAATGGTACCAGCTGAATATTTCGCCCATATTCTCAATGCCTTAGGTCTGGTTGTCCACGGCCTTCCGAAAAGCACTTTGCCGCCCTTGGTTCCCACCATACCGTTCCAGGATCCGGCAAAAATGTTTCCGGCGGCAAATTTAACCACCGCATTGACTGACTGGCAGACCACAGACCTTTCCCCGTCCTTTTTGTCATTGTCATCCGGAGCTGTAATCACGAATCCCATTCCGGCAGAACCTCCGATAGTCTCGCTTCCATTGCCCGAGCCCCAGAATTCAGTCTTGCAGTCATCAATGGCACTTGCAGGGTCATACCACTTGTAATAACTTGATGTAACAGGACTTATGACATCGAAACTGGCATTGGGCAGCTGGCGTGGAGCATCCGTGACAAATTCGTTCACATCCAGCATTTCATCACCGGAATATGGGAAGAACTCGTAAGTCGTGGACGGTTCCAGCTCTGTAAGATGGGCTGTGAACTCACCTCCATTGGAGCTTATGCAGGACTTGTCCACGACTGTCCAGTCGTCCCCGGAGTCCTTCTGCCTGTATTTGAAGCCGTTGTCCTCGCCTTCTATGCCCACCGCTGTGAGATAGACCTCCCGCGTCCAGACATTGACATTGGTGAGAGTCAGGCTTTTGTCGGATTTGGTGACAAACAGTCGCCAGACCTCCGTTTCGCCAAAGTAGCTGACTTCCAGTTCTCTCGGAACCGCATATCCGTTTTCGTCTGCAAAATTCACCGGATCTTTGAAATCTATGGAATAATTGCTTACCTGTTTCGGACCGAGTTTGTACGTCAGCACCCGGATTGCCCTCAGGTCGGCTTTCTTCTTGCTCACTTCGACTATTACCCTGTGGTTTACATCATCTATCGTGGCCGAACCCACCTGTTTTTCCACCGTGAAATACCTCTCGACCGGCCTTTCAGCCCTTATGGTCCAGACAAAATCCTCATAAACCGAAAGTTTCACCTGCATAGGCTTGGTCAGGTCGTGCCGGCCCTTCAGATCCTCCGCACCACGTATGTCGGTTCTGTCGAGTGAGAATGATTTGATGTTGACATTTTTCAAATCGACAGTCTCTTCAAGAGTTATAAGAACCGTCAGTTTGTTCTGGTCTATGGTCACGGTTCCGCCATCCACATCCATAGTCAGGATATGAGGCACCACAAGCGGATATGGTATGTCGTTTTTGATGCAGGACGAGAGGACTGCAACTGCGGATAGGAGAGATATGATGGAAATGCGTCTTGACATAGTAAAGATGTTACAGATGTACGGCGAGTCCGAAATTGAGAGAGAGCAGGTTCACATTGGCCTGAGCCTTGAATTTATGCCTTGCCCCTGTCAGTACTCCTTCATTGTAGGCTCTGGAATAATTGTAGGAGGCTTCAGCAAGCGAAAGGGACAGGAATACCGATATGTTGTTCATCGGGAAATAGACCAGACCGGGACTGAGAGCCAGACTGAATTTATCGTTTGTCGTGTAGTTGGATGGAGGATTGCCCATTGCGAAGCTGCTTCTGGACTTGGTGTATCCGGCTGCCAGGTCGAGAAAGAGTCCCACTCTGCCCCTCTGGTCCAGACCGAGATAGGAACGGTTATACACCGCGGCGCCCCAGGACTGGGTGTCGGCCTTGATATCCTTCACGCTGAAATCAAAATTGCCGAGCAAATCAAGGGTGGATGCATCCACTGAAGCCCCTCCGTTGGTGTACTGGAACCTCAGACCTATGGACTGGTTGGGCATATAGGCGTAGGAACCGTGAAGAGTGAGCCTGACAATGGAAGCCGAAGCATAGGTGTCCTCCAGAAGCAGCAGGAACTCGCTGTTGTCCGAAGACATATTCATATAGGAGGCTGTCATTCCTATCTGCCACTCCCCTTTCGGAATAATCAGGTGTGTGCGGAGGCTTCTTTTCGTGAAATCCGTGGTATCCCTCTTCAGGCGAAGACCCAGTTTTACCGGTTTCCTTCCTGCCTTGCCTCTGTGGACGGGCTCAGTTGCGGAAGCCTCGACCAGGGTGGTATCTGCATCCGATGTTCCGACAGCCACACCGGTCTTCTCCGGTTCCGAGGCCGCTGCCCAAAGAGGCAGTATCAATGCTGTCAATATTGCTGCTGTCCTTCTCATCTTACAGATAATATGCTAATGAAATGCTTATGGTCGCAAGGTTGAGCATAAAGCTGGCGTTTGCGAGGCTTTCGCTGCCATAAGAAATCTGATTGTGGACCATATTGTTCCAATTGTAGTTGAAGCCCAGCACGCCCACACTCACTTCCATAGCGAAATGATTGGTAATCAATGCGGTAATTCCGGGATTCACACCCACAAGGAATTTGTATTTTTCAGTGTAGGTGCCTTTCACCTCCTCGGATATCCGGGCTGTGTTCTTCACCCTGCCGGCATTGAAGCCCAACTCCACCTGGGCAAAAAGGGAAAAACGTCCTGAATTGCCGAGGGGAATGTAGGGCCGGAAAATGGCCGCCGCTTCGAAACTTTGAGTCAGACGGAAATAGTCATCCACATTCATACTGATTTCGGAAACATTCAGCGAGGCCTTGTCCACATTCAGTTTCATACGGTCATATCCGAGCCTCAGACCCACACCGATGTTGTTCCAAGGCATATAGAGGAAGGTAGGACTGAGATTTACGGAATAACCGTCCCCGTCGATTCCGTCAATTACGAGGAAGTTGTAGTTGTCCTCCCTGTGCCAGGTCACTTTCCCCGTGCCGGCTATCATAAAGCTGCCCTTGGGGGCAAAGACCTTCTGTGTCGTATTTGCATATCCCCTGTCATATCTCTGGGCCTGAACCGTAAGGCAGACACAGAGAGCAAGGGCAAGAACCGACAGTAATTTCTTCATAACCGGTACTATTCGTAAATGAATTCAAAGCCGTCCAACCAGAGTTTGGCAGTTTTACAGCCTGTGAAATAATCTCCGTAGGCCGATGAGGCACAAGACACGACAACGTGGGTCGGGAAGGCAGTCAAATCCCTGTAATTCAATGGAATGGTTATCTGTCTCCACTCTCCTACATTCTCTTTGGTCTTGACTCCGTTGAGGGTCTGGTAACCGTCCCCGTGGAGGAAAAGCTCTCCGCAGGCTATGGTGGAAGCATCGGTATTGAAGTCCACGAATGTCGATTTGTCCGTGGTATTCCACAGAATTGGACTCTCCTTTGTGCCACCGTAGGTCTTGTAATCCCAGGTGCCTATGGCCACTTTGACCATACCCATATCATAGTCGCTTTTGCTGACGGTGACTCCATCCGGCATCCCATCAATATGGGTAATGGTACCAGCTGAATATTTCGCCCATATTCTCAATGCCTTAGGTCTGGTTGTCCACGGCCTTCCGAACAGCACCTTGCCACCGCTTGTGCCCACCATTCCGTTCCAGCTGCCGGCGAAAATATTTCCTGCGGCAAATTTGACTACTGCATACGCAGACTGGCAGATGACTGAACGGTCTCCATCCTTTTTGTCGCTATTGTCCGGCACGGTAATTACCGTATTGAAGTTGCCGGAGCCGTTGTAGGTCTCGTTGCCGTTTCCAGAACCCCAGAATTCAGTCTGACAGTCTGCAATGGAACTGGACGGGTCGTACCATTTGTAGAAGTCATTGCCTGAGACCTTGCTGATAACCTCAAAACTTGAGTTGGGAAGTTGTCGGGCTGCGTCAGTCGTGAATCGGCTGATGTCTGACTGGTCTATCCCCGCGATTGTGAGTTTGTATTCGTAAGTCGTTGAAGGAGTGAGGGATGTGAGGTCGGCACTGAAATATCCTTCAGATTCTTTCACTGCATCGGCAATGCTCCACGCTTCCGAACCTTCGGCTCTGTAGGAAAACTTGACTGCAGAAGGGTCGGTGAATTCCACCTCGTCCACATCGGCGTGAACAGTCGCGTGGGCTGCCCATATTTCATACGAAGCGGAAGGAGAAATGCCTGTGGATACAGGCTCAAAAACAACTATGTCATCGATAATCTCTGTGGAATAATCCACGAGCAGGGAAAAGAATGCATCTCCGTCCTTGATGGTATAGTTCACATTTACAGTGTAGGCTTTTCCGCCTTCCACAGCCCCGATTACCCCGCTTTTCTCAAAAGGGGAACCGTCTTTGGCAAGAGTGCCGGAGAATGTCCAGCTCAGGGAAGGCTCATCGAGGGAGTTCACCAGGAAATAGCCTTCCGCTCCGGATTTGCCCTCATCATAGACAAGTGAAGAATTTTCAACCCCGTCTATGCCTATGGTGAAACTGTATCCTTCATTGAAATTTTCCCTTACGCTCTCGCCGAAACTGATGCGGCTCACTGCATTGCACACTTTGGCAGCCACCTTGACCGGGGTGTTTGCTCCGGCTGTAATGCTGAAAGGGGACGAACCCTTGTAGCTTTTCTGTTCCCAGGACGCGGGTGCAGGATTTGCCTTGGACAACTCCCCTGCAAGCACGTCCACCCTGTATTCGTCCACTGGAAGCCAGAGAGTCTGCGGCATTGAAGCATAGACATAGTCCCTTACAAGGCCGCTGAAATCTGCCTTGTAGATTTTCACAAGCGATGTGGAGAGAAGTTCGTCGGATGTCATCGCCGCCTTGGTTGAGGACTGGATACTGACATCGAAGCTTACTGAACCCTCTCCGCCACCGGCAAGTTCCTTGGTGCAGGAAACGAGGGCAGCAAAAATCAGAGTGAAAGCAATTATCTTTTTCATATCCTGCCCTCCTTATTCAACGATCATAGTGATGGGCAGACTTTTTCTGCAACCGTTTGCATCAATGACAGTCATTGTGAAGGTGTGGGTACCTGCAAAACCGATTATGGCAGACTGGGCATTGGACATATCGAAGGCAACCTCAGTCTTGCCCAGCAGATCACTGCCGTGAGGGAAAGGCACCACCTGGAAAATCAAATCGTTGGCCTTCGTAGGGTTTATAAGGTCGAGGTTCGTAGCCTCAGCCAACTCGACTGCACTTACAAATGCTTCATTGTCCGATTCAACCTGAACATTGAACTTCTTTATTCCGCCCGGTACCGTAAGACGGAACTTGAGTTTCATTACCCTTTCTTCGACTTTCGGCACAACGATATGATTCATATCCGTATATTCATCATCGCATCCTTCATCGAATACCATATTGATGCCTCCGTCACCCTTCGGAGCATCGGGGTCTTCGCCTATTATGGTCTCGGCCGTACCCATATCATTGTTGAGAATTTCGTCTCCCACCATATCGTTTATGCTTATGTCGAAAGAAGCATTGCCCTCGTCATTGACCTTGCGGATGAATTTTATCTGTCTCCACTGACGAGGCTGGATGCCGGTGATGACCTTGGTCATTTTCTGGGTTTTGCCTTCCACGCTGCCCTTGAACGTCACTTCAAGCGTAGTACTCTCGCCGTTGTTCACTGCAAAATAACCTGCCGAAGAATCGTAATTTGCAGATGCCCCGTTATAGTTCAGGGAATAGACGAGGGGTGCATTTTCGCTCACCTTGACAGTGGCCTCACCCGGGCCTGTGACCAATTCCAGGAAGTCGTCGCTGTAGCTGACAGTAACCTTGCACTGGAGAAGGGTGCAGACCAGGCTGCCTATGTCCGTGGTTTGCCCTGCCGTGATGGAGAAGGTTTTTTCGACTCCGTAAACAGGCTGTTCGAAGGCTGCCGCCGGCACTCCTTCCATTGAAGAACAGGCGCGGAGAGTGTAACTTGCCTCCGGAAGCGAAATCTTGCCACCGTTTGCATTGACCTTGCTCCAGGTTGTGGACAATACGGTCTCCCCTTCCGGGCCTATTATGTCTATGACAAAATTTCCTCCTGCGTTCACAGCCGCCTTGGTGTCAACAGCCTCATCCA
>JALFGP010000081.1 GCA_022777205.1 Rikenellaceae bacterium
CGCCAGCATAAAGAATATGGCCGTAGCCATAAGCATCACGAAATCCGGACGGAGAAGAAAACTTCTCGACAGGCGGAAGGGCAGAGCCGTGCGGACTATGAATCCTCCGTAGTTCTTGGCATAGTAGATATAGCGGTCACCGGAGGTTTCGGATTCTCTGATGAAGCATCCGTGGTTGTTCCCCTCAAGGCAGGCCTGTATTTCGGGGCGGTCCAGATGGTTTTCCAGAGTCTCTATATCAGCCTTGGTGTCATATATGACCTTGCCTCCGGGCAAAAGGACGCTGACCCGGACTTCACAAGGCATCACCTTAATGATGCTATCCGCCACATTCACCTTGCAGCCGTTGATGGTCTCCGCGACCAGGTCGGCATAGATTTCCAGCTTCGACTCCAGAATCTCCTTCTTATAATAATGCTCGCTGTGCAGCTCCACCGCAAGAACCATCAGGGTGAAGATCATCAGCACACCGCTGAGCCAGAGCAGGAGTTTTCTGTTCATTGTATGGAATAGCCGAATCCGGCCCTGTTGACTATGAGGTCGTGGAACTCGCCGAGTTTGGAGCGTATTCTGGCGATATGCACGTCCACAGTCCTCTCCAGTACGCAAGGGGCTTCCTTCCAGAGAGCGCCTATTATCTCTGAACGGGAGAAAGTGCGTCCCCTGTTGGATGCCAGCATAAGCAGTATGTCATATTCCTTCTTGGACAACACCAGGGGTACCGAATTCACGGTCACCTTCTTGGCAACGGTGTCGATGGAGACAGGGCCGGCCTGGACAAGTTCCCCAGATTGGCCGGCAGAGCCCTGTGAACTGCGTCTGAGCACGGCTTTCACCCTTGCAAGCACCTCGTACATTGAAAAAGGCTTGCTGATGTAGTCGTCCCCTCCGGCCGAAAAGCCGGTGAGCATATCGTTCTCGGCATTGCGTGCAGTGAGGAAAATAATCGGTGTGGAATTCTTGAGCTCCTTGCGCAGCACATCGGCAAGCTTGAAGCCGGACATACCGGGGAGCATCACATCCAGAAGGAAGAGATCGGGCACCCGCCCCTGCCTGATGCTGACCAATGCTGCCTCTGCTGTGCCGGCCTCTAAAACTTCATAACCGGCAGCCTTAAGATTGAAGGCGAGGATTTCGCGGATATCCGCTTCATCGTCAACTATAAGAATCTTCATAAGTTGAAAAATTTCGGGACAAAGATAATTGTTTTCCTGTTACCATTCTGTGATAATTGTTAAAAAAGGGTTAAAAGAATTCCGGGATCTGTTAAGAAAAGCACAAGAAAAGGTAACCACAGGCCCGGGGCGGGTCCAAGTACATTGTCATCCTCATAAATTTGCCGCAAAAATTCAGGAAATTCAATGCTGTTAAGTATTTTCACCCTCATCGGAGCCCTCGGAATGTTCCTCTACGGAATGAACCTGATGAGTTCCGGACTCCAGAAAGCCGCAGGCAGCGGTTTGAGGCACTTGCTCGGTGCAATGACATCCAATCCGGTCAAAGCTGTTCTCACGGGATTCGGCGTAACGGCCGTCATTCAGTCTTCCAGCGCAACCACGGTTATGGTGGTGGGATTCGTGAGCGCTGGCCTGCTCACCCTTGCCCAGGCAATCGGAGTGATAATGGGAGCAAATATAGGCACCACGATGACCGCCTGGATCATCTCCATCTTCGGATTCAAGGCAGATGTTTCCGCCCTTGCCGTACCGCTGATGGCCCTCGGTTTCGTGATGAGCCTTTCGAAAAAAGACAAGTTGCGCAACATAAGCGAGTTCATAATCGGATTCAGCCTTCTGTTCCTGGGCTTGTCCCTTATGAAAGAGTCAGTGCCTGACCTCAAAGCCCATCCCGAAGTTCTGGGATTCATCCAGACCTGGTCCGGACACGGATTCGGTTCGGTGCTCCTCTTCCTTGCCCTAGGTACCATACTGACGCTCGTACTGCAATCTTCCAGTGCCACGGTAGCCCTCACTCTGATAATGCTGAATATGGGTTGGATACAGTTCGATATGGCTGCTGCAATGGTCCTGGGTGAAAATATCGGCACCACCATCACCGCAAACATAGCCGCCTCTGTGGGAAATATCGATGCCAAACGGGCTGCCCTCGCCCACACTATTTTCAATATCTTCGGAGTTATATGGGCCCTGGCGGTCTTCCCGTGGTTCGTGAAGCTGGTCCAATGGCTGGTGAGCCTGCTGACCTCCGATCCTGAAACATCCCTGGTCTATGGCATTTCAATGTTCCATACCACCTTCAACCTCATCAACACCCTGGTAATGATATGGTTCACGAAACAGATAGGCTCGGTGGTCAAGTTCATCATAAAGGACAAGCCGGCCTCTGCGGAAGAGAATGAGGACAGAATCAAATATCTGGACTATGGTCTGGTCTCCACCCCTGAGCTGGCCATAGCCGAGGCCAACAAGGAAATCAGCCATTTCGGCAAAATAATGAAGAACGGGCTGGAACATATAGACAATGCCCTGCTTTCTTCCGACAGTCGGGAAAAGTATGAGCCATTCCGAAAGAAACTGGTGAAATATGAGGAAATTTCCGACAGAATCGAATACGAAATCGTGAACTTCCTCAACGACCTCAACAAGGACAGCCTGAGCGAAGCATCCAAGGCCAATGTCCGTTCCCTTCTCAGAATCAGCGGTGAGTTGGAATCCCTGGGAGACAGCGGGGAAGCCATCAGCAGGACCATCTCCAATATGCAGTCCTATGGACGCAAACTCTCCCCGGAGCACATCGACAATCTGCACAAGATGGTGGGCCTTCTGTCCAAAGCCTATGAGGATATGATCGACAACCTGCAGACCCGCCCGTCAGAAATCTACAATGCAATTGAGGACGAGAAGGCCATCAACGCCTTCCGGGACAGTTGCCGCAACAAGGAACTGAGCGAAATCGAGCGCAAGGGCGACTCCTATTTCGAAACCGTGTTCTATCTGGACATACTTGAGGAACTGGAACAAATGGGCGACTACCTCATCAATATTTCCCAGGCCAGCAAAAAGCCGAAAGGAAAAGAAGCCTAATACGACAGTTTTTACTATCTTTGCAGATTACGGGGTAAAAAATCAGAGACCGTCGTGGAAAAAACCATATGGAACAATACATCGTATCTGCACGAAAATACAGGCCGGACAATTTTGGAACGCTCATAGGCCAGGACAACATTGCCAGGACTCTCAAAAATTCAATCCTGAGGGGGCAACTGGCACACGCATATCTGTTCTGCGGGCCAAGGGGTGTGGGCAAGACCACCACTGCCAGGATTTTTGCAAAAATGATCAACTGCTCAAACCCGTCAGCGGATATGGAGCCCTGCGGGGAATGTGAATCCTGCCGTTCATTTGCGGAAGGGCGGTCCTATTGCATACACGAGCTCGATGCCGCATCCAACAACGGAGTGGAAGACATCAAGGCCCTTATGGACCAGGTCAGGGTGCCTCCGCAGGTGGGCAAATACAGTGTCTATATCATAGACGAGGTGCATATGCTCTCGCAGCAGGCCTTCAACGCCTTCCTCAAAACCCTCGAGGAGCCGCCTGCACACGCCATATTTATACTTGCAACCACCGAGAAGCACAAGATTCTCCCGACCATACTCTCCCGCTGCCAGACTTACGACTTCAACAGGATTTCGGTGGAGGACATAGTCAGGAACCTCAGAATGGTGGCAGGCAAGGAGGGCATCAGCATCGACGACGAATCCCTTCACATCATCGCCCACAAGGCAGACGGAGCCATGAGGGATGCACTGACCATTTTCGACCAGACGGTGGCATTTTGCGGAACGGATGTGAAATATGCCGATGTGATCCGTAACCTCAACGTGCTGGACTATGAATACAGTTTCTCCCTTGTGGAACATTTCCTCACAGGCGATTACGCTTTCTGCCTCAAGACCTTCGATGAAATTCTGGCAAAGGGTTTCAATGCCCTGCACTTCGTGGGAGCCCTCAGTTCGCACCTGAGAGACCTTGCCGTAACCAAGGCAGGAGGTCTGGATTCGCTGCTTGAACTGCCAGCATCACTCAAGAGCCGTTATGTGGAACAGGCGGCCAAATGTTCCCCTGCATTCCTTTATGAAGCTTTGGGGATAACCACAGCCTGCGAATCGGCCTACAAGGCGGCTATCAATCCGAGACTGCATATTGAATTTGCGCTTATGAGGCTTTGCTATCTGGTGACCAAGCCTGAAGGCGGCTCCACGGCTGCCAAACCGGCCGAAACGCCTAAACCGGTTGAAACGCCGAAAGCGCCTGAAACCCCAAAACCGATTGAAACGCCGAAAGCAACTGAAACGGCAGAAACGCCGAAAGCGCCAGAAACCCCAAAACCTGCCGAAACCCCGAAAGTGACCGAAACCCCGAAAGTGGCCGAAGCCCCGAAACTTGTTGAAGAACCCCAGCCGAAGACCAGAAGAGGCAGTCGTGGAGGAATATCTATGACAGGCCTGATGGAAACCCAAGTTGCAGCCCCTGCCGCTACCGAAACAACCGTGGTGAAAATCCCAAGTGAGGACGAAATCAGGGCAGCCTGGCCGAAACTCGCCCAAATCTACGCCTCCAAGCCAAGACTCTTCAATATGCTTTCCAATTCCGCCCTCGAATTTGCAGAATCCGAAGGCAAAAGGACTGTACGCTTCGAAGTGGTCAACGACGCCCAGAAAGAATGGGTGGAAACCAAACTTCTGCACGAGTTGGAGGGCAATATCCGCAAGATTGCCGGAAATGAGGCAATACTGATGGAAGTGAAAGTGACCCCGGCAGAGCAGAAAAAGAACGAAGCCTATATGCCCTCCGACAAGGCCAAGGTGCTGATGGCCAAGAATGAAGAAGTGAAGAAACTCGTCAAGGACTTCTCCCTTGACATAAAATAGAGCAAAGCGATGAAACTCCGTTGCGAGAATCTTGTCAAAAAATACGGCGTCCGTACAGTCGTGAAGGGCGTGTCGATGGAAGTGGAACAGGGAGAAATAGTGGGCTTCCTCGGACCTAACGGTGCAGGAAAGACCACCAGTTTCTATATGATTACAGGTCTGGTCGTACCGAATGAGGGACGCATCTTCCTGGACGACGAGGAAATCACCGGCCTGCCTATGTACAAGAGGGCACAGAAAGGCGTGGGGTATCTGGCGCAGGAGGCTTCAGTCTTCCGGAAAATGAGCGTGGAGGACAATATCATGTCAGTGATGGAAATGTCCAAACAGTTTTCCAAGGAAGAGCGCAAGGAGAGGCTTGAAAGCCTGCTGGACGAATTCAACCTGCACAAAGTCCGCAAAAGTTACGGCAACCAACTCTCCGGAGGCGAAAGACGCCGCTGCGAGATTGCCCGGGCTCTTGCCATAGACCCGAAATTCATTCTCCTCGACGAGCCTTTCGCGGGAGTGGACCCGATTGCTGTGGAAGACATCCAGTACATCATCGCGAAGCTGAAATACAAGAACATAGGAGTAATCATCACCGACCACAACGTGGGTGAGACCCTGGCCATAATAGACCGCGCCTACCTCCTTTACGAAGGGACCATACTCCAGGCTGGCACCCCGGAAGCCCTCGCGGCAGACGATGAGGTCCGTACCAAATATCTGGGTTCCAATTTCGTGCTCAAGCGTTCAGACGCATTCATACGCGCCGAAAGAGAACTGCATATCAAATAATCCGCAAGACTTGGATTCATTGGAAGGACTTGCGAAACTTGAGTCAGACAACTCGAAGCTCAGGATTGCACGCTGCACTTTGGAAGAGTCACGGTGAAGCAGGCGCCGCCCAAGGCAAAGGAACGGCTGTATTCTATGGTACCGTTGCAGGACTCCACAATGCTCCGGCATATTGAAAGTCCGAGACCCGTACCGCTGCTCTTGGTCGTGAAATTCGGCACGAACAGCTTGTCCAGATTTTCCGGAGCCACGCCCGTACCATTGTCATCCACCACTATGTCGTAGCAGTCCTCCCGAGTGCTGCTGTTGCGCAGAGCAATCATCACTCGTCCCTCCCTCGGCTCAAGCCCGGCATCAGTCTCGTCCTTGCAGCGCACCTCAATTGCCTGTATCGCATTGGTAATCAAGTTAATGAACACCCTCACCAGCTGCGACTGCGGAGCCAGCACCAAGGCCTGGGACATTCCCACATAGGTAATCTTGATATGTTCCCGGTTGTCGAACATAAAGGCCTGCTCAGACAGCATATTGTCCACATCCACCACAGTGGCCTGCTCCCCGTAAAGTTTCGCAATGGCTGAGAATCCGCTGGCAGTTTCCGCAAGCACGTCGATATGTTCCAGTATCACCTTGGCCGTCTCGTCAAACTTGGCATCCCAATCCTCTGCCCCGTTTGCCCTCAGACGCATAAGCTTCTGGATTTTCAATTTGATAGGAGTGAGAGAATTCTTGATTTCGTGGGCCACCTGGCGGGCCATTTCGCTCCATGCACTGTCCCTCTCCGCCTTGGCCAATTGACGTGTACTGCTCTCCAGCTCCCGCACCATCTTGTTGTAGGCCTCCACCAATGAGCTCACCTCATCATTCCCCTGATATTCAATCTCTTCCAATTTATGTATGTCCACGGAGTCCATAGTCCGCCCAAGCTTCATCAACTTGCGGAACAGGTTTTCAGTTACGGTGGAACTCAGCCAGATGGACAACAAAAGCAGCAGGAAGAAAAGGCAGATAATCAGGAAGGTGTGCATTATGGCTTCCCGGCTGAAATTGTAATCCGTGCTGGTGTAGGGGCAGTTGACTATTGCCAGCATTGTCCCGTCATCATTGCATATCGGGGCATAGAGGGCATAATAGCTGTTGCGGGCCAGTTCCTCCTTGTGGATATAGAACCGCTGGCTCATCACCTTTATATTATAATAGGCATCCTGATTCAGGCGGCTTCCGAAAGTCATTCTCTCGAAGAGTTCCGGAGCCGTGCTGGAGAATACCTTGCCCGACGGGGTGTAGAGAGTGATGTCGGAATTGACGATTTGTGCCGTCTCGGAAATGGTCTCGTAAAAATCCGGAGTCTGCAGATCGTGGAAGGATGAGGCTTTGATGCACTTTTTCTCCAAAAGGGCCTGAACCGTGTTTATTTTGTTGGACATCAGCCTGTTGAGATTACTTTCATTCCTGCCGGTCACGAACATTATGCTCACAAAGGCAATGGCCGCCAGGGTGATGAAAAGCGAGATTACAAGCAGCATATTTATCTTGGTCCTCAGATAGTTGCGGTTGGTCCTGCGTAAGGAGAACTTCCTGCGCGAGATGAAAATGATGCAGAAGGAAAGCAGGAAGAGGAAGGAGAAAGCTGCGAAAACGGACACATATTTTCTGGTCGGACGGGATATGACCACCATCTCGTGTTCGTTGATGAGGGAACAGAAATGGTCGAAATTGCGGTACCTGAAGAAACAACGCCCGTTTTCATCGAAGCGAAGCTGCTCAATATGGGTGGTGACTGTAGGATAGGGATAATTGCCCCGGAAGAGCTTGATTTTGTCGTCGATGTATTTCGCATAGCAATAATAGGCCGGGATACCCTCCGCTGCAATGCCGCTGCTGCGCGGAAGAATGCTCTTGTAACCATACAAATCCGATTCCCTGTTGTTGGCAATCCTCAGCAAGACCTTCACCAGTTTGGATTCCTGGGTCCAGTACATAAACACCCCGTAATAGCCTCCCCGGCTGTCCGGACTGTCGTTGTAGAAGAAATGCGACTCGTCGGTAATCCTTGTGGACACGTCCAGCACATCCTTGAGCAAGATTTCACCTGCTTTGTCTCCCGGTCGTAGCACCTTCACGGATATGTCGTGGGTCTGGGAAATGCGGTAGAGATAGGTCTCGGCAATGCGGTTGCGTATGGGCCTGTCACTGTTGTCCATCTGGGCGAGTTTGGAGACTATAGGGTCCAAGGCTATGGCATCCTCAACTCCAAGCAGCTGTATTTCAAGCGAAAGGTCCCGTTCTATGGCCAGGCGGTCAGTCCACGACCACACCTGTCTCTCCTCCTTCTGGAAACCGAAGATTACTGTGGCAATAGCTATGTAGCCGGCTGTAATCAGTGCGAAAAGCAGCGGCCACACATTGGACCTGAGATTCAATCTGAGACCGAAGAACTCCCTGAACACCACCTTCAGGCTGAACAGCTGGAAGAGGGTCATCATTATGAGCAGGGTGTAGGAAATCACCACCAGCAGAGAGAAGAAGATATTCCCGCCCGAGCGGAAGAAATCCAAATTCAGGGAAGAATTGAGTATGAATGAACGGAAGGTGAACAAAATGTACCAGGCAGAGAGCGCGACAGCCAATGCTATGCCGGTGCCATAGGCTGCGATAGAGATTCTTCTCATACGCCTGTCCTTGATATAGAGCAGGCGCAGACTTTTGCGTCTATTGTGGTAAATAAGCCATAAAGCGGTGAAAATCAAGCAGTTGAACAGCAAAAGTACGCCTAAGGAAGAGAGCACGGGACCATCGGCATAGACCAGTGGCGAAAAGAGGGAACTGCCCATATCGTTCTTCACCGGAACCGTGGAACTGCGCACAACCTTGAACACCGGACGTCCCTCGACCTGCACTTCCGAACCGCTGTCCTCGCTCAGGGGGACGATGTCGTAGTTGGCAGAGAGATGCAGATTGGGATTTATGCCGTTTTTACCCCTGAGATATCTCTCGATAATGGTGTTTTTGATTTCCACTCCGCTGACAACGGTAACATTGCCCCGGCCCTTGACCGAGCGCACAAGATACCATTTGGGGCCCATATTCATATAGGTAAGCTCTCCGCTTGCCCTTGCCAAAGGCGGGAAAAGCAGGCTCGGGGTGTTGATAATCCTGGCAAAGACCGTCTTGGAGGAGATGTCGTCGTTGGTCTCGGTGAACTGGTTGCACCAGGAATGAAGAGTGTCCCCCACGTATTTGTAGATGACTATGTCCTTGGGAAGATTGTCGAAGTGGATGAAATCGGAAGTGGAAGATTCCAGTACGGTGTTCACATAACCATCCATCTTCTTAATCCTTTGGGAAACATTTGCGGCAACCCTCAAAGATGCTGTTTCGGGACCATAAGGGGTTATGGCTATGGCTATTATGATGCCTACGACAATGATGACCCCCAACGTGAAAATCACGCCGAAAACCTTGTCACTGAGAAATCTTCTTTTCATACCTGCAAATATAGTCAATATTGAAAAACTGTGTACTGGAAGGGAAAAGAATTGCTGGCCAATGGCTTAATATTTGCAGAGTTTGCGGACAATTTTTTTCGGTTTGATGAACATTCAAAGGATAGCTCACACATTTGTCGTGGCTGCAGCTTTGGTGGCGTTCGGTTGTCACCAGGCAGCTGCTCAGACCGTTGTGCCTGTCAGCAATTTCAAGGCGCAGGGGCCGGACGAACTCTCTTCAATAGCCAAGTATCTCGGCAAAGGGGAGGTGGACAATCTCGCAGCCTGGTTTTCCAACAGCATAGAACTGGTTCTTCTCGGGGAGGCAAACACCTGTTCCAGGTCTCAGGCCAAGCAGATTCTCAAGGCTTTCTATCAGGCTTATACTCCGAGGGCTTTCCGTATCACCCACAAGGCAGCACAGGGAAATGTGAAATATGCAGTGGGGAATCTCAGCGCCGGAGGAACCAATTTCACGGTTACCATTTTCCTCTGTATGAAGGAGGATTGCTACGACATCCACCAGCTCAAGTTCGAGAAAAATTAGATTACCGGTCAGCTCCGTCAATGACGGGACGGCAGGAAGACGGTGATGTTTGACTGAATTCGCAGCCGCACCAGGTCTGATTGTAGAATCCGTATTCCCGGATGATTTCGCCCCGCCGCTCCTGAAGGCCGCCTTTTCTCCAGTTCTGTTCCCACCACACAAGCCTCGACTCCGGCAAAGACCCGGATTCTGCCTGAATATCCGCCCCGGACTGGTCCAGACTTGCCAAAGCCCGCTCCACAGCCCATTTCCCGGCCTTGTCAATCTGCTCAAGCGATTTCCACCTTGAAGATGCAAGGGTTGTAGTGAGTACGCTAAACCCGTGTTCCAGCGCATATTCCGCAGATTTGAGCAGCCTGTACTTGAAACACTCCAGGCAGCGTCCTCCCCTCTCCCTCTCAGTTTCGATGGCCCCGCATCCGTCAGCAGCCGCCTCTGCCCGCACCCATTGCAGCCAGTCGGAATGGTCATAATCCGCATCCACGATGTCCAGCCCGAGGGCAGAAGCATAACGCGTACATTCATCCTTGCGTATGAGATATTCCTCAAGAGGGTAAATGTTCGGATTGCAGTAATATATGGTCGGACGTATGCCGCTGCGCATCAGACATTCGATAATGGCCGAGGAACAGGGTGCGCAACAGGTGTGCAAAAGAACAGTCTCCGCGCCACCCGGAGCAGAGACTGTCAAAGGTTTTTGAATTTTCATTATCTGTCGAACTCCAGTACAAGGGCCGTCTGCGCAGCAACAATCGTGCTGTCATCTGGAATTACGGTCTCCCCTGTAATCACATTCCTGCCGTTGTGCAGGCCCTTGGTAATCTCCGCATAATGGCTCCACGGGATGGTCTTGGCTTCATCCGAATTGTTGATGAACACGAAGGCTGCCTTGGAGGAGTCGTAGCGGAAATAGGCGTAGGTGTTGTCCCTGGTGAGGAAATGCAGGGTGCGGCCGTGATGGATTTCAGCTGCGCCTTTCCTCCAGTTGAGAAGTTTGCTTGCATAGTTGAAAAGCTCGTCCGCCTGGCCGGGATAGACCGGAAGTCCGTCTGTGCCGAGCCTCTGCGCCTTGCGTCCCTCTTCCGTGAACAGATTGCACTTGTCGCCTTCCCATCCGCCCGGGAAATCCACGCGCAATCCGCCGTGTCCCTGACTGCGGTCTGCCGAAACGAAAAGCAGTTCATCTCCGGCAAAAATCTGCGGTATGCCCCTCATAGTTGCAAGCATTGCCAATCCCAACTTGAGCTTGCGCGGGTCCTTGCCTATGCAGTCTCCAAAGCGGTCCACATCGTGGTTGCCGAGGAAAATCAGCATATTGTCAATATCCTGATACATAAAGTCGTGCGACAGGAGCTCATATACCCTGGTCATTCCGCAACCCCAGCCGGCGCCCTCGTTCAGCCCCATACGGATGGCATCGTGCAGAGGGAAGTCCATAATTGCAGGGAGGTTGGAATTGAAGCCGTCGCGGTTCAGATTGTCCTTCTGCCAATATGCGAGCTGAGGGATGGAGGAGGTCCAGCACTCGCCCACTATGTTGAAATGAGGATATTCGTCGGTTATAGCCTTGCACCAGCGGGACATAGGTTCCTTTTCGTTGTAAGGATAGGTGTCCACCCTGAAGCCGTCCAGACCGAATTTCTCTATCCACCACACTCCCCACTGTATGAAATAGTTGAGTACGAATGGATTGTCCAGGTTCATATCCGGCATAGACGGCACGAACCAGCCGCTTTCCTGAATGTTGAGGTCATATTTGGAAGCGTTGGTGTCCATATTTGCCGAGAAGCAGATGTTGGTGTTGGTGTATTCAGGGAAAATATGTATCCAATCCTTGAAAGGCAGGTCCTGCATCCACCAGTGGGAGGTTCCGCAGTGGTTGGTGACTATGTCCATAATGACCTTGAGGCCTTTGCCGTGGGCTGCCTGCACATATTCGGCATATTTTTCATTGTCACCGAAACGGGAGTCGATGTGGTAGTAGTCAGAGCAGGCATAGCCGTGATAGGACTCCTCAGGAGCGTTGTCTTCGAGCAGAGGGGTGCACCAGATTGCGGTGGCTCCGAGTCCTGCGATATAGTCGAGATGGTCCATTATACCCTGTATGTCACCTCCGTGACGGCCGAAGAAGGCATTGCGGTCCGCCTTTTCAGTGGTGTCCGGAGTGGAGTCATTATCCGGATTTCCGTTGGCAAAGCGGTCAGGCATAATGAGATAGATTACGTCTGCGCTGGAGAAGGATTTGCGTTGTGCGGAACCGCTTTCGCGGGAGGCAATTTCGTAGGCATATTTGAAAGACTCACCCTCCTTGCCCTTGAATACAAGCCAATAGGTGCCGGGAGCAGCAATCGGAGACACGTTCACGTCCACGAAAAGATAGTTGGGGCTGTCACCCGGAGTGACCCCTGTGACTTTTACGCCCTTGCCGCCTTCAATCGTGACTTCGTATTCGGATATGCCCTCGCCTTGCACAAGCAACTGGAGCGGGGTGTTCATACCCACCCACCAAGAGAGGGGCTCCACCCTTTTCACCTGGTCGGCACCTGCGTCGGGAACATTCTCAGGATTGAATGACGCACAGGAAGACAATATTGCAGCCGCAGCAGCCAGCATCATATATTTCAGTTTCATTTTTGTGCAAATTTAGTAATATGAAAAAATTATTTTGCGTCAGTTTTGGATTTTCCGTCGGAGAATCTCTACTCAAGCTCCTCAAGTATGGTGGCAGAAGTCGGAGCCGCCGAGATATAATCCCCGGCATAAACTGCAAATCCTTCAGCATCTGCAAATCCGTTCTGTGCCAGGATATTGTAGTGTCCCTCAGGAATTTCCAGCTTCACTCTCTTCTTGGAACCATTGAGCAGGACGGTAAGGGACTTTGCCGTATCTATGCCCTCCAGTCCTTTGATGCGGAAGGCCACCACGCAAGGGTCGTCCACGCTCAGGAATTCAAGTTTTTCGCGAATGAGCTCCGCATCACCGAGGCAGAAACCCGGGTGGGCGTGGCGTATGGCAGCGAGGGCGCAGTAGTAGTCTGTGAGATCGCTGTAGCGGGTCTTGAGTGTCCAGTCAATGGCATTGATGGAGTCCGGAGACTTGTAGCTGTTCTTGGTGCCGTATTTGTGGCGGAAAACCTCCTCGCCGTTGTAGATGAAAGGTATGCCCTGAGAGGTATAGACTGCGGTCTGGGCCAGTTTCACCATAGCAAGTTTCTGCTTTTCAGTGGCTTTGGTGGCCTCATTCAGACGGTCGCGAAGGCAGTGGTCGTCGTGGCAGCTGACATAGCTGACGTGCTGCAGCGGGCTGGCGGTCCAGTGTGGCACGCTCACCTGAGGATGTTCCACTCCGCCAGCTATTCCGAATTCGAGGTCGGCCTTTCTGCCCGGCACCCCGTCCATAAAGCCTGCATTCGAACAGTCGAGAGGTCCGCGCACGGCATCCCTGATGTTGTCGCTGAAGGCTCCCACGCGGTCCAGCTGCCAGGTGTTCACCTTGAGGGCAATGCTGTCGGCCGGAAGTGCAGGGGACATAGCCGCCCAGCCTTCTCCATAAAGCACCACGTCCGGGTCTATTTCGTGAAGGCTCTTGCTGATGAGATTCATAGTCTCGATGTCGTGGATGGCCATAAGGTCGAAGCGGAAACCGTCGATATGGTATTCCTGCATCCACCACCTGAGGGACTCAATCATATATTTGCGGCACATAGGCTGCTCGGAAGCGGTCTCGTTGCCGCAGCCGGAGGCGTTGCAGAAATTGCCTTCCGCGTCCTTGCGGTAGAAGTAGCCCGGCATAGTGCGCTCAAATCCGGAGAGTTCGGAAGAATAGGTGTGATTATAGACCACGTCCATAATAACCCTGATTCCGTTGGCGTGCAGGGCCTGGACCATCTGCTTGAATTCCCGGATGCGGACTGCGGGGTCGTAAGGGTCTGTGGAGTAGGAACCTTCCACGGCGTTGTAGTTCTGAGGGTCGTAGCCCCAGTTGTATTGAGGCTCATCCAGACGGGTTTCATCCACGGTGTGATAGTCGAAGGAAGGGAGAATCTGGACATAGGTCACTCCAAGTTGCTTGAGATGGTCGATGCCGGTGGACAAGCCGTCGGGATTGGTGGTGCCGGTCTCGGTGAGGGCGAGGAATTTACCCTTGTGGGAGATGCCGGAGGTCGGATGGACAGAGAAGTCGCGGTGGTGCATCTCATAGACGATGATGTCGGAAGGCTTGATTTTCGGGCTTACGTCTTCGGACCAGCCTTCGGGGTCGGTTTTGGTCCAGTCGATTATGGCGGCACGATTGCCGTTCACGCCCACCGCCTTCGGTGCAATGCCCTGGGTTTCAGGGAGCCATTCGCCGGACTGCTTCACGCGGAAGGTGTAGAACTTGCCTTCGAGGTCTTCCCTTACGGTCTTTTTCCAAAGGCCCTCACGGCAATGTCTCATTGCGAGTTTCTGATAAGCTTCACCTTCAAGCCCGTCAGCATAGAGGCGGAGCTCCACTGCATCAGCCGTAGGAGCCCAGAGGGCGAATTCGGTCTTGGAGTCTGTATAGACACATTCTTCGTAGGTATCTTTCGGGATTTCGATTTGCCCGGAAGTCGTGCAGGCCGCAAGTGCGGTCACAGCCAAAGCACACATAATTTTCGGTTTCAGCATTAGTGACAATAAAATTGTGGTTAGCCTTCAAATATAAGAAATCCAACCGACACCCCGGCCGCACCGATGCCGAAAAGTTGAAAGAGCCGGACGAAATACGGGATTATTTTGACGGATTGCTGAGCCAGCTACTTTGTCAATGCAAAACCGCCGGGAAGCTTGGGGCTTTCCGGCGGGATAGGATTATAATACTCAGATTAATTCAATGACAAATCTTTCACCTTTCGTTTAGTTCCGTCATATGAGTCATTTATATCGAAATAATATGCGTAATCCCTATTAAATTGAGATATAACTATATCCGATGTCTGGTTACTATCTCCATTATAAGCATTATTCTTAAAAGTAATTCCTATTTTCTTATCATTAGCCGAATCTGGCATTGACCAATATACATGTTTGTCATTAGCCCACAAAGTCACACCTCCGTTCTTAGCTTTACCTGGCCAATCTCCCAGATATTTATTACTATTGTCATCAGGATTCCAGGAATACAGATATTTATCTGTCCACCAACCTCCATTATCCTGAAGAACTATATACAATTGTTTATTTGCAGCTGTAAATGACGGCATCGCGGTACCATCATTCACAACACAACAGAACATACCATAGTCTTCTTTGTGAACATAAATATCATATGTTCCTTCCAGAAGCATATTGCCAGACTGGGAAGAATGTATGTTATACCAAGTTCCTGCAGATATTCCTGTGTTGATTGTAGATTTCAAAGCCGTCCCGTCAGCAATCCGGAAGCCGGAAGCCGATATAGTTACACCTTTTTTCACATAGTTCCTATTGCCCAAATCAGTCATTGCGCCCTTGCTTATGGTCCAATCTCCTTTCTCGTATATTACACTTGGAGTCACAGAACCCAAAGTAACATCTGTCAGACAAGAACTTCTTTCAATGGTTTTCTCCTTTGTCAGATTACGCGCAAATCTTCCGTTGATTTCAATCTTGAAACCACTTGAGAATGTATTCGGAAGAATGGAGAAATAGTAATCAGTCTTGGTTTTGAATCCACCCTCACAGAGCAATTTCACATAGGTCTTGGTTGTTGTTGTAGGGGTAAAAGTCGGCTCACCGTTATTGTACGAAACAGAAATATCTCCTGAAAGCGGTTCTTCTTTATTGCCCGAGAAAGTGACCTCGGTCACACCCTCTACCAGCACCTGGAACTTCACAAGAGCTGTTACATTCTTGAAAGCCAAGGTTTTGCCGTCGGTAGAATAGGCCACTGCAACCGGAGCCATCACATCATAAGAACCCTCGACAGCGGTCTGGGTTGTAGGGACATTTATTCCTGAAATGGTCTGGGTGTCATTGTCAACCGTCAAATTTGAGGAGCCATATGGGTAAACAGCGTAGAAAGTCTTGCCGTCATCTCCGAAACCCTTGAATTCCTGTTCACCAGTGTATGTGAAAGTGGCATTCGCAACCGGTTCTCCTTCGATTTTTGTCTCGAAACAATAATTGTAGTTGTCAGCTCCGATGACACGAACAGCCTCTTTTCCGGACCACTTCGAAACTTTGCCGTCGATTACCGTCCTTGTTCCAATCACCTCTTCCTGTGAAGCATCAAAAGAGTAAGTATAGGTTCCATCCTTAAATTTCGGCCCGTTTTCCTTCTGGCAGGATACCAACACAGCCATTGCTGCAAAAGTCAATATAATCTTTTTCATAGTCTTTCCTCCTACCATTCTTCATTGCCCATTGAATCTTCAGTCCAGGTTTCCACAGAACCGCTGCCGCTGACAGTGCTGCCGGCTTCCACTATAAAATCGACTGCTTTGATTTTGGGTGAGTCATACCCTGCCCCCCCCGATGGGAAAAGACTTTGGTTTGCAATATTTTTCATTTTTTAATCAGGTTGGTTATCTATAGATTGTCAATTCTTTACTATCAGTTTGAATTCTCCAGGTTTGAGGGTGAACGTTAGACAATTTTCACTGCCAGATGGAACTGTGTTATATGTCTGTTTTGAAAAATAATCTGTCCAGGAGCCGCTTGCCGGCATCAAACCGGTCAAAGTCTTAGTCTCGTTTTGGACATTTCCTATCACATAGAAATGCTTTCCATTGAGTGCTCCGAAAATTTGCCAGCAATCATTAAGGTACAATCTGAATTCGGCATTTTCTTCAAAGAATTCAGAATATTCCTTGCGGAATTTAAGCAGACCGCTGTAGGTGTCATAAAGACCTTTGCGATACTTGTCGGCCATAAATTCCTGAGTCTTCACAGGCTTTTTGGAAGTATCCCCATTTCCTCCGGAAATATCATAGCCAAGCTCACCGAACTGCCAAATCATCTTCGGACCAGGGAGAGTGAGGAAGAATGCTGCAGCACATCCTGCCCTGCGCATTGTCTCCGCAAGAGGGTTCAGTTCCTCAGGTGCTTTTGCACCTGCTTCCATAAGCCAAACAGTCGACAATGAAGGAGAGAAATATATGTCGTATTTGCCGGCCTGTGCCACCACAAGATTCTTAGAATCGAGTCCGGACTTGAGCTTGTAGCCCTGTCCCACTGTGAGAGTCTTGTTGGTTTCAAAAGCCCCGAAATTACCCTTGCCCTCTTTCCAAGAATTGGATTCCCTGATTTTGAATTCGTCATTTGCTGCAAATTCAACAGATTTTGACACATAGAAGGCTCCACTCTGAGTCATCTTGATGTCCGTCTTATATTTAGGACTCGAAGTATCTCCCCATCCGGTAAGAGTGCCACATATGCCCCAATCGGTCGCAGAAACGGAACCCGTTCCCGTAGCTCCATAGCATACCCGCTGCTCGTCGTGACTTTCCATAAAGGAGACGTAACCGTTTGCATAGGCACCGCTGATACTACTGTCGGGATTTCCATGAACCAAGTTACTATACGCATAATTCTTATTATTCCACGGGAAAGCACCCATTTCAGAAAGGACCTTTTCCTCACTTGGGACACAGAAATGCTCAAGTATTACAATAGCATTCGGATTGACATTTTGGATGTGTTCATAATAATCACGAAGAATTTTTATTCTGGATTCATCATAAGCACTACATTCATTATTATTTCCGGAATTTTTTTGGGTAAAACCCTTGGTGAGGTCGAATCGGAATCCGTCCACGTGGTACTCTGTGAGAAGATACTCAAGGCTCTCTTTGATATGATTCCTAACCATAGTATTCTCGTGATTCCAGTCGTGGAAGACGCTGAACGGGTGGGTTGCAGTGACATTGAACCAAGGATTATAATCCGCAGTGCAGTTGTCCGCCCCGTTCCAATAGAGTTTTGCCCAAGGATGGGAACCGGTTGCGTGGTTGTACACAACATCGACAATCACGGCCATTCCCCTTCCGTGGCACTCGTCAATGAACTCCTTATACTGCTCCCTTGTTCCGTAGGCCTTGTCAAGAGCAAAATAGTGGTTAGGGTTATAGCCCCAGCTTTCGTTGCCGTCGAATTCCTGAATAGGCATAAGCTCAATTGCTGTAACTCCCAGATTCTCCAGATAGTCCAACTGCCCCATTGCTCCACTAATATCTCCGGATGCCGTAAAATCGCGGAGAAGAAGTTCATATATTACAAGATTGTTCTTGTTTTTTATTTTGAAACTGTCATTTTTCCAGGTATAGGCAGTCCTGCTGACCTGAAATGCCGAGATAAGCCCCTTTGCACCGGCAGGGAATTCCGGAGCTCCGGGGATGTATTTGTCGTTCCACTGGTCATAGACAATCTCAGTGTAAGGGTCACCCACCTTGATGGTCTTTCCGTCCCTGATGAGGAAATATTCAAAACGGTATTCCTTATTGATAGCGAAATCATCAATGTTGTCGCTGCCGAGCTTGATCCACCAGCATCCCTTGTCCTCGTCTCGCTTCATCGCGTACTTGTTCATACGGGTCCATTTGCCATTCTCATCAAGGCTGAAATCACCCACCACGTGACAGTATTCACCGTGACCGCCATTTTTGTCCTTGTCGTAGAAAACCAGAATCACGTCGTCGTCCACATAGTTGATGCCCAGCTTCGCTCCCGACGGAACCGCCTCATTCACAACATCATCCGGCTCGAAGGTGTCGTATTCATACTTTTCATCTACAACATCTGCAAGGAAGTCCGGTTTTGTCTGCTTCTTCCCGTCTGAGCTTCTGAACACAAATCCAAGCTGATCAAGACCTTGTGTGCCGGTTCCATACCATTCCCGCACGGATGGGGAAACGATGAATTTCCAGGTGTTGGCAGCGAGTTTTACGGCCTTGCACTTGTCGATGTTCACCGCCCATTCTGCAGGAACGAACTCCCATTCAGGGTCACCGTCATAAACTGCTCCGGTATGGACATATACATCCCCAGTGTAACCGACAAGTGCATCCTTTCCAGTTGCCTTGTAATAAAAGACACAAGCCTTGTCCGCATTCAGAATTTCAGGAAGATATGAAAAGCCTGCCGGAATCTCTTCAGGATCCTTTATGCCATCCGGATTATCCACAACCGGAAAATCCTCGCCCGGTTTGTCGCCAGGCTTATCTCCGTTATCATCAGTATTTTCAGTAATAGGTTCCTTCTGGCAGGAAACAGTCGAAACTCCGGCAGGAACCAGGAGAGAAAAGACGAGCAAGGCCGTGAAAAGCCTTGATATAAAACTGCGTTTTAATGTCATAGCGGTCAGTAAAATTTGTTTATGGCGACTAATTTAAGCAAAGCACTCATTATAAATAAGAGGGGACTGACGAACTGACTGCTAATACTGACGAACTGCAAAATTATGTGAACCAATGAGAACTCAAATGGTCGTGCTGGACGAACCAAAAAAGCACGGGACTTTGACAGTCTCGTGCTTTTTAGATTCCCGGTCAAGCCGGGAATGACGATTGAATCAGGCTTAGCCGGGAACGACGATTGCGTCGGGCTTAGCCGGGAATGACGACGTTCAATTAGAATGGAAGGTCATCGGTGTCGGCTCCGGCAGCATCGAAATCGGTCGGTGCGGGTGCTGGAGCAGAAGTCGGCTGAGCCATTCCGGCGCCGGTTGGAGTGGCAAATCCCGGAGCCCCGTAAGCCGGAGCCTGAGCTGCCTGAGCCGCAAGCGGTTCAATTCTCCACGCACGGACATCGGTGTACCAGCGCTCCTTGAATTCGCGGCTGGAAAGATTGAATGAAACCTTCACGGAATCGCCGGCGTTGAACCTTTCGAGATCCTTCACCTTGTCCTCGCCCCATACGTTCATACACACCTGGGTCGGATAATTACCTTCCTGATATTCGAGCACAAACTCCTGCTTTGACCAAGGACCCCTTGCGGATGTTCCGGTCTGAACAGGGAGCTTGGAAATTATTTTGCCTTCAAGTTCGAGTGCCATAACGGTATTCTTCAAAAATTATTTCTCGTCAGCTTCCGGAACAAATCTGCCCACCTTCTCAACCTTAACTTCAAAAACAAGCACAGAGTTAGGATCGATTCCGCGGTTTCCTCTCTCGCCGTAAGCAAGGTCTGACGGGATGTAGAGAGTTGCGCTTCCGCCTTCTCCGAGAAGTCCCAGACCCTCAGTCCAGCCTTTGATTACACGGTTGGCAATGAAACGGGTAGGCTCTTCTGCACCCATATTGCCGTCGAACTCTTTGCCGTCGATGGTCTTTCCTGAGTAGTAAACCCAAACGGTGTCGGAAGGCTGAATCCTGGCTCCCTCACCCTCTTCGTGGATGATGTACTGGAGACCTGTTGAAGTTGTGTCCACCTCGCCTTTTGCAAGATTGTCTGCAAGGAACTTCTCTCCCGCAGCCTTGTTGTAGGCAGCCTTGTAGTCGTTCTTCTTGCCGAGGTAGCCATTGAGGATACGGCCCATCTGGTCAGGATTGATTTTGAACTGCTCTCCGAACTCAGGAGAATACATATTGCCTTCAGCCTTGAGGAAATCCTGCATACCTTTCTTTATCTGGGACATATTGAGTTCTGAAAGCTCACCGCAGAAATTGTTACCCTTGAGGAAAGAACCGAAGTTCACACCGATAAGGTAGCTGACAGAGTCAACCTCTGCAGATGTAGGCAGTTCGACATCAACTTTCACCCCGTTGTTTGACTTGCAGGACATTGCAAGCGCCGTCACGAGAATTGCGGCAAAAATTCTTAAAGTCTTCATATTAATTTAGTAGTTTATGTGTTTGCAAAAACATAAGCGGCAAAACGCTGCCTCTGTGGCAAGTTGTGATGACCGCGGCTGCAAATATACAACAAAAACATCAAAAATTTTTGTGATGGCAAAAATAATCACTAACTTGCTGAACAAATGCACTCAAACCTATGTTGACTTCTGAAATTCTGCTCG
Organism: Rikenellaceae bacterium; assembly: GCA_022777205.1. GTDB lineage: Bacteria > Bacteroidota > Bacteroidia > Bacteroidales > UBA932 > Cryptobacteroides. The sequence continues at coordinate 20,667 of JALFGP010000081.1, forward strand.
ACAAACTTAGACAGTTCTTCGGTTTCAGCTCTTTCAAGAGCGGTCAGGAAGAGATTATCAGACATTTGGTTGAAGGCAAAGACGCTTTCGTCCTGATGCCTACAGGTGGAGGTAAAAGTATGTGCTACCAGCTTCCTGCGCTTCTTATGGAGGGCACAGCCATAGTCATATCCCCTCTCATCGCGCTTATGAAGAATCAGGTGGATGTCATCCGAGGCTTCGTCTCAGGCAACGAAGGCATAGCCCATTTCTTGAATTCCTCCCTGAGCCGCTCACAGATTGCAGAAGTTCGCAGCGACCTGATTTCCGGGGTCACCAAACTGCTCTATGTGGCTCCCGAATCCCTCACAAAGGCAGACAACGTGGAACTGCTCAAGGAAATCAAAGTCTCATTCTACGCCATCGACGAGGCCCACTGCATTTCCGAATGGGGCCACGACTTTCGTCCCGAATACCGTAAAATCCGGTCCATCATAGACGAAATAGGCCGCTCCCCGATCATAGCCCTCACGGCAACTGCCACTCCGAAAGTCCAGAGCGACATACTCAAGAACCTCGGCATCCAGGACGCGACAGTTTTCAAATCCTCGTTCAACCGCCCCAACCTCTACTATGAAATCAGGGACAAAAACGACCCGAAGCGGGACATTATCAAATATATACGTCAGAATCCAGGCAAATCCGGCATCATATATTGCCTGAGCCGCAAAAAGGTGGAGGAAATGGCTCAGCTGCTCGAAGTGAACGGCATCAAAGCCCGGCCATACCACGCAGGACTGGACGCAAAGACCCGGGCCGAGAACCAGGACGCCTTTCTGATGGAGGAAGTGGATGTGATTGTGGCCACCATAGCCTTCGGAATGGGTATAGACAAACCCGACGTGCGTTTCGTCATTCACTATGACATACCTAAGAGCCTCGAAGGCTATTATCAGGAGACCGGAAGGGCAGGCAGGGACGGCAAAGAAGGCCAGTGCATCACCTATTACAGTTATAAGGACATACAGAAACTGGAAAAGTTCATGCAGGGCAAACCGGTGGCGGAGCAGGAAATAGGAAAACAGCTCCTGAATGAGACCGTAGCCTATGCAGAGTCCAACCAGTGCCGGCGCAAGCTGCTGCTCAGCTATTTCGGTGAAGACTTCCCCAGCGACAACTGCGGCAACTGCGACAACTGCATCAACCCCAAGAAACAATTTGAGGGTTCTGAATATATGTGCCTGATAATCAATCTTGTGCTTTCTCTTCCTGAAAGGTTCAAGACCGAGCACTTGGCCAATATACTTGCAGGCGAAAGCAATTCCCTGATCAAATCCTACAAGCACGACAAACTCGAATTCTTCGGAGTCGGGAAAGAAAAATCGGCGAAATTCTGGTGTTCAGCCATACATCAGGGCCTGGTGCTCCATATGCTGGAAAAGGACATCGATTCATACGGACTCATCTCTGTCACAGAAAAAGGCCGGGAATTTCTTGAGAACCCGACCCCGGTGCTGATGACCGAAGACAGGGTCTTCGCGGCCGGAGAGGATGACGACGACGATGGTGCTATTCCGCAGTCCAAAGTGGGAGGCGGAGGCGGCGACGAAATGCTGCTGAAGATGCTCAAGGAATTGCGCAAGGACGTGGCACACAAGCTCAGACTCCAGCCGTGGGTGATTTTCAGCGATGCTGCCCTGGAGGATATGTCCATACTTTATCCGCTCACTCCGGAAGAGTTGCAGCGCTGCCAGGGAGTGGGAGAAGGCAAGGCGAAGAAATTCGGAAAGGCCTTCCTGGACTTGATTTCGGCTTATGTGGAAGAGAATGAAGTGGAAAGGCCATATGACCTGTCTGTGATGAAATCGGTGGTCCACAAATCCGACAACAGAATTTTCATCATCCAGAACATAGACCGCAAGCTGGGGCTGGACGACATTGCATCGGCCCTGGGAATAGAAATGGACGAGCTGCTGACCGAAATCGAGAGCATAGTCCAGTCCGGATTCAAGCTCAGCATAGACTACTACATCCGTCAGACCCTGGACGACGAAGTGGTGGAGGAACTTTATACATATTTCAGGGAAGAGGCGCAGTCTGATTCGCTCAACGATGCCCTCGAAGAGTTGGGAAATGAATATGAAGAAGAGGAAATACGCCTGGTAAGGCTCAAATTCCTCAGTGAAGTGGCAAACTGATGATACCAAGAGAAACGGTTGAAAAGGTGCTGGATGCAGCACAGATAGTGGATGTAGTGAGTGACTTCGTCGATTTGAAACGGCGGGGTGCCAATTGGATTGCCTGCTGCCCGTTCCACAATGAAAAGACCCCGTCATTTTCGGTTTCCCCGAGCAAAGGCATATTCAAATGCTTCGGTTGCGGTAAGGCCGGCACTGCCGTTGACTTTATGATGGAACATGAGAGCCTGACTTTTCCTGAAGCAATCCGCTATCTGGCAAAGAAATATCACATAGAGGTAAACGAAAAGGAAGAGACTGCAGAGGATATAGCCAGAATGCAGCACAAAGAATCCCTGATGGTGGTTTCCGCATTTGCCGGTGAATTTTTCCGCAAATGCCTGCGTGAACCAGACGGGATGGCAATTGCCTATGAATATTTCAATGGCAGGCGCAAACTGGAAGATGCAACCATTGAAAAATATGGTCTGGGCTGGGCCCCGCAATCCCGTGACCGCCTGGCGAAGGCTGCTCTGGATGCCGGCTACAAAAGCGACTATCTCGTGGAAACCGGCCTGTGCATCAAAAGGGATGACGGATCGCTGGTGGACCGTTTCTTCGACAGGGTGATTTTTCCGATTCATTCAGTGACAGGGCAGATAATCGCCTTCGGAGGCCGCACACTCAAGACTGACAAGAGCGTAGCCAAATATGTAAACTCTCCCGAGACAGAGATTTACGTCAAGAACAAATCCCTCTACGGCATCTATTTCGCCAAAAACGAAATTGCCCGCCAGCGCAAGTGCATATTGGTCGAAGGCTATCTGGATGTGCTTTCGATGCACCAGCTGGGCATACTGAATGTGGTGGCTTCCAGCGGTACTTCCCTCACTACGGGGCAAGTGGCTCTGATCAAGAGATTTGCTGACGACGTGACCATTATCTATGACGGGGACAGCGCAGGAATCCACGCTGCAATAAGGGGTATAGGCTTGGTGCTCAAGGGAGGACTGAACGTGAGGGTGGTGCTGCTGCCGGACGGGGAAGACCCGGATTCATTTGCCTGCTCCCACACTCTCGAACAGGTCCGGGACTATATATCCGCTCACGAACAGGACTTCATAGGCTTTATGACTGATATGCTGCTCGGAGAGGCCGGCAACGACCCGCTCAAAAGGGCCTCACTCGTGAACGAAGTTGCTGATACTATTGCACTTATACCGGACCAGATTATACGGGCTATGTACATACAGACCTGTGCGCAGAAATTCGGAATCGAGGAGAAGATTCTCTATGACCGGGTGCGGAAAAGCCGGGAAGCGATGATTGAGGCAGAGAAAAAACAGAGAGACCGGGAAAAGGAAAGAGAGGAACAGACAGGACAGATTTATTCTGAAGCTGTGGGTCTGGGGAATGAAAACGGAAAACCATCCGAAATCGGCCCCAGTGCAGGAGAGGGCATCCAGACTGCATCAATAAGACCGGTTAAGGGCGATGAGGAACCGATGACGGCATCGGCAGAGAGGGAGCTGCTGAAATTTCTGCTGGAATATGGTGAGGAGAAGCTTGTATTCGACAGAGACTCACGGTTTTATATGGAGGGAGAGGCGCCTTCGGTGGCCGAGTTCATTCTGGACACTCTGGACGGCAACTCACTGAAATTCCATAATTCACGCTATGCCCATCTGCTCGCCGAATATACCCGTCTGTTCGACTCGGGACTGCCGCAGGCCAGCATACTCGCACGTCTGAGGGACAGTTCCGACCCCGAGTTGAACGCTGTTGCAAGAGACCTTCTCGTGGACAAATACAACCTGACCGTGGAAAATTTCGAACATTCACTCACTACGGTATCCACTATGCTGGTGATGTATGTTCCGAAATCCCTGCTCAAGCTCCAGCTGATGAACACGGAAATCGAGCTAAGAGGCCTGCAGAAGGAACTGCTCGGCAAACTCGACGATGCCGACGCCCAGATGGAACTTATGCAGAGCATTGCCGAAAAAGGCAAAATGAAAGCAGCCCTGTCGAGGCTGATTCAGCAGATTTAGACAATTTGGAAAACACGAATAATTGAAAATCAATATCATATGGAAACAAAAGAATACAAGAGAAATCTGGTGACCTGCGCCCTACCCTACGCCAACGGGCCTGTCCACATCGGACATCTTGCCGGAGTATATGTACCGGCCGACATCTATGTGAGATACCTCAGGATGAAGGGCGAAGACGTGCTCTTTGTCTGCGGTTCTGACGAACACGGAGTGCCGATTACCATCAAGGCCAAGAAGGAGGGAGTGACTCCGCAGGATATCGTGGACCGTTACCACGCCCTTATCAAATCATCATTTGCGGGACTCGGAATCAATTTCGACATCTATTCCAGGACCTCTTCCGACGTTCACGCAAAGATGGCATCCGACTTTTTCCGCAAACTCTACGATGACGGCAAATTCATAGTCAAGGAAAGCGAGCAGTATTACGATGAACAGGCGAAGACCTTCCTTGCAGACCGCTATATCACAGGCACCTGCCCACGTTGCGGTTCAGAGGGGGCCTATGGAGACCAGTGCGAAAAGTGCGGTGCCACCCTCAGTCCGGACGAGCTCATCAATCCGAAGTCTGCACTCAGCGGGTCTGCTCTGGTGAAAAAGGCCACCAAACACTGGTATCTGCCTCTGGATGAATATGAGAAATGGCTGGGAGAGTGGATACTGGACGGACACAAGGAGTGGAAGACCAATGTGTACGGGCAGTGCAAAAGCTGGATTGACGGAGGGCTTCAGCCCAGAGCGGTGAGCCGCGACTTGGATTGGGGCGTACCGGTGCCTGTAGAAGGGGCCGAGGGCAAGGTGCTCTATGTCTGGTTTGACGCGCCTATCGGCTATATTTCAAACACCAAGGAACTTCTTCCGCAGACCTGGGAAAAGTGGTGGAAGTCTCAGGACACTAAGCTTGTGCATTTCATCGGAAAGGACAATATAGTTTTCCACTGCATAGTCTTCCCTTCAATGCTCAAGGCTCACGGGGGGTATATACTGCCCGACAATGTGCCTGCGAATGAATTCCTCAACCTTGAGGGGGACAAGATTTCCACTTCCCGAGGCTGGGCAGTATGGTTGAACGAGTACCTGCAGGAATTGCCGGGCAAGGAGGATGTGCTCAGATATGTGCTCTGCGCCAATGCTCCCGAGACCAAGGACAACGATTTCTCCTGGAAGGATTTCCAGACGAGGAACAACAGCGAGCTGGTGGCCATTTTCGGAAATTTCGTAAACAGGGCAATAGTCCTTACCCACAAGTATTTCGGAGGCCAGGTTCCGGCAGATCTGAAACCGGAGGCCATTGATGCCGAAACTCTTGCACAGATTCCGCAGATTGTTTCAGAAATCGAGGAGAACATTTCTTCCTACAAATTCAGGGAGGCGCTCAAGGCGGCAATGAACCTTGCACGTCTGGGAAACAAATACCTCACAGACACCGAACCGTGGAAAGTGGCCAAGAATGACCTGGACAGAACTGCTTCCATCCTGAACGTGTCTCTCCAGATTTGCGCTGCATTGGGAATTGTTTTCGAGCCGTTCCTGCCTTTCTCTGCCGAGAAACTTCGCAGGATGCTGAACGTGGGAGTGATTGCAGGCACCGACCATAGGGCCGGAGAGGAAGGCACCTGCGGCGTGAACATATTCAAGAGCGGAGAATGTGCCGCCCTGCACACAATCGGATCTGTTGATGCACCTGAAAGTTTCGAAGGCCTGAGCCTATCCTGGAATGACCTGTTCTCTGCCCGCATCTTGCCTGCCGGCCACGAGATTGGCCAAGCTCAACTTCTGTTCGAAAAGATTGAGGATGAAATGATTGCGCCACAGATTGAGCGTCTGGAGGCCATACGCAAGGCACGTGAAGAAGCAGAGGCTGCGGCTGCGGCGGCCGAAGCAGCGGCAAAGGTGGAACCACAGAAGGCTGAATGCAGTTTCGAGGATTTCGAGAAGATGGACATACGTACTGCGACCGTGCTTGAGGCAGAAAGGGTGCCGAAGACCGACAAACTGCTCAAACTGACTATTGACACCGGCATCGACACCAGAGTCATTGTCTCAGGTATTGCCGAATACTACAGCCCGGAAGAGATGGTGGGCAAACAGATTTGCATACTTGCCAACCTTGCCCCACGCAAAATCCGCGGCATAGAGTCCAAAGGAATGATACTTATGGCCCGTCAGGGAGACGGCAAAATGAGGTTTGTGACTCCGGCCGAGACTTTGAATAACGGGGCACAGATTGGATAAAACTATGATACAGAAAGGGGTAGAGATTCCCAATACCTTCAGGATGAAGGTCAAGGCGGACTACTTTGTAGAATATGACTCGGAAGAGGTTTTGGCGGAGATTGATTTCGATGCTCTGCCAAAACCCCATTTTCACATCGGCTGCGGCAGCAATCTTCTTTTTACCGGGGATTTTCACGGCACCATATTGCATTCTGGAATAAAGTCCATAGAAATGAATCGCGATGCAGACGGTGTTGTGGAGGTGAGGGCCGGAGCGGGAGTTGTGTTCGATGACCTTTGCGGGTGGACTGCTGCCCAGGGCCTTTGGGGGTTGGAGAACCTTTCTCATATACCCGGAGAAGTCGGAGCCTCGGCCGTGCAGAACATCGGGGCATACGGAGTGGAGGTCAAGGACGTAATATCCTCTGTACGCTGTTATGACATTCTGGAACGGGTGTTTGTGGAATTCCCGGCGGATGAGTGCGGATACGGTTACAGGGATTCCATATTCAAGCATCAGGGCATCAAGGGACGTTACATAGTTACTGCTGTGACATTCAGACTCAGCACCGAGGTTCGCCCACGGCTGGATTATGGGCATTTGCGCTCGGCGGTGGAGACTGCCTGCGGAGGGAGCCATAGCGGTTCGGGACTGCCGGAAGGACTCACCCCGTCACTGGTAAGAGAGGTAGTGACTCAAATCCGCAAGGGCAAACTTCCGGAGCCGTCCGAAACCGGCAGCGCGGGAAGTTTCTTCAAGAATCCCGTAGTGGAGCAGTCCGTCTATGACTCAATATTGAAGGCCATACAGGAGGAATCGGGTGCAGAGGCCATCGTCCCACACTACCCTGCCGGAGAAAATCAGGTGAAAATCCCGGCTGCCTGGCTCATAGAGCAATGCGGCTGGAAGGGCCACGTCCACGGCGGTGCTGCCGTATATGAAAAGCAGCCGCTGGTACTGATAAACCACAGCGGCCACGCTCTTCCTTCAGATATTCTTGAACTGGAATCTATGATAATCGACTCCGTCCGTTCCCGTTTCGGCATCCTCCTCTCCCCGGAGGTGGATCACCTGTAATCACCTGAACTTCGAGAATCCGAAACCAGAATCGAGTTACATTTCCGGGGAATAATTTTGTCCACCACGCACCTCGAACCTCGCGTCAGTAAAATCGATATCTCCGATTGTAACATCTTCAAACACATTTTTTGTCTTTCTGGAAATTGAGAATCCAGGAGTGATAATCAACTTATATTCCTTATTATAACTCTTTATCTGATCCGCATATTTAGTCCTTTCCGCACAAAGAGCATTTAAGATTTTCATAGCTTCCTCCGCAGTCTTGTCCCGACTGCTTTCAAACAATGCACGTGCACTTTCATCAGCCTTGGCAAGAGCCTCTGCCTCATCCTTGCCCTCCCCTTTGAAAGTATAGGTACATCTGTAGCCTTCTGATGATTCGGTATCCTTGAGGAATATATCCTTTCCGGCAGCCTGAATCTGCGATGATGCCAAAGCATTCAATTCTAACAATACAGGCGTATCCTCAGTACTCATATTTTTCTCATCAACACCGTACGCAAAAATAACACTGTATTCCGGCTGAACCGTAACTGCATTAGGATTCTTGTCACAAGACACAGACAACAAAGACGCCGCAGCAACAGCAGCAAAACTCAAAGCAAAATTCCTTTTCATAAAAATCATTTTTAATACCATCCGCCAAATTTACAAAAAAAAAATTAAATAATCCTACTTCAGACCTCCCAGCGTCCTCCGGGGCCGAAGAGGAAACGGGTGACATCGGGCATAAGGCCGAGACGATGCAGAAGGTCCACAGCAGTGATGCGGTCCCGCATATATGGCATTGATTCAAAGGCCTTTTTGAGCTCTGCACGGGAAACGGCAATCATTTCCGGCTCATAAGGAGCGTGGGCTGCGCGGAGACGGTCATAGACCTGACGGTATGGGATGAGTTGGGCACGAAGGCGATTGCACATAGTCCTCCAGTTCTGTTTAACCATCAAAAGTTCGCTGCGGATTTCCTCCCTGCCGACATATTTGCTGTCCGCAACCTCCAAAGCCTTTTCCAGCAACTCGGGCATATCAGCAAAGAGTTTATGGATTTCCCGGGCCATTTCCTCCTTGGAAGGCCATTTTTCCACGCAAGCCTCCACATCTATGGAATCCGGCTCCAGACCGAGCAGATACTCAAAGGCAGAAATGGAAACCAGAGAACCTATGCCCACTGCAAATCCGTGAGGTACCGGACGGCCGGGCGAAAGGAAGGACTTGCCCTTTTCGAATCCCGGCACTTCCTCTTTCCCGCTGTAACGCAGGCCTGTCATCTCCCAATAATGACCGAAGAGGTGTTCCGTGCCTGAAGCCGGGCGGCTACTCTGCACCACCTGCATAGCAAAACCACTGAGTATCAAACCGTTTGCCAGCTCCTCAATCGCCTCAACCTTGCCTTCATAGACATCCTCAGGCTTGGAAATTGCCTCCATCAGATTGTCTTGAACTATGTCAAAAGCCAGGTCGTCGATTTTTTCGCAACCCATTTCGTCTGCCACTATCCAATCGGCACCTGCCGGTATCTTGGCAATCAGGTCAGCATAGCCGGAAACGGCAAGATATTTCGGAGCCTTGGCGGCTATGGCCGGGTCCAGAACTATGCCGAGAGGGGCCCTGCAATCGAAAGTCTGCTTGCTGCCGTCCTTCATCACCGATGCACCACTGGAGGCGAATCCATCCATAGACACCGTGGTGGCAACTATCATATATCTTCGTCCAAGATGATATGAAGCCAGTTTGGTGAGGTCGTTCAGAACCCCGGCACCCACGGCGATGGGAATCGCATCTGAACCTGCCAGATAATTCTCAAGTTGCTCCATATATGACCATTCGGCAAACAGGTTCGGGTCTTTGAATATATATGGTTCGACCATAGGCATACCTGCATCCTGGAGAACATTGTAGAGTTGCTCTCCGGCAATCTTCCAGGTGTTTTCGTCCGACACCACCACAGCCGCAGAAGATGGGAAAAGCCTTCTGAACATTGCAGGTGCAGTTCTGATTGCCCCGACGCCGATTCTCAGCGCCCTGGTGTCAGAAGTCTTTTTCAACACATATTCTATATCGTACATTTTCAAAATAGGTGTATGGCGAGGCCCGAGCGCAATTTCGGTTCGAACCAGGTCGTCTTTGGCGGCATAATTTTGCCGCTGTCTGCTATATCAATCAACTGTTTCATTGAAACCGGACAGAGGGCAAAGGCGATTTTCATCTCACCGCTGTCCACCCGGCGTGACAATTCTCCGAGCCCTCGGATTCCACCCACGAAATCAATGCGTTTATCTCTGCGCAAGTCCTTGATACCCAAGATTCTGTCGAGTACTCTTTCGGAAAGCAAAGTAACGTCCAGGACTCCGATTGGGTCAGAGTCGTTGCAACGCCCGGGCTTGGCCTTGAGGGAATACCACTTCCCTTCCAGATACATAGAGAACTCGTGAAGCTGCACTGGAGCAAAGCCGCCTGCAGCCTGCTGTCTGTCCGCCTCGCTGCCCAGTTTCTCAATCTCGAAATCTTCCGCAAGAAGTTCCGTCAGCTGCGCCGGACTGTGTCCGTTCAGGTCCTTGACCAAACGGTTGTAGTCCATAATCCGGAGTTGGTTCTGAGGGAATGCGACGGCCATAAACCAGTTGTATTCTTCCTCCCCGGTATGCTGTGGATTGCCGGCCCTCCTTTCCGCTCCCACTCTGGCAGCCGCTGCCGTACGATGGTGTCCGTCAGCGACATAGAAGGCATCCACAGCTGAAAATCCCCTTGTAATTGCCTGGATGTCAGCCTCATCGTCCACCACCCAGAACTTATGTCCGAAACCGTCCGCCGCCACGAAATCGTACTCCGGTTCAGTGGCTATGTATTTTGCAACAACAGCATCGATGGACTCGGATTCATTGTAGGCAAAGAACACAGGCTCTATATTGGCAGACTGTATATTCACGTGAACCATACGGTCATCCTCCTTGTCCTTGCGGGTGAGCTCGTGTTTCTTGATGGTGCCGTCGGCGTAATCGTCGATATGGGCGCAAAGCACAAGTCCGTACTGGGTGCGGCCGCCCATAGTCTGGGCATAGACATAATAATTCTGCTTACCGTCCTGACGCAGCCAGCCTTTCTCCCTCCAAGACTTGAAATTCTCCACTGCCTTGTCGTAGGCAGCCTGGGAATGTTCGTCAATTATGGGGTCGAAATCGATTTCGGGCTTGGTGATGTGCAGAAGGGATTTTTCTCCGGCTTCGGCTTTTGCCTCCTCCGAATTGAGCACATCATACGGACGTGCTGCCACCTCCTCCACAATGGACTTTGGAGGACGCAATGCGGCAAATGGTTTTACTCTTACCATAATCTATCGGTTAAGTCTGAAACGTTCACAACCTTCCTTGAGGTATGCAACTATTTGATTAGCAGCAGCAAGACCTGCATTCACATTAGCCTCCGCGGTCTCCGCACCCATTTTTTTCGGGGTTGCGAAATAGCGCTTGCCAAGAGCCTGTTCGAAATCAACGGCGGCGGCAGGAGCAACATCTGCGACATATTTGAGGTCGTCCCTCTCGCCGCTGAGCAGGGCCAGGAGCGATGCTTCGTCAATCACTTCCTGTCTCGCGGTATTCACAAGACATCCGCCCTTGGGCATAAGTCCGACAAGGGACGCACCCACTGAACCGACGGTCTGAGGGGTTGCAGGTATATGCAGGGACACGAAATCCGAAGCCCCATAGAGCTGTTCCAATGACTGGGCGACTTCAACACCTGCAGCCTCCATATCTTCGGCCTTGACAAAAGGATCATAAGCCATCACCTTCATTCCCAATGCCTTGGCCTTTGCGCCCACGAGCCTTGCCACATTTCCGAAAGCCTGCAGACCAAGCCTCTTGCCGGAAATCTCCGAACCTGTGCCCGGAGTGAAACGGTTGCGGGACATATATATCATAAAGGCAATCGCAAGTTCCGCAACGGCATTGGCATTCTGCCCCGGGGTGTTCATAGCCACCACCTTATGTTCCGTGCAGGCCTCCAAATCCAGATTGTCATAACCGGCTCCGGCCCTTACAACGATTTTCAAATTCTTTGCTGCATCGAGCACTGCCTTGGTCACCTTGTCTGAACGCACGATGAGAGCATCCACATCCGCCACTGCCTCAATGAGTTCAGCCTCTGATTCATATTTCTCAAGCATTACGGTTTCAATTCCCGCCGCCTTGAAAATAGCTTTAATACCTTCCACAGCCTTTGCTGCAAAAGGCTTCTGAGTTGCCACCAATGCTTTCATAATCAAGCGTTTTGATTGGCCTTTGTTTCGAATTCGCGCATAGTGTCCACGAGGGCCTGAACAGACTCCAGCGGGCAGGCGTTATAGATGGATGCCCTGAATCCGCCCACTGACCTGTGGCCCTTGATGCCGACCATACCCCTTTCCTTCGCAAATGCAAGGAAGTCGTCCTGAAGGTTTTCATAGCCAGGTGCCATCACGAAGCAGACGTTCATTATGGATCTGTCCTCAACTGCTGCGGTGCCCACAAAAATGCTGTTGCGGTCAATTTCGGAATAGAGCAGAGCCGCCTTTTCGCGATTACGCTTGTTGATAACTTCGACTCCTCCCTGCTCCTTGAGCCATTTGAGGGTTTCCTTCATCACGAAAATCGGGAAGACGGGCGGGGTGTTGAACATAGAAGCGCCCTTGATGTGAGTCCGGTAGTCGAGCATAGTCGGGATGTAGTGGCTGACCTTGCCGAGCAATTCCTTATTCACTATGGCGAAGGTAACTCCCGCAGGGCCCACGTTTTTCTGGGCTCCTCCATAGATGAGGGCATATTTGGACACATCCACCGGACGGGACATTATGTCAGAGGACATATCCGCAATCAAAGGAACGGGACAGTCCATATCGTAACGGATTTCGGTACCGTAGATGGTATTGTTGGTGGTAATGTGGAAATAGTCCAGATCTGTCGGGATTTCATATCCCTTAGGAATATAGGAATAGGTCTTGTCGGCTGAGGATGCCACTGCAATTGCTTGGGCTCCAATGGATTCGGCATAGTTCTTTGCCTCGGTGAAGGCTTTTTTCGCCCACACGCCGGTTTCGAGATATCCCGCCTTCTTGTCAAAAAAATTCATCACTGCGTAGAGGAAACCGAGGCTTGCGCCACCACCCAAGAAGAGGACCTCGTGTGTGTCGGGGATATTCAGAAGTTCCTTCCACAACTGACGGCACTCGTCCATTACGGCTTCCCATTCCTTGGTACGGTGTGAAACTTCTATGACAGACATTCCTGTTCCTGAAAAATCTTCGAGTGCAGCTATGGCTGCCTTAATCGCCGGCTCGGGCAAGACGCAGGGTCCGGCATTGAAATTATGTACTTTTTTCATATAGATTCGTATTAGGACGAACGATTATAACTTACAAATATAAGAATTAATTTTGAATGTCACCGGTCTCCACGCTGTCTTGGGCAGGGGCAGGCCTCTCCACCGAGCAATTTTCGAGGTCTGAGATGCGGGAGAGGAAATCTTCTGCAAGGGACAGCCTCACCTGCGCCGTCACTGTGCAACCCGTGCCGAAATCGCGACTCAGAATTTCCGCCTTGAGGTCTTTGAGTATTTTCATCACATTGTTCATCTGGAGGTAATCGAAATCCAGACGGAAAATTTCTGTGGCTGTCTTTTCCACTATGGTTGCAGCGGAAAGAGCATCCTCGGTGGAAGTTTTGTAGGCCCGTATGAGGCCCGGAATGCCCAGCTTTATGCCGCCGAAATAGCGGACCACCACGACCAGCACGTCGCTCAGTCCCAGGGAGTCGATGCGGCCGAGGATTTGCCGGCCTGCCGAACCGGAGGGTTCACCGTCGTCATTTGCGCGAAAAACATCTGCCTTGTAGCCGAGACGGTAGGCATAGCAATGGTGACGGGCATCGTGGTATTCCTTTTTCAACCCCTGTACTATATTCTTGATTTGTTCTTCTGTCTCAACAGGATATGCAAATGCCAGGAAGCGGCTTCCGTTGTCGCGGAACAGGCCTTCCGATGGGGATGCTATTGAAAGAAATGTGTCTTTTTCCATACCTTTTGCTGGACTTTGCCAAAATTACATATAATCGCAGGAATTGGCAAAGTTTATTGTTGAGGATTTCGTATCATTTTGTAACTTTGCGTCCGCTTTGAGACCTGTCACAGGTCATTTATTTTTATATTCTATGGCTAAAATATTGAAATACAGAGTATCCCTGCCCGGGCTCAAGGGCTTCGAACGAATCTATGAACTTAAAGACAGCAATTCGCTGTATTCTTTCCATAAGAGGATGCATTCCGATATGGACTTCCCTATGGACCAGATTGTACTATTCAAATCAGTGAGACCGGACGGCAGCGCAATCGCCCGCTACAGCATACAGGACTTGGGGAAAGGCACCATTGACAATGTCACAGTCGGTGCCTGCCATTCCCGAGAAGAAGACAGTTTCGTATATTTTTACGATACCACCAACAAGAAAAGTGTCCTTGTGGATTTCGTGGAGGAAGTTGCGGCAAAACCGGGATTGACATACCCTGTGCTTACCGGCATCAAGGGCCCGAACCCTATTGAATTCGAGAACGGATATGTGGCTTATGAGGACCTCCCTGAAGACAAGAAGAGGAACATCATACGCAAGGAAGAGGGGAATTGGGACGACGATGACGACGATTTCGATGACGATGACGACTTCGACGAGGATGAGGACGACAAGGAAGAGGAAATTTACGATGAGAATGAAGGCAACGAGTAATCTTCCTATCGGCTTTGAAACGAGTTCTCATCATATTGGGGCCCACCGCTTCAGGTAAGACCGACCTTGCCATCGAGAAGGCAAAGGAATACGGGAGCCCGGTCATATCCTGCGACTCCCGCCAGATTTTCAAAGAAATGACCATTGGGACGGCTGTCCCGGATGCTTCGCAACTTCAGGCTGTGAAGCATTATTTCATTCAGGACCGCTCGGTTACGGAAGATTATACTGCTGGAAAATACGAGCTGGAAGCCAATGCGCTGGTACAGGAACTGTTTACCGAAGGAGACAGGACTCTGGTGATGTGCGGAGGATCCGGCTTCTACATTGATGCTTTCTGCAAAGGACTGGATGATTTTCCTCCCGCCGACCAGGCTCTCAGGACTGAACTTACGGCCAGATGGAAAGCAGAAGGAGTGGCTACTTTGGCGGAGGAATTGCGGAGACTGGACCCGGAGACCTGCGAGGAAATCGACCTTTCGAACGGACAGAGAGTGGTGCGGGCTCTGGAGGTCTGCCTTATGACCGGGCGCAAGTTTTCTTCGTTCAAGACTGCTCCTTTGCGCAAGAGGGATTTCGTCATTGAGAAAATCGGGATAGAGAGGCCCAGGGAGGAACTTTACAGGAGAATTGACAACCGTGTGCTGAAGATGTTTGAGGCCGGGCTGGTGGAGGAAGTCCGGGGGCTCGTGCAATATAGGGAAAGGCCTGCGCTGCAGACTGTGGGGTATAAAGAAATCTTTGCCTGGTTCGACTATCTGGACGGGAAGGTTAGCACCGAGGGGTGGGGACCCACATCCCCGGGTGACGGGCCTGTCACCTCACTGGAACGGGCGGTGGAACTGATTCAGAGAAATACAAGGCATTACGCGCGGAGGCAACTCACCTGGTGGCGGCGTGACTGCACAATCAAATGGGTGTAAGCGTCTACGACTTGACGTATAAGTGGCATAAAGAAAGCAGGGTGTGTGCCCTGCTATTCTTTTGTTCTGTTAAGCACATCCGCTATACGTAACCGCGAAGACGCTTACCATAATTTCGGGGCGCTTCGCGCCGACTCTCTCGCGCCGAGCGCGAGAAGAAGCCCGCAAAACGCATGTTCTGACAATCCCGCTACGCAGGGATTGCCAGAACACACTGATTAAGAGTTATTCTTGGATACAGCGGACTGAGCAGCCGCTCGCGCGACCGTCGTAGACCGACGGATAGACGCGGCCATCGTCGTAGAAGTACAGGTAGAACGCGACGTTATTGCGAGGAGAAGCAGACCAACAGTAGCCGTTGCCCCCGACATCGTACAGACTGCCGTCGATGCCGTAGCGATAACCCGAAGCAGGATACCAAGTTGCGGAAGGTGATGAGATGCTGAAAGATATCCCTCTATTTGTCCAATCGGATGTAGTATCATCAAATCCCGCCTTTGACCATATAC
>JALFGP010000025.1 GCA_022777205.1 Rikenellaceae bacterium
CAACCAGGCAGTATCTTGTTCATAGATGGCCACATCGCTATCTTCCAACCCCTCGGTCTTACTTTTCGACAAGTCGCCGACGTGTTCAGTGAGAACGGTGTGGCTGCGCTGGATGTATTTGATAATGCGATTGTACAGTTCCGCATCCTGTCTGCCGCCACGAATGGAGCCGGCGAAATAAACTTTTTTTCCCATAACAATGAATATTTACTCACTCAAAGCCAGATTCACAAGCAACACCGCCGATATTTTTTACAATTTCCCGGTTGAGTAGTCTAACTCACAAATATAATCAATTTTCAAAACAAAGCGCTTCTCTATCTGCATCTTGCTGACGGAACGACCAACCTCATCTGCGATGCGCAGACCCAGTCAGACGAGTCCTATTATCCTGAAGGCGTTGCTGCCACAGATGAAAAGAGGAATGGTGCATTGCGCCTCCTCATTTTGATATTTTGCCTGAATAATGTGTGAATTTTCGGGATAATGTTTATATTTGTATCACAAATGATACTAAAATGAAGACTATATTCGATAGATACACCATTTACGATTTCTCAGAGGAAGCCATAATCCTTGAACTATGCGAGAAGATCAGGAAGCTGAGACGCAGTTGCTGCATTTCGCAGACAGAGCTTGCCCAGAAAAGCGGTGTCTCCATTGCATCCATCAAGAGAATAGAAACTGGATCCGTCACAGACCTTAATATCTGCACCTTAATAAAGATTCTTCGCGCCTGTGGCAAGCTTGAGGGAATGGCTGAACTTATCCCGGATGTTCCTGATTCTCCTTTCCTCATTGACCAGAAGACAGGTAAGATACGCAAGAATTGCCGTTCATCGTATAAAACCTCTGCTTCATTATGACACGCAATCCTCTTACTGTAAATGTCATGCTATGGGGAACTTGCATAGGCAGGCTCTCTTGGGATGCCGACAAACAGCTGTCAGTATTCCAGTTCACGGAAGACTATCTAAAATGTCCATACGACATCTGTCCGTCAACTCACAGAAAGGGAACGGGGATATCGGCTGCATTCTTCGGAAAAGCCGGAGACCTGTATCAGGGACTACCGGAATTCATAGCGGACTCCTTGCCGGATAAGTGGGGTTCTTCACTCTTTGACCGGTGGATGACGGACAACAATGTCAGTCTTATGGATTCGACTCCCCTTCTGAAACTTTCATACATCGGAAAACGCGCAATGGGTGCTCTGGAGTTTGTTCCAAACTATCCCGAAGGGAACGATACGGAATCATTGAACATATCTTCTCTTGCCTCCCTTGCTGCTGAAGTCTATAAGGATAGATCCAAAGCTGTGCTTTCAGGAATAGAGAGCATTACGATGAAGAAACTCATCTATCTCGGAACATCAGCCGGTGGCAAACGTCCGAAAGCTGTTGTTGCATACAATCCAAAGACAGGCGAGTTCCGTTCCGGGCAGGTGGATCTTCCGGAAGACTTCACGCACTACATCATCAAGTTCAAGGAAGACCCCGAGACTCCGACCTCCGAGATAGAAATGATATGGCATGAGATGGCCAAGGAATCCGGCATATCCATGATGCCATGTTTCTTGAAGGAAGTGGATGGTATCAATCATTTCATCACCGAACGATTCGACCGGATTGGTTCTGAGAAAGTCTTTACCCAGACCCTGGCCGCCATAATGCCTGGAGCAGATGACTATTTGAAACTGGCATGGCTTTCAAACACCCTTGGCCTGCCGCAGGAGGATCGTGACCAGATATTCATCCGAATGGTATTCAACTATGTTGTCGGTGTGTCAGATGACCACAGCAAGAACTTCTCTTTCATCATGGACAAAAACGGAAGGTGGAGACTGTCTCCAGCTTATGACGTGATGTTCACGGCAAACATTTGGGAAGACCGTTCGGCCCACATCCATTCCCTCGGTATCATGGGGAAAAAATCCGCCGTGACAATAGCAGACTTCATGGATTTCGCGGAAGATTTTGTCGAAAACCCGAAAGAAAAAATAGAGACGGTCATAAATGCTGTCGCAAAGTTCGGACAATGGTGTGACCACTACAATGTCGATGCAGGCATAAAGAAGCTCATCCAGAATGCCCTTGACTTAATCAGGCCAAAATAGACGGAAAAAGAAATCAGTTGGACTACGCAAACAACAAGGTTTGAATGGTTCAGCTTTTGGTGAGGGTAAAATGTTAGTTTTTGAAGATTACTTATTTGAATTATTATCATTTATCCAGGGAGAATAGTAACTTTGCAGTGATAAGCAAGAATGGTGTGAAATCATAAAAATATGTCACAATCTTTATCTACTGGCAAATTGGTTGACGGTTACAGGAAAGCATTCATAGACTCGCATACTGTAGCCGACCCTATTTATTCTCCCCAACTATTGACTAATCGTGGCGGACAGAAAGTGCTCACAGCCATAGAAAAGGAATTGAAAGGTTGTGATGATTTATTCATTTCAGTTGCTTTCATCACTATGTCTGGCATAGCCCCTCTTCTTGGGACACTAAAGAATGTGGAGAAGAGAGGTGCTAAAGGAAGGATACTCACGACTGACTATCTTATGTTCAGTGAGCCCAAGGCACTTGATAAACTTAGCAGTATGAGCAACCTTGAGGTAAGAGTATTTAAGACAGGAGAAAATGATATAGGGTTCCATACCAAAGGGTATATGTTCCATAATAATGGTGATTTACGCATTATTGTGGGCAGTTCTAATCTCACCCAGGCTGCAATGTCCAGAAACCACGAATGGAACACAAGGTTTGTTTCTTCTGCTGAAGGGCAATTTGCTTATGACATTGAAGAAGAATTCAATGACTTATGGAACTCATCAGTTTGTTACACAGACTATCGTAACGAGTACGAAAACCTATACCGTAACACCCGGAATGAACGCGAAGAAATAAACAAACTCACAAAAAGTTTGGATTTAAGCTATGCGCAGGTACTTCAGCCCAATACTATGCAGCAGGAGTTCATCCTGAATATTGAAGAGATTATTCAGAAAGGAGGAAAAAGAGCATTGCTGATTTCCGCAACGGGTACGGGAAAAACGTTTGCTTCCGCTTTTGCATTGAGGAAATTGTTTTCTGATAATGCACTATCAAACAATAAAGCACTCTTCCTATCTCATAGAGAACAAATTAACAAGCAAGCTCTCAAAAGTTACAAAAGAGTGTTTGGGAGCGATATTCCCATGTCACTCCTAAGTGGCACACATAATGACATCCAGAAGGCCAAGACTGGAAAATTCCTGTTTTCAACTATGAATATGATGGCCAAACCTGAGATTATGGAGCAGTTCAGCCCGAAGGAATATTCAGTGATTGTCCTTGATGAGTGCCATAGGAGCGGAGCCTCGAGTTATCAGAAGATTATTAACTATTTCAAGCCAGACTTGCTGTTGGGAATGTCTGCATCTCCCGAGAGAACCGACGATTTCGATGTATTCAGCCTGTTTGACCATAATATTGCTTGCGAAATCAGACTTCAGCAGGCCTTGGAAAATGAGCTGCTATGCCCCTTCCATTATTTCGGAATCACAGACCTCGAAATAGACGGGGAAGCAGACGATTTGTCACTTTTCAGGCAATTGACAGCAGATAGGCGAGTTGAATATATAATCAATCAAGCTGAATATTATGGTTTTAGTGGGGATCGGGTCAAGGGACTGGTGTTCTGTAGCACAAAACGGGAAGCTTCTGAATTGAGCCGGAAATTCAATCTCACCGGAAAGTACAACACCATAATGCTTAGCGGAGACAATTCTCAGGAGGAAAGAGAAAACGCTATAGAGAGATTGGTCAATGACAACATCAAGGATAGACTTGATTATATCTTTACTGTAGATATCTTCAATGAAGGAGTTGATATTCCAGAAATCAATCAGGTTATAATGCTGCGTCCCACCCAGTCTCCAATAGTATTTGTCCAGCAGCTCGGACGCGGACTCCGAAAGGCTGAAGGGAAGGAATTTGTCATAGTAATCGATTTTATCGGCAACTACCAGAACAACTACATGATTCCAATTGCTCTTTCCGGGGACAGGAGCGGCAACAAAGACAATATCCGCAGAAGCCTGATGGAAGGAAACAATATAATCAAAGGCGCTTCCACTATATTTTTTGATGAAATCTCAAGAGATAGGATTTACAAGTCAATCGATTGTGCAAAACTCAATAACAGGCGTCTGCTTAGGAAAGAATATCAGGATTTCAAATACAAGATTGGCCGAATCCCTTGTTTGAAAGAGTTTGATGACATGGGTGAACTTGACCCTCTGCGATTAATTGAGACTTGGGGTTCTTATCAAGCCTTTCTCATAGACAGTGATGATGACTATAAGACCTCATTCACGAGTTACCAACTTAATATTCTGGAGTTTATATCCAGAAAATTCGCTTCTGGTATGAGGATTCACGAGTTGTCGTTGCTCAATATCTTGATAAATTCTCCAGGACTGGTTGATTTATGGGAAGATACCCTCCGGGATAGATATCAACTTCAATTATCTGACCTTACCAGGCAGAGTGTTTTCAATGTCCTGCAAGGTAAATTTTTCCGGGGTGAAACATTCCGACTGCAGCTGATTGATTTAATGAATGGTACACCTGTTCTTTCAAGACAGTTTGAAAAAGCATTGACCTCTGCATCCTTCAGGGAGGCTGTAAATGAATTGATTCATTTCGGAATTTTCAGATATGAAAAAGATTATTCAAACAATTACCCCGGGACTTTGTTTAACTTGAACAAAAAATACACTTACAGCGAGGTGTTCTGGCTATTGAATTGGAAAGCTGAAGAAGTGTCACTGAACGTTGGAGGTTATAAATATGACACCTATTCCAAAACATACCCGATTTTCATCAATTATGAAAAAGGAGATGAAGTAAGTGCCAGCACCAGGTATGAAGACCATTTCTTGAATCCTACGACATTGATAGCTGTTTCAAAAAGTCGGCGAAGTCTTGATTCCGATGATGTTGTAAATGCCATCAACAGCAAAGCCAGGAATATTGTGATGCCCCTTTTTGTCAGAAAGAATAAAGATGATAAGGTTTCAAAAGAATTCTATTTTTTGGGAACCATTGAGCACAATGGTTTTGCAAAAGAATTCATAATGCCTGGCACAGAAAACATTTCAGCCGTAGAAATCGGTTACAATTTACACACTCCGGTAGAACACAATCTTTACGAATACATTACAGAACAATCATTATGAAACATATAGAGGTAGTAGCAGCCATCATCAGACGAGGCAATGAGATTTTTGCAACACAACGCGGATATGGAGAATTCAAAGACTGGTGGGAGTTCCCGGGAGGAAAAATTGAACCCGGAGAAAGTCCACAGCAGGCTCTTGTGCGCGAAATCCGCGAGGAATTGGACGCTACAATCGAGGTCGGAGAACTGCTGCAGACAGTCGAGTGGGACTACCCTACTTTCCATCTCACTATGCACTGCTTCTGGTGCAATCTCACCTGTGAGGCACTGCACCTGAACGAACACGAAGCTGCCACCTGGCTCGACCGGGAGCATCTGCGCAGCGTGAAGTGGCTGCCAGCGGACTATGGGATACTGGATGAGATAGACAGGGTGCTAGGAGTATGAAACAGATACTTGCACCATTCGTCTGGGCTCCGTTGGTCTATCGAATGCATGGTCAATGATGTAGTCTATGCAGCGGAAGTGATTGGCAGTCCCTTAACAGTTTCGTCAGTAATGCCGATGGTGTACTTTTTTTTGAAATTATGAGACGTCCGGTAGTAATGAATATGAGCGGGGCTTATGATCTTGAGCCGCTGATGGAAGGACAGGACTTCGACCTTGTCGACTGTCAGGATATCTGCGGGAAAGAGTTCATCTGCTCGGAGGAAGCTCAAAAGGAAATCTCCCATAGGATGGCTGACTATGCTCCCGAGGGAATGCATCTCGACGATTCGGGCAATTATCACTACCTGACGAAACTCTGGACCGACAGGCTGACCGCTCCGTTCTCCCT
>JALFGP010000026.1 GCA_022777205.1 Rikenellaceae bacterium
ATACGGATGACGGGCGTTATACGGTCTTTGCCTCCGACAGGGATTGCCCCAGGGATAGTGTCTATGTTTATGTGCTTGAGTATGAGTTTGTTCCTGCTCAGGAAAAAGTGACTGATGCCACGAGGTTGAAGGTTATTATGGACCTGAATCCGGATTCCCCGCAGGAAGATTCCGAGTTGTCGTCTGCAATACCGGAAAACGCTCAGACTCAGGAATATATGCGCAAGATGGAGGAGGTGAGAGTGCTGCGGGCTCGTCTGGACAGTGCGGTTACACATTTGGAACAGATGAGGGAGACTTATGCAATGAGTGACGAAGTGGAACAGCGTCAGGAACTTACGAACCGGATATTGGAACTGGAGGCCAGACTTCCTTCTATGCAGGATTCTCTTTCAAAGGTGGTGTCTGAGGTCCAGAAAATCGAGATGGATTTCCTGATGAGGGGAGTGGTGATAGATTATGATTCCCTGACCGCTCCAAGTGATCAGGACCGGCAGACCTACACCTTCAAGCGTCATAATCCGGGTCCACCAATCAAGTCCATTTCACACAAAAATCCCGACAGTAACCAATTTATCCCAGAAAAAGTTGTTGTTCAATAAAAAATTACTACCTTTGCACTCCCAACCCGGTGAGATGGGTGAGTGGCTGAAACCAGCAGTTTGCTAAACTGCCGAACTCGTAAGGGTTCCGGGGGTTCGAATCCCCCTCTCACCGCAGAAAGAAAGCCGCAAGTCGTTGAAAAACAAACACTTACGGCTCTTTTTGTGTCCTGAAAATTGCACGGAAATTGCACCGAGTTTTTTACTGACCTCCAAAAAATCCCCATTTGAGGGGGTTCCAATGGGTTTTTACCCCATTTTTACAGGTGCTGAATGAGTGGATTTTCACCGCTTTTCACCGCAGTTCTCACCGCAGTTTATTCGGGCTGATGCATCCCATTTTTCTGACCCCGTGCATTTCGCCAGATAGAAATTGCACGGATTAGTGATTAAATTAGATGTTATTATTTTTTTTGCTAACTTTGCGTTATGATAGTCTATCACGGAACAACCTCAAAGTTTGACCACTTTGACCTTACCCACCTCGGAGAGGGAGAGGGAAAATCAAAATTTGGCGTAGGACACTATGCCAGCACTGTTTATGCAACGGCAGCACTATATGCTGGCAAATGTAACGGTCACACAAAGTATGTATATACCCTTGATATACCAGACCTAACTGACAGCAACCACATAGTATCAGCCAAGCCTCCTCACAAAGCCATCATTGAAAAGGCAGAAGCACAAATTGGGCAGATACCAGATGAGGCGAAGAGTTCTGGTAAATATTTCAGGAAATATATCGGTAATCTCCTTCTTGGCAACAAAGGAACAGTCAAAAAGATGATAGGTTCATTGAGCACAGAAGGCGAGATTAAGGTGTCAAAGTTCTTATATGAAATAGGTGTCCTTTATTTGGTATGGGCACAATCACAAGCCTGTCCAGATAATGGTCAAATCAATGTTGCCATATTGGATGACAACATCATCAAAATCAAGAAGATAGAAATAGTAGAACTTGATGAGAAAGGGAAATATGTAAATGGTTCTAATCAATTAGTAAAATGAAACGAAAGAGTTCTACCAGCGTAGCAGAAGGCATACAAAAGTATTACTCACAATATTGGGGAGACCAAGTATATCCAATTGCACAATCAGTATTCTTTCACAAAAAGACCGACGAACATTGGATATTGTCTAATATGGCATCTTGTCCATTAGAGGTTGAGGGTATCCCATTCAAAAGTTCAGAACATCTGTTCCAAACATTGAAGTTTGCCACGCCAAAGTCTATCATAGCAGTGTATCAGTCTAACAATGCAAAGATGACTGCCAAGCACTACCAAAATCTTGGTGGTCATAGAAGAGAAGACTGGGAACAAGTTCTTGTGGATGTGATGAAGTTTTGCTTGCAGCAGAAGTATGAACAATGTCCTGAATTCAGAACGGAACTAGAAAGAACCAAAGGGTATCATATCGTTGAATTACAGGATGCAAAAAATGATAAAGACACATCAAGAGCAAATGCTTGGGGTGTAAAGACAAAGGGAGAGAATTATGAAGGTCCTAACCTTATGGGCAGGTTGTTGATGGAACTGCGAGATGGCACGATGGAATATAAGTTGCCAGATGATTGGAATAAATTCTTACTGCTATTGACAGCAACCAAGTAAATGGTATTGGGGATGTAATTGAAAATAAACTTAATGGCGTAAGTTTTTGATTATCAGAATAATAATTATTATTTCGTCGGGTTGGGGATATATGAGAAGATATTGAGATAGGGCTATCAAGGAATAAGAACATAAATACAGATATGAGGGATATGAGTTCCTCATATCCTTTTTTTTTATATACATTTGTAAGATTTTGTAGCAAGATTATGACCCCAAATAAGACATATACCCTAATAGACCTTTTTGCTGGATGTGGTGGATTGAGTTTAGGAATGGAGCAAGCAGGCTTCACCTCCATCTTTTTCAATGAGATTATGCCTGTCTTTGCTTCAACATATTTGTATAACAGGAATATCCCTAATGGACATTACTTCATAGGTGATATTAACGAACTGAATGCAAATATTCAAGAGTATCAGCATATCTGGGAAAATCTTTCAGGTGGAGTGGATATAGTTTGTGGAGGACCGCCCTGTCAAGGATTTTCCATGGCAAACAGACAAAGGGTCATTGACGACCCAAGAAATAATCTATACAAAGCATACCTACAATTTTTGAGCGTAGTTCGCCCTAAATTCTTCGTCATGGAGAATGTGAAGGGTATGGCGAATAAGATAGATGAGATAAAGGAGAACTTTAAGGAATATCTTGGAGAAGAGTATAAGTGTGATTTTAGACTATTGAAAGCACAAGATTTTGGCGTTCCTCAAAATAGAGAAAGACTTATTCTTATCGGCAACCGTATGGGTGTTGAACCGAAGGATATATTTGATAGCATAGAAAAAAAGAAGCGAGAGCCTTTTGTGCTAAAAGATGCTCTTGAAGGACTTCCTCACCTTGAAGCCAGAAAACAGAAAAATCAAGGAGACTTGGAAGAACTCGCAACAGGTTTGACGGAGCGAGATTTTGAGTATGTTGAGAATGATTTCTATCGCTTTATAAACGGCGGAAGGAGAATATCCAAGTTATATAATCACAAGAATAGATACAACAACGAGAGAGATATTGAAATCTATCGTAGGCTACCGCAGGGGGCAAACTCATTACATCCTTCAATAGCGGATATTATGCCATATTCAAAACGAAACGACATATTTAAGGATAAGTATTTCAAACTTGACGAAACACAAATATGCAAAACTATCACTTCACATATGAAGTTTGATTGTAATATGTATATACATCCTTGGGAGGCAAGAGGATTAAGCCCAAGAGAAGCGGCGAGAATACAGACATTCCCTGATGATTATGTGATTAGTGGTGCTCAAAATCAGTGGTATGCACAGGTTGGGAATGCCGTTCCTGTGAAATTGGCAGAGGCTATCGGTAGAAGTATATTGGAGTTTTTGAAGTAATGAAGCATTTAGAATTATTTGCGGGAATAGGTGGATTTAGACGAGCACTTGACCTTATAAGTCAAGATGGGATTATGCACTTCACAAGTGTTGGATATTCCGAAATAGATACTAACGCTGTCAAAACTTATTGTTCAAACTTTAATCCCACTCCCGATGAGGTTGCGATGGGAGATATTGTAGAATTCACATCAAAGGTTGAGAATATTGAGAGCCTCCCAGATTTTGAACTCCTTACTGGTGGATTTCCTTGCCAGACATTCAGTATGATGGGAAAACAGGCGGGCTTTAATGAAGATAGGGGTCAAATGTTCTTCCGCATAATGGATATTGTGAGAATAAAACGACCTCGCTATGTTCTATTGGAGAATGTAAAGAACCTCTTCGCTCACGATAAAGGAAACACTTTCGCACGCATCAAGGAAGAACTGGAATACGAGGGATATAATGTCATCGCAAACATCTTTAATACTGCTGACTACCATCTCCCTCAAAAAAGAAACAGGGTATTGATTTTTGCGACAAGAGAGAAACTACCAAAAGGTTTTGAATTCACACCAGAAGCCGTTAAGAAGTGTTTTGATGAACATGTTGAAAAGACCTCATTACTACATTATAAAAGCGTAGTTGAATTACTTGCAAAGGAAGTAGAGAGCAAATATTATCTTTCCGAGAAGATTAAACCGACGATATTGAGCGATGGTTCTGCTGGTTTTAAGTCAAAATCGGACATAAACCAGAGTATAGCAAGACCACTGACAGCCTCTATGCATAAGATGCACAGAGCATGTCAGGATAATTATTATAGCCAAGACTTCATTGACACAAATGGAGAAGTAAATCCAGTTGAGACAATGACGAAAGAGGAACTTGCAAAACTGAAAATAAGGAAACTCACCCCAGAGGAGGCATTTATGCTTCAAGGATTTCCTGCGGAGTTTGCCATTAAAGCAAGTTCAAGTAAAGTATCTGATGGTGCTTTATATAAGCAGGCGGGGAATGCAGTGAGTGTGAATACGATATACGCGGTTGTTTATTACTTGATAAAGAGTAAAATTATCAAATAGATATGTTGTTCCAAATTCACGAAGAAAGTAAGATTTCTATAAAGAGACTTACCGACGCTGACTTGAAAAGAAGTCCGAAGTCGCATCAAACTCATATCGGCTTGTCAAACAATAGTCTGACCTTTATGAAAGACAACAAGACCGAATACACTGCTATGCTTATCTACAACAGTATGTGCGACTTTATGCAGTGTGAGGTTGGTAAAATTCTTCGTAAAGATGGACGGCAAGATGCACCTAATATCAAGACGGGCGGCAAGGACGACAATATCGTAAATTCAATTCGTGAATTTGCCAAAGAGAAACCAGATAATCCTTTCTACCTCATTTGGTTCGGTCTTGATACGGAAACTCCTGTATTCTGGCTAATATGCAAAGGTTCTACCGATTACCTAATTTTGAGCAAGTTTTTTGACTTCTCTATATTAGGCGATGGCGGTAGAAGTAGGAATATGATAACTCTTGATTATGGAGATTTAGGGTTTGCTGAAATTCTTCAATACGCCAAGGAAAAACTACAAAGTGTTTCTCTGGACCTTCAAAAAGAACTTGAAATGTCCGTTGAGATGGAAACGGACAATCCTAAATTCAAAGATAGCGATGTAAAAAAGGCAAGGAGTTATATTCAAGAACTTGGAAGAAGCGGTGAAGAGATTATAAACGAGTATCTTGCGAAGGAAAAACATAAAGGCTTTGTATCCGATTATGAATGGGCGAATAAGAGTGGCGAGGTCGGAAACCCATATGACTTTTATATTAAGTATGCTGGCGGAAATGAGCAATGGGTAGATGTAAAAACAACGGAGCACGAATTTGACCAAGCAGTTATTGTGAGTAAGAGGGAGATTAAATTTATTACCCAGAAGAGCGATACCCAATACGCTATTTTTAGAGTATATTCAAAAGAGGAGACACAAGCAAGATTGAAAATCTGTTCTGGCTGCTTGAAGTATATCAAAAAACTACAAAGAGATATTGAGTATATGGATGCTTCTATGGCGGACTACAAGGCATTTTTGGTAAATTATAAAATATCGTTTGTGCCAGGTATCCATTCTTTCGGAAGTGTATCCAACGAAATACTGCTAAACAGATAGCGAATTAGAAACTTGATAATTGAGCCACCCCTGACAGGGTGGCTTTCTTCATTCATTCCACATACTCTTTCAAATGCTTCTCCACGCTTTCTTCTCCCAGTGCTCTTTCCAGCACGAAGATAGCGGCTTCAACAATTTCCTTTTTAGAGGGTTCGCCTTGAAGGTCATAACTGATACTCATATTGCCTTCCTGATATGTAATCTTAATCATAATGTAGTGATTTTAATGGTTCAGGGGACTAATGTAGAGAAAAAACACGAGTGATACAAACAAGTTTTTCTTGGTATTTTGAATACGGATAAGTTATTGAACACCAAATAATAATTATTATTTGCAAAAAACTGCCAGCACATTTCTCAACGGACTGACAGCAAATATGAAAATTTGGTTTTTGGCTTTGCGAATAACGGCGATATCACTCCCCGCTATCCTGCTGTGGATTAAATCTCCACATTAATTACTCCCCGATATCCATCGTAAGGTCAATCAACATACTATTGAGAATATGACCTGTTTCAATCAGTCCATAATAACCACTTACCTCATCTCTGATAGATTTCTTCAATTTTCTGTCAGAATTACCGATATGCCAATCCATAATAGGTAATATATTACCATCTTTATCCTTATTGCAACTATACCAAGTGTTGCCTTCAATATCAACCACTTCAAAGTTGAAATTATTTTGGTGCCAAGCACGACCTATATATTCTTCTAATTCTATATACTCATCCCTGTTTGTATCAATAGGATACAACATATGGAATATTTCTGTAATCGTCTCCATTATATTACCGCCAAGTTCATACTCATCATTGGTCTTATATATCCTTGCAACACATACACGAGTATCCTCATCACAGAACAATTCACCACATTTGATAGTATAAAAATATTCACCGCGTCCAGAAGGGTTGCAATGTATATACTCTTTCTTATACTCACCCTTTCTGATTGATGTTATTGTTGAATTATCAATTGTTAATATTGATACGATATTTGTATCAAATTTAATACAAGGATAGATGCTGTTAGTTCTGATATCCTTTGCGATAGTATCATAATCACCATCTGTGATATAACTATGAGGAACATCACAGTTATATTCTCTACCGTTCTCAACACAGAAGAACTGATTACAGTTATATACTACGGTAGTATCATCTGAAACAACTACCTCACTTACCTCACCAGCAACGAGGCGCCTTGCATCCTCTGCTGAAAAATACTTAAATCTTTTCATATCTATTCTTTATTTTATATTTCTCTAAAACTTGTTTTAATTAACCAACCATCTTCTGATTTACACCATATATGGTCTTTTTCAACTTTACCTGATGTAATATTTTCACCTCTGTCTCTCACATATGCATTACAGAGTGTAATGAAAACCGTTCTCATAACACGCCACACTTCGTCTTCACTTTTGTAAGTCAGAGGTGTCATCTGTCTGTTTATATGGGTCTTACCATTAGGTTCTACAACCTCACCAAAAATACACAAATTCTTTTCGCTCATATTATTGTCCTCCATTAATTAATCTCACCATAAAAATATCTTAATGCTTCTTCATCATCCTTTATTATTTCATACACAGTCTCTCGTGCTTGATAATATAAGTTGCCATAAAACTCACACAACTCATTATTCTTTTCTTT
Organism: Rikenellaceae bacterium; assembly: GCA_022777205.1. Taxonomy (GTDB): domain Bacteria; phylum Bacteroidota; class Bacteroidia; order Bacteroidales; family UBA932; genus Cryptobacteroides. Next base: position 7,397 of record JALFGP010000026.1, read on the forward strand.
ATACCAGTGCCAATTCATCCAGTTGATAGCAATCACAAGGTCAGTCAATGATATATAATCTTTCTTGCATCTTCTCAAATGCTTTTTATACACCTTAATAACCTCATCAGTATTAACTCTTTCAGCGTTGAAAAATACGCCCATATAATAATCAATCATACAATAATTTGCCATAATATATCCTCCATTATTAATTTGTTAAACTTTATGCTACCATATTAACTCCCAGATTGCCTTCAAAAAATCCCGCTGTGAGCACACGATTATCGTTAGGGCTAATCTCACATTTCTTCACTCTTTTAGCGAAGCCCTTATTTCTCATCACACCCCTTTTCAGAAGGTAAGAACGGATAGCATCACCCCATATCTTTCTAACTTCACCCAAATCAGACTTCATATTACTATGGATATACAAACAAGCATTTGTATCATCGTTAATGCTGTGAAGTGATATACCAACTCCGAAATCAAATTCTGCAACGGAAAATCTGTCATATACATATGCAGCATTACCGTTCTTTACACAATTGATGCATACATCACACATATTTTCAAGCATCTCTCTGATAGAGTTTGGGTTGTGAGTGAAAATTGGAATAACATCACCATTAACAACTGCTGAACCTACAATATTCATCGCTGTTTTGCCTGTTGCAGCATTTGATTTTGCAATATTTTTATTCATAAAGTTTTATACGGTTCGCCTATACACCATAAGGTTCTAAAAAGTTTTAATTTCGTTTGGGCGTAGTTCTCCCTGTCAGCAAGATGTAGTTCTCCCTGTCGGGGCTATTCAGCCCAGAGTCCAATAATCGTATGTTTGGTGATTGCTTCTGCGGGTTGCGATATACCCATAGAACAGGTTTCGTCTCCAATAAATGGCTCGCGATCCATTTACCTTTTCATTGTCGCCGACTTATCGCCTAATCGGTTTCAACGGAAGTCTTTCCCCCAATCTCTTAATACAAATATAATTAAAAGATATGGGAAATCCAAATAATTTATGAAAAAACTATTGCATAATTGAAAAATATTTTATATGAGGACAAGCAAAATAAAACCACCCTCTTTTGAAGGATGGTCTTTTGTTATGAAGAAAGTTATATGTATTGAAAGGTGGCTATTCCTCTTCTTCGGGTTCTACTCCTCTTTCGTGTTCGTCTATAAAGGAGTGGATATAATCCTCCCTAACATTCACATAGTCCTTCACCGACTTGACTTTATTAAATGGTTTCTTCCTGTTTTTCTGGTTCTCCTCCTTGATGAAATCTTCAAATCTCAATAGATTATCCAGTTTTCTGTTCTCTCCAAGACCGAGAGCATCCGCATAGTCTTTCGGAACATTAAGCATAAACATAGGTGTATCGCTCGCAGGTTCCCTAAACGACAGTCCATCTGTCCCGCCAATCATTTTCCTACCGTCATATCTCACATCAACGATATACTCCTCGTTTGTAATTGGGTCGTTGATAGTGATTATTTCCAACAGGGCTTCGTCAAATGTATCCCGATCGCCGACTTCAATAATATACTCGTAGATGGTATTCTCATTATCAAACACATCGGCACTCACAAGGGTAAGACCATCACCGTCATTGGCATCCTCAATAGCATTCAATATAGGATGGGTTAGGGCAGATAGCACATTCGCATCCTTCTTCATTATCTTACCCTTTTTATCTCCCAACTCATAGTAAATATCGCCATTCGTTCTGATAGCAACTCCAATATCTTCGCAATCAAATGTCTCATAGTCTCTGATTATATCTAGTTTGCTGTCGTTAGGATAAAGGGACTTCTTCTTATCGTCCCACCTCCACGCATTCGCTTTCAGCAGGTCGTCATCAGAGAATGTTACTTTGGAGACTTGATATCTAATTCGCTGTCCTGCAACTTTCACCTTTAATACACTATTCATAGCAAATAATAATTATTATATAATGTATTTATGTGCCAAGAAAAGACCACCCTCTTTTGAAGGATGGTCAAATCTGGAAAAATGGATAGTATTATAAGGGATTGTTTTCCTGCAAGCCCCTTCTATTGATATCACACGAAATGAACCATTTGCGAACCTTGTTAGGGAGGCTCCCGTTAAGGTATTTATGGTGGGTGGCTGGCGGACTGCACTCAACACCTATTTTCATAATTTGTTATATTTAATGTAAGTCAAACTAAAACAATTTATAATTCACGAAATAAAAGAGACTGAACGACTTAAATCCCGCCACCACATTAGGGAGAAATGTCGTTCAGTTTTTTTTCGCACATGACATAAATAATCATATAAAAGGAAAATTCTTTGTTATTTTTTATATGTCAATTGATTGTGGTGGGTTGATTGACAGATATAAATGAAAATAGATACAGACTGTGCTGTTGAAATCCCACCACCACATTAGGGAGAGTAAGCGGTTCAGTCTTTTTTGTTTTAGTAAGATGGATAGTAGATTGTTTGATTTTGATTATGAAGTCTATGGAAATGAAAGACTGTTCTACCTGAACGAAGTATTAGAGGTAGTAGATGGTAGTGATGCTGGTCCAATATTGAAGGACAGGCACTACGAGATGATGATGGTAAAGAACCGTATCACTGTGCTTAATAAAGCAGAGTGTGGTAATGGCGGAACCAGCGGTATTGTTGATTATATAAAAAGACACAACACTGGTGGATTAATTCTTGTCCCTAATGTGAGTATCTCTAAGGGTAAGGAAGTGAAGTATAAGGATGACCCTGATATCTGCTGTGTATATGGTGGTGTTGATAAGATAAATTGGGAGGCGAAGATTGTCATAGCGACTTATGACCAGTTTAAGAGATTGCTTGCTAATCTCCGTGATTTCGGATTTGCTGGTGATATATTCAGTAATGAGTTCTGGCAAGGTAGAGCGATATTCGTGGATGAATACCACAAGTTGGTAGATGAGAGTAAGTTCAGAGGCATTATGGCTGAACTGACCGAACTGATTATCAAGACCGACTTATCTATTACATTGATGTCAGCGACCCCACACTATGGTTATATTGATGCTCTGCGTAAGGTGCTTCGTGATACAAAGGAACTGATATCAATTAATGTAGTGTATAAGGATAGGCGTATGACCAAGCGTATGAGTATATATTCGCCCAAAAAGAGTGAGTTGGAGAGATTGGTCAAGATGTTCATTAACATGAACCAGCAGATATACATATTCTATAACAATGTAGCGAAGATAACCAAGATACTGAACGCGATAGGAACGGATGACTGTGAGATATTGTGCTCTGAATCTAAAAAGAAGGACTGTGGCAAATACTATTCAAAGAGTTATAACCCAGAGAAGAAGGTGCATTTTCTGACGAGTGCTTACTTCACAGGACACGATATTGATGGCATGGTAGATAAGGTAATCATCATAGGTGGTAATTCAACAGTGAGAGGTGCTATCAGTATGCGTGATATCAAGCAGATATTGGGTAGATTCAGGGAGTATTGTGGTGAGAGTATGAGTAATATCCATCTTATGTATGTTAAGGAGAAGAAGAACGATGCAGAGTATCGGTCATTGATGGATATGTTAAAAATGAGTGAAGATAAACTGAAAGCATTCGGAGATAACTGGATAATGAACGCTGCGTGTATTGAGGAGAAATTGAAGAATATGTATTGCCATGATGCATTGGAGAGTTTGGAGTATTGGAGTTCGGTAGAGAAACTGATTAAGAAGTTGAGAAATAACGGGTATGTGGTGGATACATTGGTGGAAAATGGCAAGCAGACAATGAAACCAAAACCAATAGGAGAACTACCTGATTATACAGTAGAACGCAATATGTCGTATAGAGTAGCATTTACAAAGGTTGCTAACGGAGAAGATGTAAGTTGGAAGGAATATGTGCGTGTGAATAAGATTAAGGACTACATTGCAAAGTATGGAGTTAAGAGGAACAGGGACGGTGAGATAGATGTCCCTGCAAGGGATACTGTATTTAATTTAGTGGATATTGATGAAGTGTTAGAGGGTAGAAAGAACAAGACTGCAATAGAAGAAATGAGCGATAAGGATAGATTTATTTCTTTTGGATTTGTTGATGGCGGTGTCTATAAGGCAAGTTATCTAATGAATTGTTTGAAATACATAAAGGAGAATTATCCAGAGGTGCTATCAGGTGAGTTGGACTATGGACTACTACCTCTCTATATGAAGGATGTGTTTGGGTGTTTGATGTTCTGTTGGAAGGTAGGCAATAAAGACTCTGCTCACCAATGGTGTATTATTGGAGGGGATGCATTTGATTTTACTAATAAACATACCAAAAATATCCTTTCTTCGGACACTAATATATATATAGAACAACTGTCCGATAAAAGGATAGATTTGGTATATGAACCGATAAAGGTCAGTTATGGAACAGGAATAAAGGCAGATGGACACCGTCATGCAAGAACCATTAAATTGAATAATCTCCCACCGATGATACCATCACTTGCAGGTATCCCTTTATATGATTGGGTGAATAAGGATAAAGGAGTTCGCTTATATCAGGTGAAGAGCAATAAATCTGACAGCGAACGATGGAGTGATATAAAGAACTATGAGCAGTTGCAGATTAGTGAGTTTTATAAGGATACCACTAATGAGTATAGGCATAACAATAGTGAGGTCAATGAGATTGGTTGTTTAATTATTGATATTGACGATAGTTTGTCGTTCAAGGAGTTCAAAAATCTATATGGTGGCTGGAAGTGGTTAGCGTATCCGACCATCTCTAACACCGAAAGCAACTGGAATAAGTTCAGAGTGATTATCCCGTTAGCACACCCCGTAAGGATTGAGGGAGATTATAACTTGAAAGTCCTGAAAGCACTTCGCTCATCCTTCTGTGCTTATGAGGATATGTGTCATGGTTTGGGTAGTTATGTTAATCTGGATGACTGGCGTGAGAAATATATCAACGAAGGTGATGTATATAGCATTGAGCAGAGTGAAGTGGATTTGCTTCAATATTTGATTTCTGTTGCGTGTGATTATACCAAGAAGAAGTTTGATATGAGCGAGGTTATGGTGGGAGATGTCAGCAGCAGAAGATGGTGGAGCCTTGATAAGGCAATTAAGTTATATGAAGAAGCGGTAGCCTCACCTATGGAGGGAGCACGCCATGCTGCATCTTTCAAGATTAAGAACAATTTGTCCGAAGAGGATTGCAGTAAGTTTGAGGATTGGTTGTGGGAACATTATCCAACAGCAGTGAAGAAGCACTGGAAAACACACAAGAGAATTGCGAGTTAGCAATTGAGTCAAAAACACGGGGCTATCTCCCCTTACAGATATTCTTTATCACTACCTACTCCGATTTGCGAAGATGGCGTTCAAAAAAAATAATTATTTTTTTTATTTTTTATGCTTAATCCATCTACTTGCGGGATACCATGCACTCCCATAAATACTTATATATAATAATACAATGGAAGATATGGATACACAATTAAAGAGAGATGATTTATGCTATCAGATTTTATTCAACACACCGCTTTGGGATTCGGATGACACATACATTTATGGGTTTAGGATAAAGGTCAGTGAGGCAAAAAACTACACAGAGAAACTGCTACTTGAATACATCGTGGAGCATGTATTTGGAAAATTATTATTCAAGAATATACATCACGGTTCATTTAAGGGATACTTGGATAGAACATGGATAGACCTTGAAGGCAATGAATATAGTTATGGCAATCAAACAAGGCAATACTGCTACGATGCTACGGTAGAGAATATGATGAATTTTAGGTGTGATACGGTGTATGCTTCTTGCAAGAACAAGGATGGAGAGGACTACTGGATAACCGACGCGACAGAGTATTTTCATTTGAAAGCAAAGATGGACGCTGATGACCATAAGCAAGGTAAAAACCAATGGATGGAGAATTACTACCGAATACAGAACAGAAGGATGGTGCTGTCAAAGATAACTGCTAATAAGGACGAAAACCTTGATTACGATATACAGGAGTTAATCATGTCAGAATGGACTGTTGTTAAAGGATAATGTGGGTATTTAGTAAATGTGGATGTCCAAAAGTTAGGACAATGCAGGTATAATAGGGGTCATACAGAATGGAGCAAATACACCCTATTTGCATAACTTATTAACCCTCAATGACATAGATTATATAATTCTCAAAATTATAACTTTCTCTTATAGGGGTGTTGCTGTGAAGCGACACCCTTAATTTTTGTCCCATACCCCTTACTTCTCCTGACAGCCCCCTACCTACCCCACCCTGCATTATTTTGATAGCACCCCCAAGTCATTTTAATTAAAAATATTAAATATAAGTGTCTGAGGGCCAATGAATTACAATTCTTTTTACTTACCTTTGCATAACAAAAAAGTTATATCGTTTATCAGTCAAAATAATACGATGGATAGCACCCTCATACCTGACACCAAGTATCTCTTCGCCGAATGCATAACGGACGGAGCCTTGGATGGTATGAACGAAAAACGACGGACAGAAATAATTCATTGTATTACGAAATACCTAGACGACTTGTTGAAGGATTATCACCCCGCCGATAGCGACCGAAAAAACACGCGAAAAGTATCAAAATAATGAGGGTTGTCAAAATAATGGGAAAGTATCAAAATAATCTTATGTAGAGATAAATTGATAGTTGCTATCCAATCAGACACCGAATGCAAAATAACTTAAAAGATTAAAATGATAGAAATGGAAGAAAGAACAAAAGTTGTAATCTATGCAAGAGTGAGCACTTACGCACAGGACTATACCCGTCAGATAACAGAACTGCGTAAGTATGCAAAGAAGCAGAACTACGAAATCGTGAAGGAGTTCTCCGAGAAGATATCGGGAGGCAAGAAGGTCGAGGAGAGAACGGCGATAAAAGAGATGTTGGATTTCGTTAAGTTCAATAAGGTAGATAAGGTCTTGATATATGAATGTAGCCGCCTATCCCGCCGCCAACTTGACTTCCTGTCAATCATAGAACAACTGACAGAAGCAGGAGTAAGCCTCTACATCTTGCAGAATGGGCTGGAAACTCTCTTACCAGACGGCAAGCCGAACCCGATAGCGACCCTTTGTTTTGGCATAATCGCAGAGTTTAACACCTTGGAGAAAAATCTCATCAGGGCGAGGATGGCAAGCGGTTATGAACACCATAGAGCATCTGGCGGACGCGTCGGTAGAAAAGAGGGATATAGGAAGAGCGAGGAGGAATACCGTATGACATACGAAAGGGAGATTTCATTGCTTAAAAAAGGCAACACCCTTAAAGATGTGAAATCCATCACGGGCACATCCATTAACACATTGAGGAAACTTAGAGAGAAGTATGTATGGCTAACATAGAACGCATCAAATTTGTCTATCACTGTTGCGGACTTGCAGCAGCGATAGAAGTTGCTATCAAGTTTGTCGTTATTGATATAGTATCAATTCTGGCGTTTGCTGGGTATTGTCTCACGCTCCCATTTCAGTTTTTCTGGCTGTTATATAGAAGGGTTCGGGACGGTAGATTATAGAGTGATTTTTAGGGACAAAAAAGTTCATTTGAAGGTGCATTTTATGTGCATTTTTCGTTCAATTTTTTTATTTTTTTGTTATATTTATTATAAAGGAAATCAATTGGTTAGCCTTGTTGGAGGTGGTTGATTTTCAATTAACTTTTAAATAATTTATATAATGAAATTAAATTTGAACGAAAGTAATGTTAGCATTACTATGAAGTATGACGACTTAGTCGCCTTAATGAATGATTGCGTAAAAAGCACAATCAAGTGGTTTAGAGATGAGGAAAAGGCAAAGGAAAACAAGATTTGGTATTCCACAGCCGAAGCCGCGAAAAAATGTAGTGTAGGCACATCAACTATTAATAGATGGAAGCACCAAGGGTATTTACCAGCCAACACCATAGGTGGTAGAGATTATTACAGCGAGGAGGATATTAAAAAGATTTTAGCAGCGTAAAAGAGTATGAGCACGATTAATTTCACATTGTCAAATTGTGCGGACAGCACAGGTAAATCACAAATCCTTGTAAGGGTTTCTGTTTCAAGAACATTCCGAGTTGGAGGTAAAACAAAGTTGTTCATTAAAGCAAAAGACTGGAACGAGAAAGAGCAGTCAGTTAGGAAGTGTAGAAAGACCGAGAATATTGATACACAGAGAGAGTTGGAGAAACTCCGTGAGCAGTTGAATAAACTTCAACTTCATATCAGCAAAGCCTTGGTTGAAGAACATAATCTTGATGCTTTTGAAACACCAAAAGATAAACAAGAGTGGTTGCAGTTCGTTATTGATAGTTTTTACGACCCTTCCGTTAAACTGGTAAGGCATAAGGCACTTACTTTTGATGAGTTCGCGAAGGTGTTTGTTGAGATTAGAAGTAAGGAGGAGAATTGGAAACAAGCGAAGAGAGGTCATGTCAATCAAAAGAAGTTATGGGATAATCCTGCTTTTGATAAATTGAGTGCTGTGCAAACTCAACTACACTCAATGAACCCCAAACTGCTTATGGCGGATATCACAGGCAAAACACTTGATGACTATCAGCAGTTCTTGGTTAATAAAGGCTTCAAAAACAATACGATAGAGAACCATATCGCATATTTCAAACAAATCTTGAAATGGGCAAATGAGCGTGGATATCTTAAATATGGCGAAGATGTTATCAGACACAAGGTGAAGAAATTGAAGATAGCAGACCCAAAGGCTGTAAATTATCTAACTTGGGATGAGTTCTTATTATTCTACAACTATGAGTTTGATGAATTACATAAGGACTTGGAGTTAGCAAGAGATAGATTTTGCTTTTGTTGTGCGACATCGTTGAGACATAGTGATTTGGAGGTATTAAGGAAGTCTTGCTTTGATAGCCCTGACGACCCTACTTCATTCACATTCGTCAGTAAGAAGACAGATGATAACCTTACAATCTATCTGAACGAGTGGAGCAAAAGCATCTATATGAAGTATAAGGATATACCGACGCAGAATGGTCTTCTTTTCCCGATGAAGTCAGGAGACAAGATGAGGAAGTGCTTGAAGAAGATAGCCAAAATGCTGAACATAGATAGAGAGATTTCAGTTACCCAATATTGTGGAGACCGTCGTATAGATGAAACGAGTAAAATGTATGATGCCATAGCCACTCATACAGCAAGACGAACTTTCGTAGTTCATTGCTTGGAAATGGGTTGGTCGCCAGACGACATTATGTCATACACTGGACACGAGGACTATGATACTATGAAGCCATACATAGCCATTATGGATAGCAAGCGAAAATCACTAATGGATAGCAAGTTTTAGGAGAAGGGAGATTACTGAGGTAATCCCTCTTCTTTTTTTTGCAACGCGGTGCAATTTTGCTTTCAGGAAATGCACCAATCATCAAAATCACGCTCTGGGGTCTCTCTACGCCCAAAAATGCACCATTTTTAGGTGCAATTTACCCCCAAAAAAGATGCACTTTCGCCAATGTCGTGGGTTCATATGCAATAAATGTCCCACCTACCTGTCTCCAAAGTCGTCCCCCACATCCCGTCAAATCGGCATTCTACACTATTCTATTAAGGTTTTCGTGGGATATTGGGCTATGCTCTATTACTCCCCCTCTCACCGCAAGTGATTGGATTTTAAGGAGATAACCACGCGAAGCGTGGTTATCTTTGTTAAGAAAGGAGGAGCGTCGAAAACAAGTTTTCGTAAGCTCCTCCTTTCTTAACAAAGATGCGTTGCCCCAGCAACGCCATCTCCTTAAAATCCAATTACTTGCAAGGGCCCCCGCGGCAGCGGAGGGGTTCTCGCAGCGGTATGCGGCTTTTGCCGCATACCGCGAGGACATCCCCCCTGTAGTTCCCCCTATAGTTCCCCTTGCACAGTAAGCATCCGAATTTAAGAGCCTTTAGTAGTTGAATCCAAACGACCAGAGAGGCAGAATATTGAGGTAAGCGTTCTCGATGTCATCTTTGACTACGAATGCATCCTCAGTACCTTTGATCTGTTTCTGCTTTTTGGACTTTCCGCCTACTTCGAAAGTATGGCCACCTACAAGAAAATCTGCAACCGGAGAAGCAGTAACCTTATTGTTGACACATAAAGCACAATAGAAGAAGGTCTCTCTGATATTTCCTATTTCCGGATTCCCGTCAGCGAGGGCATAGATGAAGCATGGGTTGCCGAGATAAATCTTATCGACTTTCTGTACGAGTTCCATGCCGTCTGGAGCGAAGTTCAACTGTCTTATCAGTTTTGATTTCTCCATATATACCATGTAGTCAGCAACTGTGCCTCGGTCAGTTGATATTGCCCTTCCGATTTCAGCAAAATTAGGCTTGAACGGTACGCTACGAGATACCACATACAGCAGTTGCTTGAGTTTGCGTGCTGTTGAAATGTTCATTTTGGCATATGCTGGAATATCGACTTCCATCGACTGGTTGATGACATTTTCCAGACGCTGATAATAATCGTCCTGCTTGAAGAAAGGGAAATAACCTTTATTGAGATATTCCTTGAAGTGTGCAAGGGGATACTTGACTTCATCGGGAAGCTCTACCTTACCTTCAATAATCTGGTCAAGCGTGTATGTCGGGATATTCAGTCCAAGTGAAAAATTCAGATATTCTCGGAACGATAGCCCCTCAAGAGTATATCTGATTGCTCTTCGGCTGAGATCAGCATCTGTTCCCTTGATAAGTTCGAGGATGGAGGAGCCTGTTATTACGACTTTCAGATCCGGAAGGTAATCATACATCATCTTTACCTCTTTAGACCAATTCTGGTATTTATGGATTTCATCAATATAGAGTACCTTTCCACCCTGCTGTGCAAACTGTGTCGCAGTGTCATAAAGAGTGTGTGCTGCAAAATATGTATTATCTGCAGCGATGTATAGTGATTCCTTCTTTGTGTCAGTCATCAAAATGTGCTGAAGCACCATAGTTGTCTTGCCGACACCTCGTGCGCCCATAATCACAATAAGTTGTGAATCCCAATTGATTTTTTCATACAGGTAACGCACGAAATCTGTGGTTACAGTCTTGAGTTTCTTGGCATAGAGGTCGTACAACATTTCCATATCACACATCTTTTGTGCAAAGATACAAAAGTGTGGAAATAAAACCGCACAATTCAATTAAATGTGCGGATTTTGTTCCTCATATTTCTGAAGTCCCCGTGTCTTGATCTTGAAAAGACCCCTAAGCCGTTTGTCAGTTCAAAGATGATGCAGGTTATATTTTGAAGATTACTTAAGGCATATTACATCAAGAATCCCATCAGATCCGATGGTGTGATACACTCGAAGTGAGCATCAGAGTACGCAGCTGTGAAAGAAGCTGGGGCCCCTACGCGCTTGCCCTTCTTCCATTTGATTTCATATCCGGTCATTACGCCATCCTCGATTTCGATGAGGTCCACCTCTTTCTTCTGCTGGGTTCTCCAGAAGTAATGTTGTACAAATGTTCTGCCAGCATACTCGTTTCTCTTGAGCCGCTCTGCAATTACGAAGTTCTCCCACATATGACCGAGTTCTTCAGGTGACCTGAGGGATACGGGAGCCATATTCCTAATAACTCCATTGCGTATTCCCATATCCCAGAAGTAGATTTTGCGGGCAAACTTAAGCTCGTTACGCTGATTCTTGGCATACGATGGAATAGTGAATATAATGTAACTCTTTTCGAGGATTTCTATGTAACGCTCCACTGTCTTGGCATCTATGCCTACGAGTCCGGCAAGTTCAGTTGCCGAGACAGTAGAACCTATCTGGAAAGCAAGCGCCTGAACCAATTTCACCAAATGATCCGGTTTGGCGATATTGTTCTCCTCCAGCACATCTTTATAGAGATAGCTGTCAATGAGTTCCTTGATTACTTCTTTTTCATCGCCAACAGAGGTTACGACTTCGGGATAATAGCCATAGATAAGCCGATGTTCAATCAGTCTGGACTCTTCCAATACACTTGTGTAATCTGCCATTTCCTTGAATGACAATGGATAGAGCTTAAATTCACGCTTCCTGCCGGTTAAGGACTCGTTTACTGCCTCAGACAGTTTGAAGGCTGAGCTGCCTGTCACGATAAGTTTAACCTCTTTGAACTTATCTGCCACGATCTTGAGCATATTGCCCACATTCTGTATTTTCTGTGCCTCGTCAACAAACAGGAAGTTATTGTTTCCAAGTAGAATCTTAATCTTGGCTTCATCGACATCTATAAACATAGTCTGCACGTCGGTGTTGTCACCGTTTATTTTAAGGACTCTTTCATCTTTTGGAATTATTGCTTCAGCCAGAGTTGATTTCCCTACCTGACGCGGCCCCATTATGGTTACGGCTTTTTTCTTTGCGAGGGCATTGTTGATTCTTTCCGCTATGGCTCTTGTAATCATAATCTATGTTTTTTATTCAGTGCAAATATATGCAAATTCCGTAAATCTTAAAAGTTTTGCGGAGTTAATTCCTTAAATATTATAAGATTTACGGATTCAGGCTATTTCCGCTAGGTCAAAAGAGACCTCACTGTAGATCTTTAAAGACAAAAAGAATGTGCTATCGTTCCTTCTGCCGATTCACCGCTTTGCGTGCTTCCTGCCGCTCCTGATATATTTAACCAGCCTGGTTATATATGGCATCGGATCTCTCTTTGGCCAAAGTATTACCTGTTTCCGGAGAGTCCCACCTTGTACTTTCCATAACCGGGCCTGTTGGCGAATATATATCGCTGTAATTAATGTAATATTTATTGACTCCGTGGAGTTTATGCATCCGGGCAGAGCCGCTGAATCATATCGCTTATCTCACTCATAAATATTTTTGCAGTTCTAAAAAACTTTCATACATTTGCGATGGAAATATTAATTATGGATTATTGAAAGACGCTTGTCAAGTTTTAATCCTATAAAGCATTTGTCATATGGCAAATGCTTTATCGTTTGGAGAAGTACGGACGGGATGTAGCACTACAGGCAGGCCGCTCTCAGTTCTCAAGTACCAACAATTTTATATGATTAATATTTCCATTTCCATAAAACTTGACGAGCGCCCTTGCAAGGAGTGCAAAGAAGCAGCTCAAGCACCAGTTTTTGTACGAGGCCATTTCAGAATGGTCGGAAACAAGAAGGTGTACGTGAAGGCTCATTACCGACATAGGTAAGCCCACGGCCTTGACCGCAACCCCGTCCGTATCGGAGCCGTTCCCCGCCGGAGCGGCTTCGTCATATCCGGCCATTCTGATGGCATCGTAAATCATATCGCCAAATCCTTAATAATCAAATCAATCGCAGCCTCTCCTGCTCTTTGTTCGCCATATTGTCGTTTGTGTTATTATCTTCTTGCTTAGTCGTACAAATGTAGCAAATTTTCAGAAAGCAACGCAATGGTCAATCATAATCTCTCCTACTGCCTCATCCTCAACGGCAAGTCCCACCGCATCCGAGCCGGAGTAACAACGATTTCTATCTGAACTCAAGTGATTTTAAGAACGATTCGTAATTTGACATATCAACCTTGGTGAGGTTATCGGCTTCTTTCATAGCGGCCAAAGTTTCGTCATTTGGTTCATCAAAGACCGCATCCATCAGATTTTCATCGTTATAGTAGAGCAGTTCCGATTTTTTTCGTAGATTTGGGGATTCGTTGGTGAACTTAGAAGATTACTAATCATTACAGATGAAAACCAGAAACATTCTTATCCTATGCACGGCATTTCTCGTTAGCATGCCAAGTACAGATGCCCAGTCATTTAAAGACGGTCTCAAAAGTCTCGGAGACAAAATCGGCAAACAAATCGTAAAGACGACCCAGTCTGTCAAGAACCAGACAACCAGCAGCAAGCCGACCACACAAAAGCCTGCTGCAAGCAAGACTTCCGACAGGGACAAGGCTCTTCAGAAGCAGTACGATGCAATGATGGGAAATGTTCCTGAAATGGAAGATGAGGCACCTACAGTAAAACTTCCAAATGAGCACACGGCGCTTTTCGCTCCGCTCGGCTATCCTGTAGAGGCAGCATACGGAACACTTACGGTAAAGCCAAGCATGCCGCCTCAGAGCCCTGATGCCCAGGTGAACTGGTCTGAAAAACAGCCGTATATCTTCAAATTGAACAATAAGAGTCTGGTAGATGAGTACCTCCTGCTGGATGACTGCTTCAAGAACGGATATTTCAAGACTCTTACTCCGGCACATGCGAGATATGAAAATGTAGAAGCCGAACTCTATGCACGTGCCAATGCGTTGAACAAACTTGTAGAATTGATGGCAGAAGCCAGAAGCGAGTACGGCGGCGAGTCTCCTCAATGGGTCATAAACGGACTGCACGACAAAATCGCGTCCATTCTCGAGGGAGAAGAGTATAAGACCCTCATAAAAAGCTCAATATCTCCATTCTTCACTGTCAAAGGACTCATCAATGACGTGACAAAGGAGTATTTCCAAAAACACGGAGGATATGAGAACGCTACCAAGGTAACTATGACCAAATGGGATCCGAAACCTGTAAAACAAAGCATCTCCACTTCGGGATCAAGCCAGAGCGGAATCATCGTAAGCGAGAACGCTTCCGGAGCAACCGTTGACATCGACGGCATCATCTACATAATCCACGCAAGTAAGGGTTTTGCCTTCGCTTCCGAGGCCGTGAACACCGCTGTCGCAGGCAAGGACATCGTCATGCCTGACTATATCAATTACAAAGGCAAGAGAATCCCTGTCACAGAAATGCGCGGTGATATTTTCTGGGGAAAATCCATCAAATCCATCAAACTGCCGTCAACATTGACAGAAATATCAAACGCCGCACTCAGGGAGACCGACATCAGCGAAATCGTGATTCCTGCATCGGTGAAAATCATTCAGGGCGCTGCATTTTACGGCTGCAAGAATCTGAAGAAGGTCGTTTTCGAGAGCGACAAGATAGATGAACTGCACGGATGTTTCCAGAACTGCACCAGCCTTCAGAGCATCAAACTTCCCCGTTATGTAGGACTTACAAGTTATGGGATGTTCAGCGGATGTACAAATCTCACGAGCGTGACTCTGCCTGAGAACCTTACGGAAATCAAAGACGGAACATTCGAGAACTGCACAAAACTCACTACCATAAACATTCCTGCCAGTGTAACCAAAGTCGGCAGCCATGTGTTTTCCGACAGCGGTGTGGTTTCTCTCGACCTTTCCCACGTTTTGGAAATCGGAGAATTCACATTCGACAATTGCAAGAGCCTCAAGAACTTGAAATTGAATTCCAAACTGAAGGATGACTTCCTTATGGAAATTTACCCGGACTTGATGACCTGCCCTTACATGCAGGTCAAATGGGAGAACAACCAGTATGTATATCCTGCAGGACTTGAATTTGTAAAAACCGAATAAAAACGACAAACTATGACTACGAAAGATACAGCCAAATATGTGATTATGACAATGTTGTCAGTGGCGGCCATCCTACTGCCACTGACGGCATCAGCCCAGGACAAACCAAAAATCAAAAGCATTGACCTGGTCATTCCGGTCCCGAAACCGAGAACGGACCTTTTTGACGCGCGTGAGGTGCAGCCGACTTCGGCGACTACCGAGTATGGAGACCTTGCCCCTACCGGAGATATCCAGATTGTGGAAGCGGACTATATAGGCGATTTCGTGGAGAAAGACAGCGGCGAGATGCTGTTCAGGGACGGATTCGACTACAAAGCCGTATTCAAAGTGATGGTAAACCCGAGCGGTAAATATCAGACCGACTATTATTTCAAGAACAATAGCTATGGCATCGATGGGAGCAGAATCAAGATTACCGTCAATGGCAAAGAGGCGGACGTGAAGCCCAGCGCCCCATATTTCATATCCATAGAGACAATGGTTTCCGTCGGAAAAGGCGGAGCCGGCTCGGAACGGATAGCCGCTCAGAACATGAAATCAGATTATGAACTGAACAAAGACTCTTACCGCAGATCCCGCAAGGCCTACTCCATCGATGAGGCCAATGCTCTCAGCCCTGATTTCAATCCTTGGCCGCTGATTGTCATCAACGATTCGTATGCCCCGCAGTTCTATGCCAATGACCCGGGAGAATTCAAGGGACAGAATACCATGCGCGTGACCAAGATAATAGTGGATACTGACAGTGAATTCATCCAAAGTTGCGCAGCAGGTGATGTAAACAACTCCGTACAAGGAACTTACAATATCCGCGAAGTATGGCTGAGTCCGAAAGTGAACGTACAGGAGTTCATCAGGACCATCTGTAGTATCTATCAGGGTGACCGGGAGCATTCAACAAGTATCTACCATCCGTATCACAGCTACCTGTGCCAGAATAAAAGGGCAACGATATTCATTCCGGAAGCGGAAGCCGACAATGTAATGAAAATGGTTTCCTGGACAACTTGGTCATATCCTATATTGTTCACGATAAAGACATATCAGGGTGACGTATTCTCTGCTCAGAAAGCCGGAGCCGATGCCGCAAAACCTTTTTGCACGCATCATGTCTTCACGAAAAAAGTAGCTTCCCCTGACAACATTTACAAGGATTATTCATGTAAGAATTTCACGTCGTACTATTATTCATGCAAATACTGCGGAAAATGCGAGCATAACCCTGCCCATACTTTCGAGATAAAATATAGCGACTTCGATTATCCGCAGCACATATTCGAACAGCCTTTGGCCAATGACCAGGCATATATAGGCAAAAACTCGGCCGGACAGCACGTATGGTGGTACAGCTGCATCTGGTGCGGCATGTCAGAAGGATATGAACAGAAGCACTTTACAAAAGTCGCATGGAAAGCGACCGGAACTGAAATGAACTACGAAGACTTCAGGAAGTCCATGGCCGAGCAGGCAGAAGATTTCGAAACTAAGGCAAGACTTACCACTACGGCGCAACCAGGAACGTTCATCCTTCCATACAAGTCAGACGCCAAGATGAGCGCTGCTTTCCAGAGTTCCGTAAACTTCGCTTTGTGCGATGACCTTTTGGATGATGAAGTACTCGGAAAAGACTACACTGTACAGGCGACATTGATCCAGATAAAATCCCTCGCGGTACGCCTGGTAGAGGAACTTCTCGACCGCGAAATCAAGCTCGGCAAGAAACAGTCAGGCGACAAGTTCGTGGCGAAATGCGCTGCACTCGGAATCAACGGCAT
The DNA here is from genome assembly GCA_022777205.1 of Rikenellaceae bacterium. Taxonomy (GTDB): domain Bacteria; phylum Bacteroidota; class Bacteroidia; order Bacteroidales; family UBA932; genus Cryptobacteroides. The sequence continues at coordinate 24,562 of JALFGP010000026.1, forward strand.
TCCTTCGGCATCAGCTTCGGACAGCGACAAGGCCACCCGTCAGGATGTGGCTGCAATCCTCTACAAGGCATTGCGTTACATCGAAAGCCAGGGTGCCTACGCCTACACTGAATTCGATAATGGACTGGACAAATACATTGACAAGAAAGATATCAACCCTGCCGCAGAGGAGGCCATGAGTTTCATGGAGGCACTCGGTCTGATCAAAGGCAAGACGTCCACGACCATCTGCCCTAAGGAAATCTGCTCCATCGAGCAGGCAATCGACGTGGCAGAAAAATGCACACATGCACATCAGCTCGGCTGGTATCAGGCAAGAGCATGGGGAGAAGGAGCCGGATGTGACTTTGGAGGTAGCGTTTACACAGGCCCGTCTGAAGGCTATTCGACATTCCAGACTTACGCTCCGGGTGAAAGAGTGTGGGTTACAGGTCCGCGCATCGGCGGCATGTGGGAATTCCTCCCTATCGTGGACAGATATACCGGCAAGACAGTATATGTGGAAGCCGAATGGTACACCCCTGTAAGAAGACATGTATTCACCTCGAAGAAGACCGTCAAGACCATAGAATTCAAGGACTACTGGGATGGAACTTACCTGTGGACAAACTAATCATGAAATACGGACCACGTATAGTGCAGACTGTTGCCTTCCGTGAAATCTCCACCCCATTTGACCACAGAAGCCGAATTGTTGCAACTTCTCCCTTTCTCGTGAAGGCTTCTTGAAACCATTGATATAAGGATAACCCCATACCGTCATTATCGGCGGGGCAATGGCGCATAAAAAAAGTTCCGCAAGTCCGACCTTTCAGTCAATAAGGCTTGCGAAACTTATACGGTTCCGGCGTATGCCGTGCAAATGGGCGCTGATTGTCAGAAACGGTAACGTACACCGATTGTTACACCGTAGAATCCTCTAGTGTAAAAGCCTACAGGCGCATAATCGCCTCTGTCGCCGAATTCCACTCCAAGCACAGGGCGCCAGTCCACAGACAATTGAAGAGGGAACCAGAAATCATAGGAAACGCCCACGTGTCCGGCAGCTCCGGCATAGCCTAACAAATAAGGAGGGAAATATACTCCGGCACCTGCACCTACTCCCATTTCCCAATCCCATCTGCCTTTGTATTTCCAAGGAATCTGGGTTTTGAAAGGGTTTCTCCAGTTGTAACGGATAAATATCAGCCACAGACCGTAAGGAATGAAAATCAGGGACAGGAGTACTCTCAGCAGTACGTCTGAATGGTAGATGTTCGGCAATATCTCGGCAGGGGAGTGCAACTGGGTTTGTCCGAAAGGCAATAGGGCAAGGAGCAGCAGGGTAAAGAAGAGCCAGGGACTTATCAGGGCAAGCAGCCTGCGGGGGTTAATCCAGTTGGGGCGCAACACTTCCAAGGGATATAGCAGGAGCAGAAAGAATAAAGCAAAACCCGTCAATATGGCTCCGGTTCCAAGTATGTGGTCCCCCTTGACATATCTTCCGCTCAGCATCAATCCCATAGTAACGGCTACGACTACAGCTGTGAGCAGGAAAAATATCGCGATCAGCAACCTGGAACGGTCTCTGTGCCTGCGTCTTTGGGAAAGCATCAGCACTCCCGCCACCAACTCTATAATACCCGTAATGCAGAATAGGGTCACATACCACTTCATAATGATATCACAATTTCCCTGCAAATATCGTGTATATTTTATTAGTTGACAAAATTGTTTAGAGAAACATCCCTCCCGAAATTTCTCCCTCAAAATATTGCACAAAAACAAGACAATATCTACATTTACAGAATTGTATGAGACCCCATTCAGCACTAAGCCTATAGCCCAATGCCTCTGAACCAACTGCCAGCTCTGCTTTTAGCCATCCTTGCCGCCGCCTACACCCCGGGCCCGGCAAACCTGTATGCGATGTCCTGTTCTATCCAACACGGCATAAGGCACTCTATGACAATGTGGTTCGGACTCCTGTGCGGCTTCATCACCGGAGCACTGATTACCGCAGCCATAGCCCACGCAGCCGGGATTGCCTTCGCCGCCTACATCCCTTATGTCAAATATGTAGCAGTGGCCTATATCCTCTACCTTGCCTGGAAAACCTACAGGGCTGGCCTTCCGGACAGTGAAAATACCCGGCCCACCTTCCTGAGCGGCTTCATAGTCCAGCTCACCAACGCCAAAATCCTTCTCTTCGATCTCAGCTGCTATTCCCTCTTTGTCCTGCCATACTCCAACCGCTTCATAGACCTGCTCCCTGTGGCCGCCTGGCTTTTTCTCGCCGGTCCCGGTGCCAATCTGGTCTGGCTTCTCGCAGGTCACGCCTTGAAACCTCTCCTGACATCCCATCTGAAAGCGGTCTCCACGGTAATGGCCCTTGCCCTTGTAGCCTGCTCCGTGTATCTCTTTGTGGCTCACTGATGATGCCGCTGGAGCTTCACTTAAATGCGATATTTGCGGGAATAAATATTTGATTGTCCTGAAAAATTCATAACTTGCGCCCTTTGCGAAAAATCGATTGGCGCTTATGAAAACAGCAGTAATAGGTTCCGGAAATATGGGCGGGGCCATAGCCAGAGGGCTTGTCAGGGGAGCTGTCATCAGTGCGGCAGACTTGATATGCACAGCAAGGACTGAAGCCACTTTGGAAAAAATGAAACAGTTTGATTCAGAGATTTCTGTTACGACTGACAATGCCAGGGCAGCCGCACAGGCCGATATACTTATCCTTGCAGTGAAACCCTGGCTTGCAGAAGAAGTCATCTCCGGCATAAGGCACGTGCTCAGACCGGGGGCGCAGACAATAGTTTCAATAGTGGCCGGAGTGACATTCAGCCAGATGCAAGGCTGGCTCGGTTCGGAGGATTTCACTCTGTTCAGGGTCATACCCAACACCGCTGTGGAAATAGGCAAGTCTGTCACTTTCATTTCCTCCTGCAATGCCTCCCCGGACCAGGTGCAAATGCTTGAGGATATGTTTTCCGCTATGGGACTGGTCGTGTCTGTGGATGAGGAAATGATGCAGCCGGCCACAGCCCTTGCCTCCTGCGGAATTGCCTATGCAATGAAATACATACAGTCGGCAGCAGAGGGAGGTGAATCCCTCGGATTTTCAAAAAGTCAGGCCCTGTCCATAGTTGAGGCCACTGTGGATGGAGCTGTGGCTCTGCTTCAGGCCCGTGCAGCAGACCCCGAGGATGAAATACGCAAGGTCACAACGCCCGGCGGAATGACTGAAAAGGGCCTCAGGGCAATGGCGGAAAAAGGTTTTTCCGAGGCAGTTGTTTCAGGATTGCAAGCGAGTTTGAAATGATGAAAAGAATAGTAGTGAAAGTGGGCAGCAATGTGCTTACAAGGGAAGACGGCACATTGGACATTACCAGAATGTCGGCACTGACGGATCAGGTGGCGCAACTGCACAAGGCTGGAAAAGAAGTAATACTCGTGTCTTCCGGTGCCGTTGCCTCGGGAAGGAGTGAAATATGCCCTTCCGAAGCCCTCGATGACGTTTCTTCCAGACAGTTGTATTCGGCGGTGGGACAGGTCAAGCTCATCAACAGATATTATGACCTCTTCCACAGTCACGGAATAGTCTGCGGACAGGTTCTCACCACCAAGGACAGCCTTTCCCGGCCCGGACAGTACGAAAATCAGCAGCATTGCATTGAAGTGATGCTCCAGTGCGGGGTCATCCCCATAATCAATGAAAACGACACCATCTCCCTCACCGAGCTTATGTTTACCGACAATGACGAACTTTCAGGTACTATGGCCAGGATGATGGGCGCTGACATATTGGTAATACTCAGTGCAATAGACGGAATGTACGACGGCGACCCGTCCGACCCGGCATCGCGTCTCATCCCTGAGATTCATCAGGATGCGGCAGGCAACATCGAGGCTTGCATAACAGAGGGCAGGTCCTCGGCCGGCAGGGGTGGTATGAAGACCAAATGCGGGGTGGCGCTGAGCGTTTCGGCAGCCGGAATCCCGGTTGTGATTGCCAACGGCAGAAGGGAGGGCATATTGATGGAAGTCCTCAATGGTGGCAATGTACCTTGCACCCGTTTCGTCCCCACAAAATTTTCAAAATAATGGTTCAGGAAATATTGCTTAAGGCCGCAAATGCAGCCGCATCCGTTCAGAGCCTTGACGACTCAGTCATATCGGATATATTGAAGGCGACATCCTGCGAATTGAGAAACAGAACAGAGGAAATCCTGGCAGCCAACAGGGAGGACCTCTCCAGAATGACCGAAGACAATCCCCGCTACGACCGTCTGCTCCTTTCAGCGGCAAGACTCGATGCCATAGCCTCCGATATGGAAAATGTGGCCGGTCTGCCTTCTCCCCTGGGTCGCAAACTGGCTGAATGGACCCGCCCCAACGGTATGCAAATCACAAAGATTTCAGTTCCTTTCGGAGTCATAGGGGTGATTTATGAGGCACGTCCCAATGTCACGGCGGATGTCTTTTCCCTATGCCTTAAAAGCGGCAATGTGTGCGTACTCAAAGGGGGTTCCGATGCAGATTCGTCTAACAGGGCCATTGCCGGGGTGATAAAATCCGTTCTGGACCGTTACGGGGTGGACAATGCCGCCTGTACCCTTCTTCCTGCAACCCGTGAGGCAACCGCAGAACTTCTTTCAGCGGTGGGTCTGGTGGACCTGATTATCCCCAGAGGCAGCGGCAAGCTAATCTCTTATGTGCGGGAAAATGCGAAAGTGCCTGTGATTGAGACCGGTGCGGGAATATGCCATACTTATTTCGATGCCGAAGGGGATGTGGACAAGGCCGCGGCCATAGTGAACAATGCGAAGACCAGAAGGGTGAGCGTCTGCAATGCCCTGGACTGTCTGATTGTTCACAGCAGCCGCCTGTCTGACCTGCCTTATCTGTGCAAGCCTCTGATTTCCAGCAATGTTGTGGTCTATGCCGATGCTCCTGCAATGGAGGCCCTGAAAGGCTTCTATCCGGAATCATTGCTCCGCGAGGCCACAGAGGACTCATACGGGACAGAATTTCTGGACTATAAGATGAGCATCAAAACCGTTGACTCTTTCGCTCAGGCCCTCGCCCACATAGCCCGATACAGTTCCCGCCACAGCGAGTGCATAGTCAGCGAAAACCCTCAGACCATAGACCTGTTCTGGAAAAAAGTGGATGCAGCCTGTGTCTATGCCAATGTCTCCACAGCCTTCACGGACGGTGCCCAGTTCGGTTTCGGGGCAGAAATAGGCATCTCCACCCAGAAACTCCACGCCCGCGGCCCTATGGCCCTTCCCGAGCTCACCACCTACAAATACCTCATCAACGGCTCCGGTCAGACCCGGCCTTAATCCCCGGCAACGGATACCGACTTGATTATTTGGAGAGAATGGTATATCTTTGCGCTAACAACTTCCGTTTATTGTTGCTTTTATACACTTTTCGGAACTTAATGTAGTAAGAAAGAGTATACCTATGATAATTTCACGAGACATACTTGCGGCTTTCAAGAAATGGAAAACCTCGACGGACAGGAAGCCTATCCTCATCAAAGGCGCCCGTCAGATTGGCAAAACCTGGGTTATGGAAGAATTTGGCAGACAATGCTACGAGCATTATGTCAAGTTCGACTTTGATGAACAGCAGGAACTCGCATCTGTTTTTCAAACCACAAAGGACCCTCATCGTATCATCAAAGAATTGGAACTGTTCTGTGATATTCCCATTTTGCCTGAGAAGACGCTCATCATCTTTGATGAAATACAGGAGTGCGAAGAAGCCCTGAACAGTTTGAAGTATTTCTGCGAGAATGCTCCAGAATACCACATTATTGCAGCTGGCAGTTTGCTGGGAGTGGCTGTCAAGAAAAAGCATATGAAAACGCCGGTTGGCAAGGTGAATGTTTTCCGTATGCACCCTCTTACATTCCGGGAATTTCTGCGCGCAGCTGACCCCAGACTCTATGAATATGCAGACAGTTTGGATGAGATTAAGCATCTGCCTGAGATTATGCTCAACAAGCTGAATCTCGAGTACAGACGTTTCATGGTTTGTGGTGGTATGCCGGAAGTTGCATCGACACTTCTTGATGGCGGAGGTATGGCGAGTGTTGACAAGGCACTTCAGGATATTCTTGACCTTTATGAGCTTGACTTCGCCAAGTACGCTGACCCACGCGAGATAACACGCATTCGACTGTTATGGCACTCATTGCCGGCACAGTTAGCTAAGGAGAACCGAAAGTTCTTGTATAAGGTAATACGCACAGGTGCACGTTCAAAGGATTATGAAGATGCTCTTGAATGGCTGAAAGATGCCGGCATGATATATCAGATTTACAATATTTCGAAGCCGGGAATGCCATTGACTGCATATCAGGAGATTGATGCATTCAAGATATATGCTTGTGATACAGGCCTATTGCGTCGCCTCGCCAAACTTCCAGCCGATATCATCGCTAACCCTGCGTCTAACTATGTGGAGTTTAAGGGAGCGTTGGCAGAGAATGCCGCATTGCAGTCACTTGTTACCATTGCAGATGACATCCCAAGTTACTGGAGTTCCCAAAGCAAGTCAGAGGTGGAGTTTGTTGTGCAGGTCGGTAAAGAGATTATCCCTATCGAGGTAAAAGCTGAAGGAAATATCTCAGGAAGAAGCATTGGCGTTTACAATGACAAGTATGCGCCAAACTATCGATGTCGTTTCTCAATGCTCAACCTTCAGTTCAATGGCAATCTGTTGAGTTGTCCGTCCGCTCTTATTGATTGGTCGTTTAACCTTCTCAAAATTAGAGGGTAAAGCCGTGCTAAAGGCATTGAGGAGATGGTGAATCATTTTATACAAACAAAAGCCCGGCAACAGGATAGCTGCCGGGCTTGGTGTCAGAGGCAAGACCAGAAGATTACATACGCGCAACAGCGTCCTTGTAGTACTTCTGATTGACGAATACGTCCTCCTTGTATGGGTTGATGTGGCGCTTCTTTGCCTGATAGATTATGTAGCCAAGAGCTATCACGTTGACTATCAGTGCAAGTGCGCTGACGATGGTCATAGCTGTCGGGTCGGCATTGGCGCTTCCGCCTTCCACTATTCCGTTGAGGGTGCCGTCAGCGTACAAGGTCGGAAGGGTTGCCCACTTGGTTGCTGCTGTGCCGTCCGGGAAGGTGCACTGGAAGAGCGGGAAGACTTGAGCGAACATACACCAGATTGCAAGGGTGTTGGCGCGGTTCTGAATCCATCCTCCTCTGTTCCAGAATACGGCGGCGATGGTCGGAGCGAGAAGCAGCGCGATACCGCAGTACCAGGAGTGGGTAGGGAGGCAGTTGTAGGTGTAGGCGAAGTTCCAGACATCGTAAACGAGGATGTACACCCAGGTCATATCCGGCCAGAGCATATCCGTCTTGTCCTTTGAAGCATAGACGCTCCACCACGCGGTCATACAGAAGATGTTGAGTATGCCGGCGATTCCGTTCATCACATTGTGCCAGCCTCCGTAGAGCCATACCTGCTCAGGAGAGAGGTGCCATACATACCAGCCCTTGATGGCTGTTTCGAAGTCGGAAGCCACTGCAATGAGGATGTTGATGGCCACGATTACGAAAGGGAAAGGCTTGAACCAGTGCTGTTTGCCTATGCCCCAGCCGTATTTTATCATCATAAAGCCAATACATCCGGCGAGGGCTGCATAAATCTTGGCATAGTGGAACCAGCCGTTCATATACAAATAGGTCTGGTTGTTCAGTGCCCAGTCAGCACCCATTGCGGCACCGATCTGGATGGCTACGAAATATGCGGTCAGAATGGCCGGAAGCACGAAGAACATTACAATTCCCCCGAATTTGGTCTTGCGGGCGAATTCATTCAGAAGTATAAGTCCCAGAAGGACTCCGAGCATGGCTATCCATTGCCAGACAGCCAGGTCTCCATAAACGTGAAATAACATAGTTTTATTGTTTTAGTGTTGAAACGTATCATTCGACAGCAGGGCGGCGCACCTTCACAAAGGCATAGACAGCCCAGACCACTGAAATGGCCAGCGACATAGGCACACCCACTCCCAGCAGCTCCCTGAGGAAGACCTCCGCCCCTCCGACTTCGTTGAAAGCGGTAAAGAAAGGAAACTTCCAGCTGAGTTCTCCGCTGAGTATGTGGTCCACAATCAGCATTACGGAGCCTCCCCAGAGCATCTTCTCCAATGCCGGGATATGATGCTTCATTCCGGCAGACTCCGAAATTGATTTGGAATTGAACTTACGATATGCACTGGTCACAACAGCCTGTGCAAGAGGTATTAAAAAACAAGCCATAATATATCTTTTATGCGGACGCTTCCGTCAAGTATTCAGCGGAAGCATCTCCGGTTAATTTACTTCTATTTCTTTGATTTCCACTTCATTGCCCCGTAACAGCACCGTATCGGCACTGCCGCAGAAAGGACAGTTCTTGCCGTGCTCGACCGTAGGATATTCCTTACCGCAGGTGTTGCAGACCGTGACGGCATCAGTGACAATAACCTCCAGTTCGCAGCCTTTGAGCAGCTCTTCCTTGTCGGCAGCCCATCTCCAGCAGTCGGTAAGATATTCCGGAACGACGGTGGAAACCTCTCCAATGTTCATCACAACCTTCGAGACGTGGGAGACGCCGTTCTGTTCGGCAACCTCCTTCACGTCCCTGATGATGTAGAAAACTATTCCGAGCTCGTGCATCAGTCCTTCTTTTTCAAAAGTATCTTCGCTCCGCGCTTGATTGCATAAGGCAGGATGGCGCTGAACTTGGACTCGGATGTTACCATACGGCTTGCCTCAGGATGTGTCCTATGCAGATGTATGGCATCAAAACCGCACTTGGTGGTGCAGAGTCCGCAACCTATGCACTTGTTCGGATCCACCACTGAGGCACCGCAACCCAAACAGCGGGCAGTCTCCTTGCGTACCTGCTCCTCCGTGAAGGTGAGGTGATAGTCGCGGAAAGGATCCTCCTTCGTGCAGGTTCCTTCAATCTGACGTGAAGAATTGTCGTAGGATTCCACTGCGATTTCCTTTTTGTTCAGCTCTATGAAGTCCCTGCGGTTGCGACCTATGGTCATATGTCCGTGCTGTACGAAACGGTGCAGCGACTCGGCTGCCTCCTTTCCGGCGGCAATGGCATCGATGGCGAACTTAGGCCCCGTGAAACAGTCTCCGCCCACGAATATGTCCGGCTCTGCAGTCTGGTAGGTGAGTTTGTCTGCAATCGGATAAACTCCCCGGAAGAATTCCACTTTCGTGTCCTTGAGCAAGTCCTTGAGAATCACAGTCTGGCCGATTGCGAAGACAACAAGGTCGGCATCAAGTGTAATGACCTCGTTTTCATCGTATTGAGGAGCGAAACGGTGGTGGTCGTCAAACACGGAAACGCACTTCTTGAAACTTATGCCCTCGACCTTGTCCTTTCCGAGAACCTCCTTCGGACCCCAGCCCGGACGTATGTCCACGCCGTCTTCCCTCGCTTCAGCCCTCTCGTGTGGAGCCGCCGGCATAATATCCTCAGTCTCAAGCGAAAGCATAGTCACTTCGGAAGCTCCGGACCGTTTTGCAACCCTTGCCGCATCTATTGCCACATTGCCTCCTCCTACCACTACAACCTTGCCCTTGATCTTCTTCTTGCCCGTATTTGCCTCGTGCAGGAAGTCGATTGCCGTAGTGGTACCTTCCAGAGTCTCTCCCGGAATGCCCGGCAGCCTTCCGCCCTGGCAGCCTATAGCCACATAGAAGCCCTTGTAGCCCTGTTCGCGGAGCTGGGCTATGGTAATGTCCTTGCCCACTTCCACTCCGGTGCGGATTTCCACGCCGATTTCCCTCATTATGTCGATTTCTGCGGCAATGACATCCTTTTCCAATTTATAGGAAGGTATGCCGTAATGCAACATTCCGCCAGGCTCCTCGTTCTTTTCGAAAACTGTAGGGTAGTAACCGAGGGTGGCGAGATAATATGCGCAGGAAAGTCCAGCAGGACCGCCTCCGATAATGGCGATTTTTTCCTCCCAGCGCCCGCGGTTGGATGCCACCACGATTTCCGGAACGAAGCGAGTCTCGGCCTTGAGATCCTGTTCCGCAATGAACTTCTTCACGGCATCTATGGCCACAGGCTGGTCTATGGTGCCACGTGAGCAGGCATCCTCGCAGCGCCGGTTACAGATGTGTCCGCAGACTGCAGGGAAAGGATTCTCCCGCTTTATGAGTTCCAGAGCCTCCCTGTACTTGCCCTCGGCAGCCTTCTTGAGATAGCCTTGAACGGCGATGTGGGCAGGGCAGGCTGTCTTGCAAGGAGCAGTACCTGTAGGATAGCAGTTGATGCGGTTGTCGTCCCTGTAGTTTTCAGACCATTTGTGCGGTCCCCATTTGGCGGCATCCGGAAGTTCCACACGCGGATACTGGATTTCCCCGTGGGTGGTGCAGAGTTTCTGTCCGAGTTTCACGGCACCTGCAGGGCAGTATTCCACGCAGCGTCCGCAGGCCACGCAGTTTTCCTTCTTCACCTCTGCGGTGTAGGCACTGCGGGACATATTAGGAGTATTGAACAGCTGCGAGGTACGCAAGGCATTGCAAATCTTCACGTTGCAGTTGCAGATTGCGAAAATTTTGCCTTCGCCGTCAATATTGGTGACCTGATGCACATAGCCATTGTCCTCGGCCCTTTTGAGTATTTCCATGGCCTCGTCATAGCTGATGTCCCTGCCACGGCCCGTCTCACGGCAATAGTCCGCCATATCTCCCACGGCAATGCACCAGTCGCGGTAGTCGTCCGCACATCCCTCGTCCAACTGCTTGCGTCCGTAGCGGCAGGAGCAGATGGATGCCCCTATATGCCCCTCATAGCGCTTGAGCCAATAGGAGATGTGCTCTATGTCCATAGTCTGGTTTTCCATAGAAATGGCCTTTTCCACAGGAATTACGTGCATTCCTATCCCGGCTCCGCCCATAGGCACCATAGGAGTCACCTTTTCAAGCGGCAGGAAGGTCATTCTCTCGAAGAACATTGCGAGCTCCGGATGACGGTCCATCAGTTCCGTGTTCATATTCGTGTACTCGGCTGAACCCGGCACGAAGAGCGGCACCCAATATTCCCGGTCCTGGCGCTCGTAGGTGGCCCCTTTCACGGGACCCTCCGCGGTGTATTTGTCGCCGTAGTCGTACTCCACCATTCCGAGGAATGCGAGTTTGTCCAGAAGGGCGTCAAATTCTTCGTCTGTGGCTGTGTAATGCTTCTTGCGGTTCCATTTCACGAGCAGGGGATATGGGCGGTGTTCCCTCACTTGCAATGGCTTGCGTGAAAGCATATCCATAAGCAGGTCCAGGGCGGCCTCCCTTGTCTTTGCATCCATCTCGTCTTCAAAGATGCAGGCAAGACCCCAGTATTCGGGGTCGTCGGTAGTGATGCCCTTGAGTTTGCCATGCACCCTGTCGGTGACGCTTCTCGCGAATTTCAAAAGTTTTGGATTAGGGTTCTTGTCCCCTTTATGCGCGGGGATGAACTTTTTGCTCATTTCAGGCATATCGGTTTTTAGTTTTATTGGTATTCAGTCAGTTGCGGCGGGGAAATCAGTCCTTCTGAGCTTTCCATAGCCTCACCTCTTCCAGCAGCCATTGCGCCACAGCTTCCATCCCCTCGCCAGTCTTGGCGCTCACAGGGATGATGCGGGCCTTGGGGTTGCGTGAAAGAATATTCCTGCGGCAGCGCTCCATATCGAAGTCGAAATAGTCCATCACATCGATTTTATTGATGATTACGGTGTCGCAGACGGAGAACATAAGAGGATATTTCAGAGGCTTGTCGTCGCCTTCGGGTACGGACAATATCATAGCGTTGCTGCAGCTGCCCGTGTCAAATTCGGCGGGACATACGAGATTGCCCACATTTTCGAGTATCGCAAGGTCAAGTCCCTCAAGCGGCAGCCCTTCCAGACCCTGACGGGTCATTTCCGCGTCCAGATGGCACATTCCTCCCGTATGCAGCTGAATGGACTCGACTCCCGTGGCCTCCTTTATCTTTATGGCATCCACGTCGCTGTCAATGTCGGCTTCCATAACAGCAAGTCTGAGTTTGTCCTTGATGAGATTGATTGTCCGGATGAGGGTGGTGGTCTTGCCGCTTCCCGGTGAAGACATAAGGTTGAGCAGATAAACGCCCTTGCTCTTGAGCTCCTTTCTGAGATTGTTTGCGTCTAAGTCGTTGTTTTCAAAGACACTTTTCTTTATTTCTATTATTCTGACACCATCCATAATTATGTGGTTTTCTTTTTGGGGGTGTATAGTTACGAATTATTATCGGTTTCGCCAAATTTATTTGCATTTCACATTGTTTTTCTTTGATTGACGGACTAAAAAGTACAGATTTGGGGATTTTGACTATCTTTGCCGAGAATGCGCCAGTGCCGGGGCCATTGAAATAGCTATAATTATTAACTCAAAACTATTGAAAATGAGACTTTTGAAGATCTTTCCAGCTGTCTTTCTGACGGTTGCCTGTTGCGGACAACCCGATGTCCCGGCCTATCTTGATGAAAATCGTCCCTTGGATGAGAGGGTGGAGGATGCCTTGTCAAGGATGACAAGGGAAGAAAAAGTGGCAATTCTTCACGCGCAGAGCAAATTCTCCTCTCCCGGAGTGCCGCGTCTGGGCATTCCTGAACTATGGACCACAGACGGCCCTCACGGCATACGTCCGGAAGTGTTCTGGGATGAGTGGGACCAGGCCGGATGGACCAATGATTCCTGCACGGCATTCCCTGCACTGACCTGTCTTGCTGCAAGCTGGGACCGCGAACTTTCCGCCCTCTACGGCAAGAGCATAGGAGAAGAGGCACGCTACCGTGAGAAGGATGTGCTTCTGGGACCGGGCGTCAATATCTACCGTACACCCTATAACGGACGCAATTTCGAGTATATGGGCGAAGACCCTTATCTGGCGGGGGAGATGTGTGTGCCTTACATTCAGGAAGTGCAGAAAAACGGCGTGGCAACCTGCCTCAAGCACTATTGTCTCAACAATCAGGAATGCAACCGCCACATTGCCGATGTCAGTCTTGATGACAGGGCTCTTTATGAAATCTATCTCCCTGCATTCAAGAAGGGAGTTCAGGAAGGCGGCAGCTGGTCCATTATGGCTGCCTATAATTTATATAAAGGTCAGCACCTCTGTCATAACCAATACCTCCTGGATGGTGTCCTGAAAGGGGAGTGGGGTTTCGACGGGGCTGTGGTCAGCGACTGGGGCGGAGCACACGATTCCGACCAGGCTGCCGCTTATGGTCTCGATCTCGAATTCGGCACATGGACCGATGGACTCGCCTCCAAGGGCAAATCCTATGATGCATATCACCTTGCGCAACCTCTTTTGGAGCGTATCAAAGAAGGCAAAGTCACCGACGCACAGTTGGATGCAAAGGCTGCAAGGGTGCTCAAACTCATATTCCGCACAGCAATGAAGAGCGGCAAACCTTTCGGTTCACTCAATTCTCCGGAACATCTCGAAGCGGCCCGCAAAATCGGTGCGGAAGGCATTGTCCTTCTCAAGAACGACCCGGCGGCTTCAGGCGTGAAAGTCTTCCCTGTGGAACTGGATCAGGTGAAGAAAATACTCGTGGTGGGAGAAAATGCCATCAAGATGATGACAGTCGGAGGCGGTTCGTCCTCGCTCAAGGTTCAGCACGAGGTTTCACCTATGGAAGGTCTGCTTGCCGCAGTGGGAGACAGGGCCGAAGTGGTTTATGAAAGGGGCTATGTTGGGGATCCGAGCGGCTCCTACAACGGAGTTACTTCCGGACAGGACCTTTCCGAGAGCCGTTCCGAAGACCAGCTCATAGAAGATGCGGTGAGGGCTGCGGCCGATGCGGACGTGGTGCTCTTCTTCGGCGGTCTGAACAAGTCCAGTGGACAGGACTGCGAGGACAGTGACCGGAACAACTACTCTCTTCCATACGCACAGGACAGGCTGATCGAGGCCCTCGTTGCAGCCAACCCGCGCACTGCAGTCTGCCTTGTGAGCGGAAACGCGGTGGCTATGCCTTGGGTGGATGCCGTTCCTGCAATTCTTCAGTGCTGGTACTGCGGTTCACAGGCAGGCAATTCCATAGCCGACGTAATTTTCGGCAAGGTCAATCCGAGCGGCAAACTGCCTTTCACCTTCCCTGTGCAGATCAGCGATTCCCCAGCCCACAATCTCGGTGTCTATACCTGCGGTGCCGATGTTGATTACAAAGAGGGCATCTATGTGGGTTACAGGTGGTTCGAGCACAAGGACATAAAGCCTCTCTTCGCTTTCGGACACGGCCTGAGCTACACTGAATTCGAGTACAGCGATTTCGTGTGCGACCGGAAACTCTGTCAGAACGGAAGTTTGCACCTCGCTCTCAAGGTCACCAACACCGGAGACCGTGAAGGCAAGGAAGTCGTGCAAATCTATGTCGGAGAGGAAAATCCTTTGCTTGAGCGTCCTGAAAAGGAACTCAAGGCTTTTGCCAAGGTCAGTCTCGCACCGGGCGAAAGCAAAACCGTCAAATTCGAAATTCCAGCCTCTGAACTTGCCTATTTCAATCCGGACTCACATTCCTGGGTTCTCGACCCGGACCACGAGTTCAAAGTTTATTTTGCAGCTGCCTCCGATGATGTTCGCGGCAGTCTGCCGTTCAGAACCAGATAGAAATGAAAGTACTTCTGTTGTCCTGTTCCACCGGTGAAGGCCACAATTCCGCGGCCAAGGCTTATGGAGACTACCTTTCCTCCAGAGGGGTCGAGTCTGTATTCAGGGATGTGCTCGGCTTTGCCGGCAAGAATGTCACCCAAAAGGCATCCGAAATCTACAATTCCACTTTGAGCAACCATCTTTTCGGAATTATCTATAAATTGGGTTCAGCCATAAGTGACTGGACCATAGGTAAATCCTCACCGGTGTATTGGGCCAACAAGAAGTACTGCTCCCGTTTGGGAGAATATATAGACAGCAATGATTTCGATGCCATTGTCTGTTCCCATATTTTTGCAGCCGATGCAGTCACCGAACTCAAGCGCAGGGGCAGAATAAAGGTTCCTACGATGATGATAATGACTGACTACACTATGGTGCCTTTCACCAAGGACTCCGATTTGGACTGGTACCTGACCCCTCACGCCGATGTGGTGGATTTCTGTGTGGAACACGGTCTGTCAAGGGAGAAGATACTGCCGTGGGGAATACCTGTACGCAGGGAGTTCTATCCTCCGAAAATGACAAGGGACGAGGCCAGGCGCATCTGCAAGAAGGAATTCGGCCTTTTGGACACTCACAAGCCTTGGTTTCTGATGATGACCGGAAGTATGGGCTATGGCAAGATCAAGGAGACTGTCAAGGAGATTCTGAAGTCTTTCAATGACTCTGTGGAGGCGGTGGTTGTGTGCGGGTTCAATAATAAACTCAAGAATGAGCTCTCGCACATTGCCACCCGTCACAGGGGCATCCACGTGATAGGCTACACCGAGAAGGTCTCCCTGCTGATGGATGCCTGCGATGTGCTATTCACCAAGCCCGGAGGACTTTCCAGCACAGAAGCCGCCGTCAAGAACATCCCCATCATCCACACCAATCCCATACCGGGATGCGAAACTGCAAATGCTGAATTTTTCAGCACCCGTTTTATGTCCTTCTACAGCGACAAAATCAAAGCCCAAGTCAATATGGCCGGTGTGCTGTGTCGGGACGAGGCTGTGCGGGACCAGATGTTGAAGGCCCAGCGACAATACACCCACCTCGACACTTGCGAAAAAATCACGGAACTTCTGCTCGGAATCTGACAATTTCCGACACTGGCGACATTTTTCCCTGAACCGCACCGTCGCTTCCCTGAAATGCTCCCCATTCGCTGACTTTGATAAAAATTAAAAAAAATTGTATCTTTGCGGCGGATTTGTATAACATATAGGAGCACTACTGGGCGGTAGTACTTGTTCTAAAGACTTGATTTATAAGCGTTTGAGTATTCTGCCCATCAAAAGAGACCGCTCCCGTAGAGAGTATTTTTATGAAAAAATTGATTCTGCCGGCAGCGGTTTCGGTGTGTCTTGCCGTTTCCTGCTCACAGACGGAAATTTTTCCTGCGGCTTCCTCAAAAGGGGTGACCGTGGCTTTTGCTATGGATGAGAATGAATCCACCAAAAGCCATATCCAGGCAGATGGCCTTTCTTCCGAATGGGAGAACGGAGACCGCCTGCGGGTCTGGGCAATGAATTCCGCTGGAGAATATATTCTGGATGCCTGTCCTTTCGTGGTCTATGGAGTTTCCGCTGACAAGGCCATCTTTACGGCTACACTTGCCGAGGCTATGCCCACAGGGCGTTACAGCTATTTTGCCTGTAGTCCCGAGCCCAAATCCCTTTCGGGCACAACCGCCACATTTGAAATCCCGTCAGTTCAGGATGGAAAGGTGTCCTCAGGCGCGGACATACTCGTGGCCGAACCGACGCTTGCCGATGCCCTTCTTCCTGTGGAAAACCTTTCGGACTACACCCGGCTGGGCTTGAAAATGAATCACTTGCTCCATCATTTCCGCTTCTTCCTTGCGGAAAGCGACAATCCCTTCGGAAATGAAAAAATCGAAAGAATGGTTCTGGAATTTTCCGAGCCTGTGACGGGCACAATCACCACGGACATCACCTCTCCGATTTCCTCCACCTCTTTTTCCGGACTCTCCTCAAGCATAGAACTCAAATTGAAGGAGCCCCTCGCCGCCAGTGCTACAGACTTCTCCTACGCCTGTGTCTCACTTCGTCCGGGGGCCTTTTCATCTGATGCTACACTCGTCATAAAGACTTATACTGCAAGTAAATACGGAATTTCAGACCCCATCAGTCTGGCGGGACGCAGCTTTAAGGCGGGACATTCCACCCCGGTACGCATAACAGCATCCACGGTTGCGGATTTGGGAACTGTCAGATTCAGTTTACCTTTCAACAATATAGGCGAGGACATCAATTCCGTGACGCTCAAGGCTCCGTCCGGATGTACCTGGGGCAACGGTTCCGACTCTTATGTATATGCTCCGGGCCGCAAATTCACCGCAGGAGAGTCCTTTGATATAGTCTTTACGGAAATTTCCGACTACAGGGCCCTCAGCGGCAAGACGGTCAGCGTGATTTTCGACACCGACCACGTCACTTACACAAAGGATATCGTGATGCCGCTTATGACTTCCGGCTCCCTTGCCGAAATCTCCGCAGGCCTGCCTTATCTGCTGGAGGAGGATTTCTCGACTGTGGAGAAGGATTTCCATTCTAATGATGAGTATAAAACAGGAAGTACAGGTTCTAAGTCTGCATACTCATTCTTGGACGGATGGTCAGGAGGCCGTATCGGAGCTTCCGCAGGTCTATGTGTCAGATTGGCCTGCCGTCGTGAAACATCGGTGAGATATCATTCACGTCTGGATTCGGCTCCAATCATTGCTCTGAAAAATTCGGCAGATCTGGAAGTCTGCTTTGATTACGGAGCCAACAACAAAGCTGGCGGTTTGTTTCCCAAAGATGCAGGACAGACTCTGTATGTGGGATATGTTACTTCCGACACTGAATATTCCAGCGGAGATACTGACGGTGTCTTTGACTCTGCCAACAACTTGTTTGTCAAAGAATTCACAGGTTCCTATACTGCGACTCCAAATCCGGCAAGCTATGTTCTGCCGGAGGTGCCGGCAGGTTTGGTGAGAATTACCTGGCGAACAGAGGCTGAGGATTTTGCAGGAGCCAACAATAATACGGTATGGCTCTACATAGACAATGTAAAAGTTCGCATAAAATCCAATTAGACAATCATCAGAATATGAAACAGATATTGGTTACATCACTCGCAGTTCTCGCCATCGCCTGCACCAAAACGCCTCAGGCTTCCGTCGGGGAGTACGGAAAAGTCGATTTTTCTGTCAAGGCAGAGAACTATGTGGACGAGACAGTTAAGAGCGTGGTCTCTGACTATGCCTCTCTTCCCGTCCAGTCTGATTTCAGCATCCTAATCAAGGATGCCTCAAAAAGCACGGTCTATTCAGGTCCGGTTTCAGAATGGTCTGCCCAGACCCCTATCAGCACAGGAACCTACATAGTCACAGCCACATATGCCGATCCAGAGGAAGAAGGATTCGGCAAGGCCGCCTTTGAGGGCGAAACAGAATTCACTGTGGAAGGAGGCAAGACCACCCCGGTGAGCATAGATGCCAGACTCGCCAACTGTATGGTAAAAGTCGCAGTCAGCGAGAGTTTTTCCAACTACTATCCTGAATATTCATTCAGCATCGTCACTGGACTTGGGACCACCATATCCTTCCCCAAAAGAGAAACCCGCGCAGCCTTCATCTATGCCTACAGATTCGAGATCAAGGGCGAAATGACCTCCCAGGGAGGCACAGTCAAGACTTTCAGCAAAGCATATCAACCGCTTTCCCCGGCCACCTGCTACAGTCTGAGTTTCGACGTGGCGGATGTTTCCGGCAGCAGCATAAGCATAAGTTTCGACGATGCGGTGGAAACCGTTGTGCTCGAAGACATAGAATTGAACAATTAGCGTTATGAAAAGGAATATTTTGATTTGGGCGGCTATATCATCGCTCGTTTGTCTGTCCTGCCAGAAAATCACAAGAAACGTTGCAACTTCTGAAGGAACGCTCGAATTCTCATCCCTTTCGGTGGATGAGGCTGTCGAAACCAAGGCGGCTATGAACGCAGGAGGAAATTTTGTCATAGACATCATAGGCCCGGAAGGGAAAACCGTGCTGTCCACAACCTGGAGCCAGGTAAATTCAAAAGGTGGCAAGATTTCGCTTCCGGAGGCAAGTTACACTCTCCGCGCCTGCTCATCAATGGAAGGAGTGCCGGCGGCAGCCTTCGAACAGCCTGTTTACGGAGTCGAAAAAAACTTCTCCATCACGGCAGGGCAAACCACGGACATAGG
>JALFGP010000044.1 GCA_022777205.1 Rikenellaceae bacterium
ATATTGTTTTCCATATTCTGAGGTTAAAGGATGTACCGGAAATGATAGATTACTCAACACCTGCAAGGATAATCGAGATATTGTCGCAGCCTCCGTTTTCGCAGGCCCTGCGCATAAGGTCCACAATATTGCCGCCATCTCCGATTATGCTCTCGATTTCTTCATCCGGCACCATATCGCTCAGACCGTCGGAACAGATGAGTATCTTGTCGCCTTCCATAATCTTGCCGTCCAGGTCTTCTATCCTCAGGTGTCCTTCCGCTCCACCTCCTATGCAGTTGAGCAGGAGTTTGCTGTCTTCCGGGTTTCCGCTCATTCCCCTTTCCGTCTCGTCAGTGGTGAGCTGTCGCAATATCCCTTCCCGGAAGCGGTAGGTGCGGCTGTCTCCGGCATTTATGAGCCAAATCTTGCCGTAATGCCACACAATGCCGGTCAGGGTGCATCCCATAGGGCGTGACTGGCCGCTCAGTTCTGCCTGTTCGTTGAGTTTGCGGCTGATTTCATAGACGCAGTCACGCAGGTCGTCCACGAAATTTTCGGCGCTGATTTCCCCGCTGTTGAATTTATCGGCAAGAGTGTCAAGGGTAAACCGGCTGGCCTGCTCCCCATTCTCGTGTCCGCCCATTCCGTCCGAAACCAGCAGATAGAAGAATCCGTCCTCCGGAGTCGTGAGAGCGATTTCAGTGCTGTCGTCCCTCAGAAAGAGACCTCCTATGCTCAGGGCGTCCTCATTGTTTTCGCGGACCAGGCCCTTGTGGCAGATTGCCTGAATATCGAGTTTCATTCCACAGTAAATTCCAAGGTTGCTATTCTGATATGGTCTCCGGTTTTGATTGCAGCGGCTTTTCCGGGTTCGAGTTTCACTCCGTTCACTTGTGTGCCGTTGGTGGAGCCGGAATCGGTGATGGTCCATCCGGAAGGTCCGCCGCCGATGACTCCGTGATTGCCGGAGACATAGACGCAACTGGCGAGTTCTGGCCATATTCCTCCACGGCGGCCGAAGGCTCCTGCCCGCAGGATGAGTCTCATTCCGTTTCCGCTGAGGGCTACTGCCGGTTTGACATCTGTGGCCGTCTTTTTCGCAGCAAAATACCTGGTGCCGGGAACAAGGTCACTGCCGCAAACAGGACATTCCATACCCCTTTTCGGTCTCTTGCACTCAGGGCACCATTTCAATTCCTTCCCGCACTGGTCGCAGAAAGCGCTGTCGTCGGGAATCATATTCCTGCATTCGGGACATTGAATCATAACACATCCTCCATCTTGATAAGTTTGCGTTCTTCCGGAGAAACCTCTCCTCCTTCCTCGGCAAGTCTCGCAGCAAGGTTGCCCTTAACCTCGTCGAAGAGATTGCGTGCATCACGACCGTTGCCGAAAGACCGTCCGCGATTATTGTAAAGCACTGTGAGTCTGCCTCGTACCGCATTCTCGGCCATTGGGTCAAGACTGTATCCTCCCTTCCGGGCGTGAATCATAAAGATGCGGAAAAGTTCATCCGGATTGTAATCTTCGAACACAATGCGGTTCCGCTGCGGGAAGCGGGACTCAAATCCGCTGTTCTCGGAAATGAATTCCTGCATCTCGTGAGAATATCCCGCCGCGATGCAGACGAACTTGCCCCTGTCGTTCTCCAGTCTGTCCACAAGGGTCTGAAGCGCTGTCTTTCCGTACTGGTCCATAGCCAGCTGATAGGCCTCGTCAATGAAAAGTATTCCGCCCATTGCCGAATTGATTACATTGGTCGTAACCGCCTCGGTGTCACCCAAATACCTTCCCACAAGATTATGTTTTACCACTTCCACCACCTTAGGGCTCGGCAGGGCTCCCATAGAATGGAGAATTTTCCCCATCAGCCTCGCCACCGTGGTTTTGCCCGTTCCAGGATTGCCTAAGAACAGATAGTGCCCGAGCGGAATCACCGGAGTGCGGTTCTCCGCCTTAGCCAGTTCGATTTCGTTGTTGATGGTGTGTGCCAGCTTGGTGAGGGCTGTCTTCACACCTTCGAGGCCGATGAGGGCATTGAGTTCGGCAAGGCACTCATCAACAGAAACTTTCGCGGCCTCTTCAAAAGGAATGTCATCCAGATATGCCGTATGCAGGAACTCCGGAGTCCACTGCTCATAAGGAGTCGCGGAGATGCGGTTGTTGATATTGGTCTTGGTCTGCTTGACCTTCGTCACCGCTTCCCGGGCGTTTCCGAACTTGTCGTCCTTCATAGCCACCATATTCTGGAACATATTCAGAGCCTTCATACGCACACTCTCGTCCGCAAGGGAGAAATTGTATTTCTTGGCCTTCGCCGTATTTTCGTAAATCTGCAGCAGTTCCTCTGCGGTGTAGTCCTCGATGTGGATGGTGTGCGAGAAACGGCTCTTCAGGCCGGGATTGGAATTTAGCATAGTCTCCATCTGCTTGCGGTAGCCTGCACAAATCACCACGAATTTGCCGGCATCGTCCAGCATCCTGTTCATAAGCGTGCGTATCGCCTTCTTGCCCTCCGAACTGGTGCTTTGCCCTGCAGAGTCCATTGGCTCAAGGTCGTAGGCTTCGTCCAGGAAGAGCACCCCGCCCATAGCTTCATTGATGGCTGCATCCATATTCTTGTCGGACTCATTGACATACTTGCTTATGATGTCATTCGGCATCTTGGTCACGACGTTGTCGGTCGAGGTGACCCCGAGTGCCTTGAAAATCTTGCCCAAGGTCTTTGCCACCGTGCTTTTTCCTGTGCCCGGATTGCCGGTGATGATGATATTGTAAGGGCTCAGACCTTCTTCGGCTTCTCCCATTTCGACGAGCCGGCGTTGCACTGCAATATCGTTTGCAATGGTCCTGATTTCCTTCTTGACACTGCCCATTCCCACGAAAGCGTCCAGTTCCTTCATCACGTCTTCTACGGATATCTCCTTCGTTCCTTCTTCTCCCGCTATGTCATTCCAGCTGAGCACATTGTCTTCCGCATTGCGGGTGTTGTGCCTTTTTACGGCCTCGTCGAAGAGATTGCGCACTTCGCGTGCGTTTCCGAAGGTGTCCGTACGTTTGAGGTACATTTTGTCGAAGATTCCGGGAAGCATTTCATCCGCCTTGGCATCGAGAGTGAATGTGGTGTTCTCATTGTTGCGGGAGAGCATACGGCGGAATATTTCTTCAAGCTCACGAGGCTTATAGTCAGGGAAATCTATGGTTACGTTGAATCGGGAAGGAGTGCCCGGGTTGATTCTGATGAATTCTCCCATTTCCTTGGTGTAGCCGGCCATTATGCAGACGAATTCGCCTTTGCGGTTCTCCGCAATGTTGAGCAGGGTGTTCACGGCATCTGTTCCGTATCCTCCTCTCTGGTCACCGCCGGCAAGAGCATAAGCCTCATCAATGAAGAGGATTCCTCCCATAGCCTTGTCCACGTATTTCTTGACATTGGCTTCCGTATCTCCCTGGAACTGGCCTATGAAATCCTTGCCGGATATTTCCACAAACTGTCCTGTTGGCAGGGCTCCTATGGCGTTGAGCACCTCCCCGAACTTGCGTGCAAAGGTGGTCTTTCCGGTGCCGGGGTTGCCGGTGAATATATAATGGTCCCGCAGCAGCTTGCCGGTGATGCCGTTTTCCTTCTTTTTCTTGACATTCCGGATGATGGCTTTGATTTCGTCTTTCACGCTCTGAAGGCCCACAAACTTGTCAAGTTCGGACAGGATTTCCTCTTCCGTCTTGGGTGTAAAACAGCGGGAATCATCTATATCCGTCTCACAAATGCTTTTGCCCGAGCGCATTGCCGCCTTGACCGCCAGGTCCTCTGCAGTTTTTTCCGCAAGATGTCCGTTCACATAGCCCATTTCCTTCTGTCTCATACACCAGGCAAAATGGCTCTTGAGTTTCTTGACGGCTCCGTCTTCCATCCCGAGCTTGTATCTTTCCTTCAGCATTGAACTTGTGAGAATGCAGAGGTCTCTGTTTGAGAAAGGTTCGAGCCTGAACTCAAAACCGAACAGACGGCGCACATCCTTGTTGTTTTCGAGAAATCCGCTCAGGTCGTTCATATGACCGCAAAGCAGCACAATTGGAGCACCTTCCACCGTCCTCATTCTTGCAAAAAGTTTGTCCAGCTGGTTCACATCCGAGGACTTTGAGGTGGGCAGCAGTTTCTGGGCATTGGTTATCAGGAGTATGCCGTCCTTCAGGGAGGAGATGTTCTTGTCGAAGTCCGAGCTGAACTGGTCCCAGTCTGCGGCATCCACTTCCTTTATGCCCTGCTTCGCCACGCCTGCGGCAATGATTTTTGAGGCTATGGTCTTGGCTATGAAATGCTTTCCCGAACCTGCGTCTCCGAGTATGAGACAGTCAAGGTCTATGCGGGTGCCTCCCTGTGCCAAGATTTTTGCCACCTTGAGCTTCTGTTCCAGTTTCTCAAGTTCCGGCTCTATGTTCTGCTTGCCTATGAGACTCGTTTCCGAAATCCGAACCTCAAACTTTTCACCGCAGAAACGGCAGTATTTCGCTTCTGTACGGTTGTCTTTTCCACATTTTGTGCAAGTCGCCATAAATCGATTATTTGCTGTTTTCTTTAGCTGCCAGTTCGTTGATTTTTCTGATGGTTCTTTTGTCGGCTTTGCCGGTGACCTTGATTCCGTTAGCTCTTTGGAAAGTTCTCACGGCAAGCCTGGTGTTTGTGCCATAGTCACCGTCAGCGGCGCTCTTGAGATAGCCCTTGCGTATGAGGAACTGCTGCATCTTGCGCACATTCTCGCCCTTGTCTCCGGGATTGAGGGACTGAACAGTAATGAGGTCCTTGATTTCCTCCTGGGCTGCTGGAGTCTCCGTCTGCTCCATCACCGGAGCTACCACTTTGTCGTATATCCAACTGTTAGGAACAAATGAACTCAGTCCAACCAGAATCCATACTGAGGCTATGAACACAAGGACATATATGCGCCTCTTTTTCAGGTCGTCTTTCCAACCGTTCAGGGCACTCTCGTCCAAATCGATGCTCAGGGAGGAGTCGAATTCGTCTTCATCGCTGAAGGCATAGTAGAGAGGTTCCAGCACAAGCTCGTCAAAGCCCGGTTTCGTCAGTTTGCGCATCTGTTTTCTATGGGAGCTGGGATTCAGCAGGGTCTTCCAGGTCAAATATCCTCCCACTCCCAGCACCACGGCGAGGAAGATGAAGAGTATGAATTTGCCGAGAAGCCAGACCACAAATGACAGCGCTGCGGCAACTATGCCACCGGCGATGATTGGGATAATGCATCCGCTGCTGTCATCGTCTGTGAAAAAGACAATTGCGGCAACCACCAGACCCACCGGCCAGAAGAATTTTTCCAGTGAAAGTCCGGAAGTGTCCACCAGAGGAGACTGCACTATGGTCATTATCAGCATAATCACGAGCTGAATTGCGGGAAGAATGGCGAGTATGACAGTGCTGGCCAGTTGCAGAGTATTGCGCGTGTTCAGGGCGAGTATCCTTTTCTTGGCCGAGGAAACCATCGTGTCCACCTGCTGCCTTGCACTGTCGAAGCGGGTGACATAAGTGTTTTTGTCATCTATGCGCCTAAGGTCTTCAAGATAGTCCTTGAGCAGGTTTTCGTAGGTGAATTGTTGGGAAAGGTCGGCATCGGGGTTTTCGTGATGCTGGACTGCCAGCCAGCCGCCCAGACCGTTGTTTTCGTATTCATTCCTGAGCACGGACTTGGACTCGCGGAACAATTCGGAGACGGTGGTGACGGTCTTGCCGCTGTTTTCCAGCCTGTATTGGGGAGTGTGTCCGAAACCTTTAATGATTTTCATCCAGGCCGCCTGAGACAGGTAGTTTTCGTCTTTCGGACCGGCCTTCTTCTGATTGTCAGCGCTTTCGTAGTCTGTGCAATAGTCTATCCAGGAAATCTGGGATGTAAAGCGGTCTCCCTTGGTCTTCAATGAATCGCTCAGATATGTACTGTAATCGGGATGCAGGATTGAAGCGGCCACACAAAAGACGGTCGTAGGTATAATCCTGAGCGAGAGCGGGTCGTTGAAGTAATTCTCGGACATCTCGGAGAGCTCTCCGTGGAATTTGTTCCAGACGACTGTGTAGATTTCATTCAACAGTCTGCCCAGGCTTTCCCCTGTCATAGCATACAGCTCGTCAGACGGGTCGTTTATGAGGTTGAGGTCGGACAGCGGGTCCAGAATCTGCACCCTGACCATAGCCACCTCGACGTCATCTTTCGATGCAGGGAGTCTGTCGGCCAATGCCTTGTCCTTGCATCTTACCCATTCCAGGAATATGTCCGATGAGAGCAAATCCCATGTGGGCCCATCGGGAATGGCATCGTTGCAGAAATTGCCCACATCCTTGAAGTTGAAAATTTTCCTGCTGCAGGCTTCTCCCCCTTTGCGGGAAGAACCCTTGAATGTGAGGGGCAAGGTGGGGTCGAGAGCGTAGATTGCAGCCAAAACTCCGGTGTTCTGGTCTTTCGGATAGCGTTTTTCGACTATCTCCTGCATTTCCAGAGCAAGTTCGGGATAGGGCTTGAGCCACTTTTCCAATTGTCCCCGGTAGAGGTATCTCTTAGCCAGCTCGATGTCCTCAATCATACAGTCGGAAAGTTCCTCCGGCGAATGGGCCACCAGGTGTTTGGATGCGCTGAAAGTGATGTTGAGGTCTTCTATGATTTCGTCTTCCTCCACCGGTACATCCTCTCCGTTGAGCGTGCGCTCGATTTCAGGATAGTCCCAGCGCTTTGCGGGATTTTTGATGAGCAGTCCCCGGCAAATCCTGGCGAGGGGGTCGGGCATATCTGACGGCACACGTATGCGGCCCTTGACCTTGTCCATTGCCATCTGGCTTTCCTGGCTTCGGAAGGCCTTTTCGCCCATCCACATAGACAGGATGCTCATACCGAGGGAATAGAAGTCGGACTTGGTGCTGAGTTCTACGAATACTCCTGAGGGGAGGGTGATGGTGGCGGTGTATATTTCCGGGGCGGCGTAAATGGGGGTGCGGCCCTGAACTGTGGTGCATTTCCCGTCAATGTCGAGGATTTCGGATATGCCGAAGTCGCACAGTACGCTGTCCCAAGTGGTCCTGCTCTTTATCAGTATGTTGGCAGGCTTGATGTCCTTATGGAGTATGTTCAGTTTGTGGAGCCGGTCCAGAGCTGCTGCGGTCTTGACTGTTATCGCGAGTATGGCTTGGGCGTTGCCCTTGATTCCGGTGTCGGCTGCGTTGCCTTCAGGGATATATTCAGTCAGTTCGAAATCTTCACCGAAGTCTATGATATCGGCTATGAAGCCCTTGCCGTTGAGTTTCTGCAGAGGGGACAGGATTTGGCTCTTGGTCCGGCAGCCCGGGTGGTAGAGTTTGAGGGCATATTCTTTCCTGGAGTCGGTGACCAGATAGAGTTCTCCTTCACCGCCCGAGGAGAGGTGCTTGCGAACTGTCAGCTTACGGCTTCCGGCGTTTATGCTCTGGCCAGGGGCCAATATTCCAGACTTTGGGGACTGAGGGCCCGGGGCTGCCTTTTCCTGGGCTTTGGCAGTTTTTTCAGGTGCAGTTGCGGTTTTTTCAGGTGCGGTCGCGGTCTTCTCTGGTGCCACTGCTGTTTTTTCAGGTGCTGTCGCCGTCTTTTCTGGTGCCACTGCGGTTTTTTGAGGTGCAGCAGCCGTTTTCTGCGGAGCCGTCGCCGTTTTCTGCGGATTGTTTAATCCGGCAAAATTCGTGTTCTTGAAAACATCCCCCAGTATTTTCTCGATTTCCTCGCTGCTGAGGCCAGGCTGTTTTTTCAGGTCTGCTGGGTCTGCCATATTTACAATCGTTTATATACTTTCTTTTCAATCCGGTTGGTGTACATCTGAGCCCCCGGAGTGCCCTCGTCCACCACCTGACATTCCGTGCAGGTAATCCATTTCCCGCCATATTCCTTCACTGCACATTCGGAAGGGTCCTTGTGCAGTACGTGACATTTATTGCACTCCCATCCCATAGTCTTGGTAACAGGAATCCCATACCATCTTTCTTCCATCACTTCCATCATCGCCACCTTCCGGGCTGTGGCATAGTTTCTCTGCTCCTGCGGGGTCATTCCTGCCGGAGGGAGCATTGCTTCCATAGCTTTGTTGGCCTCCTCCACGGTCTTGCGATACTCCTTGAGCACTTCTTCCCGGCTGCGTCCCATCCTTCGCCTTGTGGCTTTGGGTGCCTCGGCAGGCGTGAATCCCACCTTTGCCATCAGCTCCTTCAGCAGAAGTTCCCCCTCGGTGGGTCCGGTCTGCTCCTCTTCCCCTTGCTCCGCGCTGCCCTGAAGTTCGGCCTCCAGTTCAGAAAGCTTAACCAGCAGACGGGCGGCTTCGTGAACCTTGGGGTCCTGCTTGGCCTTTTCGACAGCCTTGCGCGCAGCCCTTGAAAGAGGTTGTCCGCATTCCCTGCAGAATGCACGGAAATTCCTCGTTCCGCAACACTGGCACACCACTCCTTCCGCCGGCATTCCACATTCAGGACAATCCACATCTTCCGGAGCCATCGCCGCCCCGCAGAAAGTGCAATAGTCCACCAATTTGCCGCCGCAGACAGGGCATAATTCATAATCCTCCCTTTCCAGGCCGGCTCCACAATGCGGACAGATTCCGCCGTCGCTTTTCTGTCTCGCTTCGCTCTTTGTTGCCGATTTCTGCTCTGAGCGTTCCCGTGTTCTATTCTGGTCCATAGCCTTTTAGACAATAGTGTTTTGTTGATTGCCTGCCTGAATCCTTTCCATCAGGTCAGAATAATCCATTCCGGAGTATTTGACTCTGCTGATGCACTCCCCGTTGGAATACTGGCAGACCTGGGCTTCATTGCCGTTTATGTATATGCTTTTCCCATGGCGCTGGTCGTTGGCATATTCGTCAAAGGAAACTCCTCCGTCGTTATAGAAATATACCCCGAATCCGTTCCTCTGGTCATTGCTCCAACTGCCCCTGTAACGGCTTCCGTCTTTGTAGAAGTATTCCCCGAAGCCCGTAAATTTGCCGTCCTTGAATTCTCCTACATATTTGTCCCCGCTTGGCCAGGTGTAACTGCCCTGGCCGTTGAGTTGTCCGTTCACGAAATTCCCTTCCTTCACGTCGCCGTTGCTGAAAACTATCTTGCCCTTGCCGTTGTACAGTCCGTTCCGGACCTCGCCTTCATAATAGCCTCCGTTCTTGAAATTGATTCTTTGGATATGGGAATTGTTCTCGCCCTTATAGATTTCGAGTGCCTCTTCCAAAGTCATCTTACCGAAGCCGAGCCATTCGGGAAATTTGTCCCAAAGAGACTTTTCGTTAGGCCCCAAAGCCCCGTCAGCACAGATGATTGCCCCGACATAGCCGCAGATTTCCCTTTGTTGCTCATCGGACATATTGCTGATGAGCGAAAGGGCATCATTCATACTGAACTGTTTGGTCTCTTCCAGCAAAGATTCGATATCGTTCTCCACATCAACGCCCAAATAAGACAGTTCCTGCAGTATCACTTCGAATTCTTCATTGGTTTTTTCCTTGTCTTCAAGATCGGCTACTTCCATTCCCAGTTTGAGGATGGCAGTCAGTTGCAGTTTGGAGAATTTCATATCTTTTCGGTTATATGTGTCAGTCGAAATATATGATGGTCAGTCGAAATTAAACTGAGTCCCCGACCCCTCTTACTGAGTCCCCGGCCCATCTTCGCAAATATATGTATTATAGGAATAATATCCAAGATGAATCGCAAAAACGGTGGAAACTGGCAAATCCCTGTAAAACATTTGGTGGAAAACGGCAAAATGAAGAAATAAATTTGGTGGGGAATGTTTAAAGATATAATTTTGGTGAAAATTAAAGAAATTATGGAAGATAAGATGCCACCATTCAGGAGAAAGATTTATGATACGATGCTCAAATGGAAGCAGGAACGCAACGGTGATAGTGCTCTGTTGATTGAAGGAGCCCGACGTGTCGGCAAATCCACAATAGCAGAAGAGTTCGGCCGTCGTGAATATAAGTCGTATATACTCATTGATTTCTCAAAGGTTTCTCAGGAGGTACATGATCTGTTCAAGGATGTTTCTGACCTTGATTATATTTTCATAAGGCTCCAATTCATTTTTCAGAAAACTCTTTATGAAAGGGAGTCACTCATCATATTTGATGAGGTTCAGTTACAACCCCTTGCACGACAGGCCATAAAGCATCTTGTAAAAGATCATAGGTATGACTACATCGAGACAGGTTCCTTGATCTCCGTGAAGTCAAAGAGTAAAAAGATTCTCATTCCAAGTGAGGAGACAAAAGTCAGCATGTATCCGATGGACTACGAAGAGTTCAAGTGGGCATTGGGAGATACGACTACCATCCCGCTGCTACGAACTGCTTTTGAGAAGAAGATGTCTTTGGGTCAGGCGGCACATCGTAAGTTGATGCGCGATTTCCGCATGTACATGTTGGTAGGAGGTATGCCACAGGCAGTCGCAGCATACATAAAGACAAACAACTTTGCAGCAGTTGATCTTGCTAAGAGAGATATCATATCACTCTATGAGGAGGATTTCATCAAATTGGATTCTTCAGGCAGAGCGAAGGCGTTGTATGAAGCCATACCTGCACAGTTGAGCCGTAATGCATCTCGTTATCAGGTCGGTTCTGCCATACCGGATGAAAAAGTCGACAGGGTTCTCGGAATCATCAATGATATGGCAGAATCTAAGACAACAAATGTTGCATATCATTCAAACGACCCGAATGTGGGGCTTGCATTGACCAAGGATCCGGAATGCTTTAAGATGTATGCGTCCGATACCGGGCTGTTCGTGACATTGGCTTTCAAGGATAACGACGTTACTGAAAATGTCATTTATGAAAAGCTCTTAAATGATAAGCTCAGCACCAATCTTGGTTATGTGTATGAAAACATGGTGGCCCAGATGCTGACCGCGAATGGTAAGAATTTGTTCTATCACACCATTCCATATGCAGAAGGCAAGAAGTACTATGAAGTAGATTTTATCATTACTGACAAGCACAAGATTTCACCTATCGAGGTGAAGTCATCAGGATATAAAGCTCATAAGTCTCTTGATCAGTTCTGCGCGAAATACTCTGAGCGTATTATGAATAGATATCTCATATATACGAAAGACTACAAACGAGAGAACGGTGTAGAGTATATTCCAATCTATATGGCAATGTTCCTTTAAAAGTTACAGCCTCTGAGAATCGAACGGAGTTGTGTATTTGCACGGCTCCGTCTTTTTATGCGATTCTAGCATTGCGCTTAATGCACAATAGGATTGTCCCGTTCATATTTGTCAAGTGCTTCGGACATCAACTGCCGGCCGAGTTCCGAGATTTCCTCACCGCGGGCATAATCGGAAATTGAACCGTAGGCATCGAAACTCATAGTCACGAGTATATCGGGCTTGTACATTTCTATCTGCAGGCCGGAGATAGTCCTGAGCATCAGGGAGAATGTTCGCGAAAGAATGGAATAGTAATTATCTTCTCCCGCGAAAGGCATATTCTGTTTTTCAGCCAATTCGGATGCGCTTCTCAGCCTCTGGTCCGCCTCCTTGTTCTTTTCAATGGCTTTGAGAGTCTCGTCTCCCGCAATTTTCACGAAATCAAGTATGGAGTCGGTCTTGTGTTTCCGGATTTCGCCCAAAATGTCGCCCAAGTCCATTCTCCCGTCTTCTTCCCTGACCTTTTGAAGTTCTTCGAGATTTTTTGCGATTTTATTGCTGTCCAGACGGTTAACATCGAATGAAACGAGTATGTCGTGACCGTTGCGCCGGACTATGCTGAAAGGAGCCGTGTTTACTGCACCGCCGTCTATAAGCTTGTGTCTGCCATAAGTGACCGGACGGAAAAGTGAGGGAATGGAAATGGATGCTCTGATGGCGTCGAAAAGCTTGCCCTCTCGGAACACCACTTCCTCTCCGGTGTAGAGGTCGGTTGCCACTGCCGCGTAAGGTATGCGCAAATCCTCGATATTCACGTCCGGCACCACTTCTTTGATGGCCGAAATGACCTTGTCCCCCTTCACCAGATAGCTCTTGCTCAGTGAAACGTCCAGCAGCGACATAAGACGGGAGTTGTCAAGGCGGAAGAGCCATTTCTTGAAATCCTGCAATCCGCCGGCAGCATATATCCCGCCCACAAGCGACCCTATGGAACATCCGGCCACGGAAGTGATGTTGTAGCCCCTGCTTTCAAGTTCTTCAATAGCCCCGATATAGGCAAATCCGCGCGGTCCCCCGCTGGACAGCACAAGCGCAACGTCTTTCGTTTTCATATACACGGAATATCAATATCTTCGTTAACTGTTTCCTGTCAGAAATATATTGGTAAATGGAACTGTTTCAAAACAAATCGTCAAGTGTAATTACATTTTGAAATGAGCTCGAATACTCATTGGAATCAAGTCCGAAAGTAGTAATCAGGACGGGATTGACACAACTCTTCTTGGAAATCAGTCCTGTAACGAGATTATATCTTTCCACTATCTTGCGTTCGTATGCCTTTGTGACGGTATAATCAGAATTATAGAATTTCATCTCGCACATATTCACAATACCATCTTTCCTTTCTATAATCAAGTCAATCTGACTGCCCTCAGTGTCATCGTTCCCCTTGACAACAAAGGCAGATTCGGACGTGGACACTCCTGATATTCCGAGTGCGGATTTGATTTTGCATATATGCCGCAGACAAAGTTCTTCGAAAGCATATCCCCGCCAGCTGCTGATTTTTGGAGAAGCAATGTTGGACAACCAGAATTCATTATTGAGCTGGACTTTGTCTTTGACGAATTTATGGTAAAAAATGCAATATGGGTCAATGAGTTTGTAATGACTATTCCTTCCGGTAGTGCCGAATGGAATATACTTGATAATGAAATCGCTGGCTATCAAAGAGTTCAATATAGTTGACAGGTAGCCGTTGTTATCGGTTCCAAGCTTTTCAGAAATCTCTTTTCTGGTATATCCGCCCCTCCTTTCCGCCAAAAGCCCAATAATCCTTTTCATCTCGTCGGGATTATTGAAAATGGAAGAAAACAGGCGATCATACTCCTGTTCCAGCACGGCGTTGTGTGAAAACAGAATCTTGTCTATGTTTTGTGCAAGACTCATTCCGGACTGTATGTACTGCAGGTAATAGGGTATTCCTCCTAAAATCATATTGCATTGGGCAATATCATAACGTGAAAGTCTCACGCCTCTTGATTTGAAGAATTGCTCGGATTCTTCCAGATTAAATGGTGAAAGTTTGATTTCCCATGTGACTCTTCCATAAAGTCCTCCGTGATTGTTGATGAGTTTGTCTTTTATCCAGGATGTGGCACTTCCGCAAACCACAACTAACACGTTGTCTCTATGGCAGGCCCAGGAGTTCCAGAATGATTCGAATGCTGTCAGAAACTTGGAGCGCGGGGTGTCAAGCCAAGGCAGTTCATCAATAAAAATCACCTGCCTGCTGCCATTGTCAATCTGCTGAAGCCATTGTTCCAGCATAAAGAAAGCTTCAAGCCAGGAATCAGGTCTATGACTTTTTTTCATTCCCTGCAGAATCAGTGACTGGTAGAAATGCTGCAATTGGTCTGCAAGCATATTTGCCTTCCCTCTTTCATCCACCGGTGACAGTCCCGCATGCCGGAATGTAATCAATCCTTTGTAGGCTTCATCGACAAGAAATGTCTTGCCCACGCGTCGCCTTCCATACACTGCAACCAGTTCGGATTTGCCGCTGCAATAGAGTCTCTTGAGTTCCTCAAGTTCTTTCTTTCTACCGGTAAGAATTGCCATAATGTTTAATTTGCTACAAATGTATAAAAATTACATCTCATAGCAAAATAAAAGGACATTTCATTTATGAGGGATATTCAGACCATCAATCCGCCGAAGAAAATCCTCAGGAGAGATTCACTTGTTCCATATCCTGTCAAATCTTTCATCACCGGTAATCTCGTGGAAAGGCACAATCCCAGAGTATTTCTTAGTTTCTGCTCCCGGTCCCGAACTCAAATCCACTTTGGGAAGGAAACTGGAATTGCGGACGTCGTCCAAAGCCACAGCTCCCAGTGATGGGTCTTGCAATGAATATCCTTTACTCATAACTATTGTTTTAATAGTGCAAAGATAGGTATTTTATGTGTAATATGGGTGAATTTATCTGCCCGGACAACTGGCTGGAATCTATGAGGTCTATTCAGACCAGTTGTCGGAGCGGAAAGGACTTGCGGGAATGCCGGATGTGTTGAAGAGAGAGGCATTGGACCAGTTATGCATACCGTAACGGACGGCTTTCGGGGCCGGTACTGCGGATGAGGATACTTCCACTTCATTGCGGTTCTTACATACTACGGCACGGGCGGGATGGAATACCATATCTTCTCCGGCAATCTCAAAAGATTCGAGTCTCGTGCCTATAGGATTCAGGCCCTTGGGACCCACATCGAAGGTGACTATGATTTTGTTTTCCTCTGTGCGGAAAGACCGGGCTATGGGGGCCTTGGCATCAATCACATTGAAACCGTAGTTGTTGCTCAGGGCAAGGAAGGCAAGGCGGTCTCCCACTTCCTTTTTCTTCTTCGGGTGGATGGTTTTCATCTCGCCTATGTCGTGGGTCGCAGCCATTCCACTCATAGGAATGAGGTCTAGCGTCTGCGCCTGCGCCCACATCATAAATCCAGCCTGATATTTATAGTCGGCAGCATATTCGTAAGGAGCGATCTGAGTGAAATAGAAAGGAAGATTGTCGTTGCCCCATTTTTGCCTGAGCATTTTCACAAAAGCAGGCTGAAGTCTTTTGTACTGTTCAGGATTATTCTTGTTGGAACAGCCCTGATACCAGATGAAACCCTTGACGGTGTATTGTTCGAAAGGGTGAATCATTGCGTTGTATAAGGTTCCGGGAACATTCTGCATGCGGTTGGAAATGCCTGTCTGATAGGGTGAAAGGTCAAATTCCCCTGAGAATTCAGACTCAATCAGGCTCTTTTCCATCCACGCTTGAATCGGAGTACCTCCCCAGGATGAGTGTATTATACCTACGGGAACTCCGAGTGTTTCCTGCAGCCTCAATGCGAAGAAATATGCAGTCGCACTTGTTCTCCTTACCCCGTCCGGAGTGTGCTCGGACCAGTCACAGTTGCAATTGTCCAATGGTTCCAGCGAGGTGGTCTTCTTCACGTTGCACATTCTTATGGGCCTGTCCTTCTTTGCGGAAAGAATGTAATCTGCTGAATGTTCCACAGGCTGTCCGTTGAACCCTTCCATAGGCATTTCCATATTGGACTGCCCGGAGCAGAACCATACTTCTCCTATGAGAACATTGTCTACGACTGTTTTTTCGCCGTCGTCAAAGCTTATTGAATACGGCCCTCCGGCATCCGGAGTCTGCACTTTCAGACTCCAGAGGCCGTCGTCACCGCTTTTGCAAACAGTCTTCTTGCCGTCCCAGGAAGCTGTGACCGTGATTTTCCTTCCGGGAGCGGCCTTGCCCCACAATCCTACCTCAGCATTGCGCTGAAGCACCATATTGTCCGAGATTACATCCGGCAACTGAACTTTTGCCGAAAGCGTCAATTCACATACGAGCAGAGCCACTGCTGCAATAAGGCTGTTTGACAGTTTCATAATAATTATTTCTTTGAGGTCATTGATTTTATGAAATCTACTTCGGACTGCCTGTATGGGGTTCCGTCCGGATTGAGTATGTCGTGGAACCAGAGTTCCGGTTCTTCTGTGAAAGGAATCTTAACACCCGCAGAGTCTCTGTCGTTCCACGGATAGTGGCACTGGATGGCTCCTTTGACCAGACCGAAATTGTAGGCCGCCACCTTGTTTGCCTTCAGAATCGGCATAATGTCCTCAAAGGTGCTGCCGAATGTCCGGGCCAAGTACTCGGTGCAGAATACCGGACGGCCCAG
Source organism: Rikenellaceae bacterium (assembly GCA_022777205.1). Taxonomy (GTDB): domain Bacteria; phylum Bacteroidota; class Bacteroidia; order Bacteroidales; family UBA932; genus Cryptobacteroides. The sequence continues at coordinate 15,893 of JALFGP010000044.1, forward strand.
AGTCTTCATCACCTTGATGAATTTGTCCATCTCTTCCGCTTCCTTGTAACAGTGGAGACTTATGATGTCGCTGTTTTCACAAACGAATGTCACCACAGGGAAGCGGTCGATGCGGTAATTGTCCTGACTGAAGGGACGGGTGTAAATCGGTGCCGTAAGTGGCTGGGAAGGATTGATTTCCCTTGCCCATTCGAAAACTTTCTTCAAAAGGGGAAGGGTCTTGCAGGATGGCACGTTTTCCGGCTCGTTGTAGAGGCACCAGGCGATGATGCGTTTGTCATCCTTGTACCTGCGTAGCACGTCCTGCTCATATTCCTTGACCTGATTCCATTTTTCGGGATTATTGACCACTGATTCTCCGGGAGTCTGAGCCCAAATGCTGTTGTGTATGCCGGGTACGGGGGAAATCTCCTCGCCGACATATCTTTGTTCCGACCCTCCGTTTGTGAAGAGTGTAACGAGGCAGGTCATTCCGTGGCTGTCCGCAATCTCGAGGAATTCGTCCACGTGGCTGAAAAAGGCTTCGCGTTCAGCCTTCCAGACCTTGTCGTGGAGGAAGATTCTCAAACTGTTGAAGCCCAGCTGTTCAGCCCATCCCAATTCCCGGTCTATGGCCTCCGGATCCCAAGTGCTGCTTTGCCACATCTGAATCTGATTGCCGGCGTAGGCAGGTACATAGTCGCAGCCCACAGGCCATTCCATTGATTCATACCAGGCGTTGGCCTTCTCTTCGGACCACCTTTCTCCCGGCTGTGCACTGCAGGAGTGGAGCGAGGCAATGCACGCAAGCGTGCTGATAATTCCAAATACTCTTTTCATAATTATGCAATATTACAATTTTTTCATCAATTCATTGGCCCAAAGATGGTCCGGTTTCATTTCAAGGACTTTTGTGAGCAGTTTGCGGGCCTGCGCCTTCTTGCCCAGACCCAATTGCCCGAGAGCCTGGGTGTAATAGGCATCGGCATTGATGGAGTCCACCGTGCGTCCGGTCGTGCCTTCCGCACCGTAGAAATTCACGAACTGGGTGACCTCTGCATTTTTTCCGTCCTCCACCATACCGGTGAGCATAGCCCTGGCCTCGTCATTCCTGCCCAACTTCTTGAGGGAGAGGGCCGACCAGTAGCGGAAATCCTTGCTGCCCTTGAGCAGATAATCCTGCTCTGCCGAAAGCCTGTAATATTTCTCCGCATTTTCGCCGTCTCCTGCGGCTTCATAAGCCTGACCGAGGCAATAGTTGATTTGCGCATCGTGGGTGGCCCTTTCGTCAACCAGAAAGACCTGATGGTTTTCAGGATAGGTGAAGGCCTTTTTGTACAAGGCTATGGCTTCTTCCGTCTTGCCCTCCGACAATTTTTCCTGTCCGGCAAGTATGAGTGCGTCCACAAAATTGTCGTGGAAATTTGCAACTCCCTCACGGGTAGGGAAGTAGCAGTTGTCCAGCAGCGAGAGTACATAATCGTAGTCTCCGACGAAAGTTCCGGTTACGACCTCCTGGGAAACGGGATAGTAGCGTTTTACTGCAGTCTTATGATGGCTCTTGAGCAGTTCGTAGCGTTCTTTGACAGGGAATTTACCAGCCTCGAGCACCTGATCGCATTCTTCAAGATAGAGGGCGGCATCAGGATTCAGCTCAATTGCCTTGCGGTAACATTTTGCAGACTCTGCATAGTCTTTGGTGTGCAGCCAGTTAGCCCATCCCAGATTCCTCCACGCAAGGTCGTTTTCCGGATTGAGCGCCACGCACTTGCTCCACTCGTCCATGGCTCTGTCCGGCTGGATGTTGTAGAGCAGATTGCCCAGATAATAATGCGGTTTTTCAGATTCAGGGAACAGTTCTGAAGCTTTTTCCAGCACCGGAATTGTCTCCAGACGGAATGGCGCACAATACCCTACAGGCAAAGCAAGTGCCTGTTCGTAATAGCTATTTTCGCCACAGAGTTGTCCCAGATAAAGTTTCACTGTGGGATAATCCACCCTTGAGTCTATGTCTTTGAGCAGGGCCACCGCATCCTCCCTGAAGCCGTTGTGCAGATATTGAAGTGCGAGCTCTATGTACGACTCCGGCTGTTCCCTCATAAACTTGCGGAAATCTTCGTCACCGGCAGTCTCCCTTGTGGAATAGGCGTTCAACGGGTCTTCGGCAAGCACTCTCCGGAAACAATCCTGAGCTTCCCCGGTCCGTCCGAGAGCCTTGAGGATAGAACCCTTCAGATTGATTGCCGTAAAGTTCCTGCCGTTGTAGGCTATGGCTTCGTCCACCCTTTCGAGAGCCGACACAAGGTCTCCGTCCTCAACATACATCTGTGCGAGCTGGGTGTTGGCGCCTGAATTATAGGTGTAGTTCCAGGTGGCACGGTAGAGGGTGTCATACGCAGCCGTCCTCTGTCCGGTCGCCTTCAGTATGAGGCCGAGATTGTAGATGGCTTCGGCATCCTTAGGACGGGTGTAGTCTTTGGTCTGCCGTCTGATTGCCCGGCGCAGATATGAGGCAGCCTTGCCGTATTCTCCCCTCAATCTGTAATATACGCCCATCTGGGTGTTGGCACGGGTGTCGCCCGGATCGCGGCGGAGAACCTCCTCGAAATAGTCCACAGGATTCACGAAAGGATTGTGGAACTGGAGGTTGCGCATACCAACGAGGAAACATTCCTCAGTGTTCTCAATCTGCTGCGGCAGAAGCGGGCGATCCACAATAGGAGGCAGGGGAGAAGAACTGTCTTTCACCACAGGCCTGTATCCGGCAATTTCCTTTCCGTTTGCATCCAGCAGGCGGAGAACGCAGTCCTGCTCACGGGCATCTGTCTGAACATCAGCTGTCACAGGGGATGCCGGAGACATGTCACAGCTGCGGGACCAGATGACCTGTCCGTTTCGGGAGAGTTCGAGAGTCACATTTTTGAATGTCTCGGAAACATTGGCTCCCACGAACAATTTGCCGTCCTCCCGGTTTTCCATATTCAGCGCAGCATAGCGGTTGCCTGCCTTCACTCCCTGAATGTCCCTCAGACCGTACCAGTACTGGCTGAACTCCTTGGTCTCGTAAGGGAAGTTCCAGTTGTAGTCCGGCTGGTTGTCAGAGTAAGCCCCGACCATCAGCTCGCAGTAATGTCCCGAATTGTCGGTCAGGATACGGGTGTCCCATTCCGAGTTGGGTCCCCAGAGCCAGAACTTGCCGCCCTTGTTGACGTGGTGGTTGCCGGCGAGCATTGTGCCTGCGTTGCGTCCGTGGTCATAGCCTGCCACAAAATCCGCCTTCTGGTCGTAGATGAACATTGAATTGCTCATATAATGGTTCTTCCACCAGCTGGCATCGATGCCTTCCGCATAGAAATCCATATCGTTGAAAGGCTCGTGAGTGACAGGCCAGTGTGCGAACCAGTTCTTGCAGTGGAAGGTCACATATTCGGTCTGCTGCGGAAAGCAGATCTGGTAGTTCTCGTCCACAAGGGTGGAGACATTGGACCAGTAGAGCATCGAGTTGTTGTTGAAGGTGGAGTTCATCAGCCTTCCGCTGATTTCGATTACTGACTTGCCCGGATGGAGAGTGATGCCTATGGCCCACTGCATCCTGTGGCGATATTCAGTTTCGCCCACCCAGATGGTTTTGGAGCCGTCGGGACTCTCCTCTATTTTCCAGTCGCAGGGGATGTGGCTGGTCTGGCGGTGGTGGTGGAAGGCGTTCCATTCCACTCCTCCGCTTATCCACGCTCCGGTCATTCCCACATTTGCAGGTTTCACGACCTCGTTGCGGTAGAAGATGTCATAGCCGTTGGTCTTGTCCACTGCAAAGAGCAGCCTGCCCCCGATTTCCGGGAGAACGCAGAGCTTGACATACTCGTTCTCAAGATAGAGACAATCGTAGGTGACATCCTCCCTCCTGCGGGTCATATTGTCGTTGAGAGGGTAGGGATAGACACTCCTTTTCGCCCTCTGATAGGACCAGTCCCTCTCAAAAATCGGGGCCTGTTCCGCCGGGTCGAGCAGATAGGTGGGCATGGTGATTTTGTCTTCCCAGGCCCTTACGCTTGCTCCGGTGTCTTGTGCTTTTGTCGTAAACGTAACCACCGACAGCATCAGCATTGCTGTCAGAATAAAACTTATATGTCTCATAATCAGTTCTTTGGACTATTTGATTGTTTTAGTTCCACTTCCATAAATGTCGTCTGCAGTGACTGTTTGCCCCTGATATGTTACGGAAGATTTGGCTATGGTCATAGTCTTATCATTTTTGATTCCGCCGAAGCCGCTTGCATAATTTGCGGATGTGAGTGAGGGATCGAAGATGAAACTTGCTACAGCCTTGGTGGACGTAACCGAAACATCCTGGATTCCCCATCCTATTACTGCACCGACATAGCCCAACTTGACCGGAGCCTGCACCTCAGATGGGCCGAAAGTTACATTGGCACAGGAAGTTCCGTCAATTTGGACTTTGCCTCCACCGCCAAGAATTCCTCCGGCGCAGATTCCGCCTGACTTGGAACCTATAAGTATGGTGCAGGTTTTGTTATCCTTGTTACCCCTGACTATTGCATTGGAAGAACCGCCATTCACATAGCCTGCTATTGCTCCGACGTATGTTTGCCTTGCGCCGCTATTACCGACGTTCATACTTTGTCCGTTGTCTGTATATACATCGATAGTTCCTGTGTTGAAGCAGCTGTTTCGTATGATTGTGTACCAGCCTTTGGCATAATCAAAGTACCCTTCAGGAGAACACACACCGCATCTGCCGAGAATACCACCAATTGCGTAAGCCTCGTCTTTACTTGGCCTGCCCGTTTCTTTGAAGCTGATTTTGCCGCTGTTCGAGCATCCGTCGATAGTTGAGAAGGTCACCCCTTCAGTACCCGCGGCACCGAGTTCAATTGCTCCTGCAATGCCTCCGATAGCACCTTTGAACATATGGAAATTGCCTGTCTTTACGATTTTCAAGTCTCCAGAGTTGGAGCAATTGAGCACTTGGGCTCCTTTGTCTTCATAGTTGGCAAGTGCTGTGACTCCACCCATAAATATTGTTCTGGCTGCAGTGAGGGAGGCTTCAATGCTCAAGGCTCCTTCATTTGAAAGATTTTGGACTCTTGTTCCGCTGAGACTGTGTGCCACTCCGCCGACCACGCAGTTCTGGTCCACCCCTGTAACTGATATGTCAGCCTTGTTGGTACATCTGGCTATGATTCCGGAACTGTATAGCACTACTCCGGCGGCATAGACGGCGGCTTTCGGGTCGGAAATGCTGATGCTTCCCTCATTCACGCAATCCGTCACCGTGCCGGTGTTGGTGCGGCAGATTCCGCAGGCTTGGGTGTGTGCCCCGCTCAGTTTGATATTCACCTTGTTGGTACAGTTGCGGATTTGGCCGGCATTGTTCAGGGCTATCGAGCCTGGCCATCCATTGACGTCATTGGAGGTTCTTGTGCCCGCTACAATCAGGTCCTTCACAACTCCGGTGGTGCCTATGTGCAGGAAGAGTGGCGCAATGGCATTGTGGGTGATGGTGTGTCCGTGGCCGTAGAAGGTGCCGTCCCATTCCACTTTCCTACCGTTGTCCTCGTTCTTGTCCACAGTCCTTCTGAGGTGGGTGGAAGAAAAGATGTCCGCCATAAGGTGAACGCCCTTCACTCCGTCCACCTCGCTGACCCAGGAGGCGGAATAATCAAAATTGTTCACCGCTGTCACGAAGGCATTCCAGTCTTCGGCAGTATAGATACCGCCCTGAATATATGTTCCCTGAGGATTGAAAGTGATGCTTGTGGGATAAATCTTTCCGGCAACGGCACTGAAGGGGTTGTAACTGTGGACGGACTGATAGTGGTTCTGGCTGTCTATTATGGTGAGTGTGAGTCCGTTGGCATAGTCCCTTGCCGGAATCGCTATGAAAAGGTCTTTGCCCTGTGCCACTCCCTCTGTGCCGCAATCGTAGATTATGGAATTGTTGGCTCCTTGTGTTTCAGGTTTCATTGCAAGACCTTCTTCAAAGTTCACAATGAAGTTACCCTGCATAGTTTCGTTGTTGTTGCCGCTGACACGTATGCTGCGTATATTGTCGGTGTCGGTTGTGCCTTGGACATTGATTTTGAGATATGCCATCGCGTGGCGGAAAGCCAATGCCTGACTTGAATTTTCAGCATATGCCAGCATTATGGCTGATGAAGGGTCAATGCTGCCTTCCACATAGTTCTGGGTGGCAGGAACTGTCAGCGTTTCGGCAGAGGCGGCTGAACATGCCGGATAAATTGCCTTGTAGGGGGCATCTACGACCGGCAGAGTGAATTCCGCGCTTTTCCGGTCATCTGAAAGGGAGATGGAATTGCTGGATTGACCATTCACGCTGATTGCATCATCTGCGGTCCAGAGCACGGACCAGGTCTTGTCTCCATTGTCGCTGATGGTGGTCTTCGAATCTGTTGCGGGAACATCAGCCTTGATAGTGATTGTGTCTTGATTTTGAGACATTTCCTTCAAATCCTCCTTTGCGCAGGAAGCAGAGAGGAGTGCCAAGGAGGCCAAAAATATGCTTGTCTTTTTCATAATTCTTCAATTTCAATTGTTTCAGTTCCATACAAAATTTCCGTCCTCTTCTGTGAGATAGTCAATTGTGGATGCACCGCCTGACTGGAACATCAATTCAGGTGCGACTCGATAGAACGATAGTGTGGGGCAGGAGTAATTCAACCTTTTTTCCCCTTTGGTTTCGTGTTTCATAATGATTATGTGTTTTACTGTTATTTGTTGCATCTTATTGCCGCATAGCTCAATACTGCCCTGCGGACATTCTGTATGGTGGATCCGTCATAGGAGATGGGTCTGCTGCCGTCGTATCCGGACACATCTTTGGCAGGCATCAGTCTTATCAGAATCTTTTCACGGCCCCACAAATCCTCTTCAGGAGGTAGGGTGAAACTCATATTCTTTGCTCCCGGAAGGTGATATTGCCTGTAGGACCCATTTTTCGGATAATCAGGCACCGTGTATGTCCAGTCTTCTGCTATAGCGGTGTTCTGCACGCAGTCCGTTCCTGAGTATGAGGAGGCTCTGAGCGTTTTCCAGTTTTCCCCGTCTGCGGAGTATTTTAGAAACCAGTATCTCGGAGCTCCCACATCAGCACCCACGCAGTTGAAAGCTGCAATCTGTACAGACAGGGGCGCATTGGCAGGGGTGAGGTCCGAAGTGGAGACTTCAAGTTCCCAATAGTAGGATTCCAGGTCAGGGTCTGAATGGGAGCCGCTGAACCAGTAGGCTCCGAACCAGGCCGGACCATCGGACTGGGGTACGATTCCGGAAGCCGAACTTGCGAGTGGACCTTTCTGGCTCCAGTCCTGGCTCGGTCCGATTTCCCTTATGTCGGAGGCTGAATAAGTCAGGCCTCCTTTATTCACAACATCCGCATAGCAGGTCCATTCGGCAAGTACGGTGCAGAATGAAGCCCCGTCAAACGCCATTTCAGCTTTTGTCTGGGGACGAATCTGCCAGCGCCCTATCTCTCCTATGCCTGTCACATAGTCTTCCAGTCTCCGGTCAGCGGCTGCAAGGGACGAGTCCCAGTTGAAGTTGTCGCAGGTTTCGCTCACTATGATTCCGCTTATGTCCGAAGACCCTTCCGGAAGTCCTTCCCCGTCCCTCGCCCAAGCAGCTGTGGTGTTTGTCAGTAGGTAGGCGGTGCTTCCGTTCCGGTCCATAATGGTCATAGGGTATTTGTTGATTATTGAACTTCTGGTGCCGTCTACAGGTACAAACGGTCCCTTGCTGAAAGGGATGCAGCAGCCGTCAATGGTGAGGAAGGTATGGATGTCGTTGTCGGTGACTTCCGATATTTTCCTGTGCCTTTGCGGAACGTCGGCGAGGCTTCCCGGTTCGGAACTCACTATATTGGAGGCCTGCAGTCCGCTGATGGTGAAATATTCAGGGTCGGTATGCCTTTCGAGTAAAGCACCGCCGATGCTGATTTGCGCGAAGTCGTAACGCTTGAGGGAAACGGCATCGGAGGAGTTGAAAATCAGTTTCACTCCCCGGACTTCCTCCCCCTCTCCGCTTTGCAGATATATTGTCCGGCTGCAGAGTCCGAGGTCCTGGATTATGGAGGACATATTCCGGTTTGGAGCTGCATTACCCTCGGAATTGTCGCTGATTACACGACCGGAGATAACGTAATTCTTGAGCAATATCCCGTCTGCAGAAAAGTCGCCCTCTGATAGGGATAGTGTGCTCAAATCTTTGATTGAAAGGGGAATGGCTTCGCTTGCGCTGCTGGTCTCCTGGGTGACATAGAGCCTTGCTTCTATGCTCCGGCCCACCTTGTCGTAGCCGTTGAGGCAGATGATGGCTGTGCGTGCCCTGTCGGAATCGTTTTCTGCGACGGCAAAAATCAGTGTGCCGTCCTCCTTAACCTCATCCAGCGGCTCTTCAATCCAGCTGCCTCCGTCGGGGTAGATGACTGAGGAAACAATCCGGGAAGACTGAAGATCTGTCTCCAGTTCGGCCCTGCAGGGACCGCTTAGATACGGCACCGTGATGTTGGTCTGCACGAAATTGAAACGGGTCCCGCTCTCTCCCTCTTGAATCAGGTTCAGGTCAAGCTGCCTGTCCCCGCAGCACAGACGGAGAGTCGCCATCCTCTCCTCTCCCGGGTTTGAATAATATCTGAGTTCCAGAGTGAAATCCCCATTGAAGGGACCTGGGTCGGACAATTCCACCCAGTCATCCCCATTGATGATTTCCACTGAGACTTCAGAGGAACTGACAATCCCGAAGGAGGTCCGTCCGGAAGCGCTACCGACGGTGATTTCGGGTTGGGCGCAACCCAGTTCGGAAATGCTTTTCAATTCGGGCTGCATCACGCAGGCAGTCAGGGCAAACAAGATTGCCGGGACTATTGACTTGTGAAATATGTTGTTGTGTCTCATATTTTTACTCTCCATATTCAATATTTGTCAGCACTCCTCCCGATGCGGCCACCTGATCTGCCGGAATTGGCCAATAACGGTTGCAAGGCCTTATGTTGCGGCTTATTATTGTGCCGGTGTTGTATTGTGAAGCCCTTTCGTACCATATATTCCAGCGTACAAGGTCAAATTTGCGGTTGTATTCACCGAGCAGTTCTTTGGCGCATTCCCTTCTGATTTCTTCCATCAGAAGTTCCTCGTCTCCTCCGACGTCGGAAAGGTTGAGTTCCGTCAGACCGGCCCGGCTTCTTACCGCATTCAGCCTTTTGAGGGCATTGGGAATGTCTCCAGTCATAAGATAGGCCTCGGCCAACCCGAGAACTGCACCCGCATAACGGAAAATCTTGTAATTGTTGGCATCGCGGGTGCTGCGCAAATCCGGACACCAGAATTTGTTGCCGAGCCAAGGTGTGCTGGAAGCATTCATCCTCACCCATTCATCTCCGGATTTGGTTCCGAAGAAGAGCACCTGTTTGCCTGAACTCCGTTCCGCATCGTCAGGGGAATAGCCTTCCCATCTCCAGGCCAGATTCCCCGAACCTCCTCTCGCACTGTCTGAACCGGCAGAATATTCTCCGCTCCTGAGGTCTGGCGAAGAGTAGGGAAGCAGGTTCTGGCAGAGATAAGGGGTGGGGCGGGCTGAGGTGTAGGTCTGGGCATAAGCTCCGAGTTCCGGTATGCCTATGCCATAGTAAATGTCCGAAACTATTTCCTCCTGGGCGAACTCATCGCTGACAATGTTTTGTGCCCGGAGCGGGGTGGTCCAGCTGGCGAGAGTGCCCACAACCTGCAGACCGTAGGGTTCGTAAGTATTCGGCACCTCCCATATCGATTCCCGAGTGAATTTTCTGCTGAAAGGCACGTCAGTGAGGGGGTAGGAGGAAAGTTCTCCGTAAATCCCTTCCAGTTCGCCGAAAAAGGCTATGGCGCCTTCCCAGTCCTTGTTCCAAAGGCAGAGTCTGCCGCCGAGCATCAGTCCCAGTGCCTTGCCTGCACGGAAATCCGTACCGTCTTCGTAACTGCGTCGGGCTTCCAGGGCCGGGAGGCGTTGCCTGAGTTCGGCTATGCAGTATTCCCTTGCATCGGCTGCACTCATACGCGGCATCCTGACTATGCTTTCACGGTTTTCCTCAGTGACCGCTGCAGTATAGAAGGGAACATCTCCGAAAGTGGAGGTGAGGACATACCAGTAGAATGCTCTGAGCACAGCTGCTTCGGCCAGTAGCGGAGCGGCTTCCTCCTCTGTCACATAGCCTTCATTCACCGCTCTTTCTATGTTGGCGCTCATGGAGTTGGTTCTGGAAACTCCCTGATACCCCCTCTGCCAGACCGTTGATGCGGCTCCCGGACGTGATGGGGATATGTCACAAACTGCATCAATCTGGTTGTCCACATTGAGATACATCAAATCGGTGTCACATTCGCACATCTCCCAGAACCCCATATTCGTGTAGATGAGCCGCAGGGGAGAGTAGCAGGCGTTGAGCCCGGTCTTGATCTGACTGACATTTCTGTAATAGTTCCCGCTCAGGGTGTATGACTGGGGATTCTCTTTCAGCGAACAGGACGCGGACAGCAGGAGCACAATCATCGGGACTGCCGTTCTGCAAAAGGAAGATGCCATCTTGAATATTTTGTTTGCCATATCGTGTCGTTATTAGAAATTCAATGAAAGATTGACCACAAATGTTCTCGGGCGGGGGAATCCTCCGTTATCGATTCTTCTGGACCCGGCCGAGGTGGCAACGTCAGGGTCGAAACCGTTGTAGCGTTTCCACAGCAGCAGATTCTCTCCGCTCACCCCGACAGTGATGCTTTTGCACCATTTGACCGGAAGATTGAAGCGGTAACTCAGAGACACTTCCTTGAGTCGGATGTAGGATGCGTCGTAAATCATCCTGTCGCTTGCATTGTAGTCCTCCTTGCCTGCTCTCGGTATGTCGGAATCCGGTCTGAGTTCCGGATCCCAGGAGTCGAGCATATATCTGTATTTATTGTAGGCCCTGGAGCCGCTTCCAGCAAGTATCTCACTGATATTGTATATTTTGCCTCCGAAAGAATAGGTGGCATAGACTTTCAGTGAAAGATTGCCCCAAATGAAGCTGTTCTGGAAGCCTCCATAGACCACCGGATCCGCATTGCCCTGATAGATAAGGTCCTGCTGGTCGAGAAGCCCGTCGTTGTTCTGGTCCACATAGCGGCATACACCCGGCTGAGGATTGGATGAACTGACGTAAGTTCTGCTTATGTTGTTCCTCTCTATGTCCTCCTTATTGTGCCAAACCCCGGCATACTGATAGCCCCAGAGAGCATTGACGGGGTATCCTGCCTTGTAGCCGTACATAGGCTGTGTGAGGTTCCTGAAATTGGACCAGGTGGGCACGAGTCTGTCTTCCCCGGCATCCAGAACCATCTGGTTGTTGTGGGCAAGGGTCAGGGCTGTGGTCCAGGAGAAGTTGCGGGTGACGATGTTTCTCGTGTTTATCGTAAATTCTATTCCGTAATTGCGGGTGCAGCCCATATTGGTGAAATAGGTGTCATATCCGGTGGCCTGGTTGGTCTTCATTGCCAGGAGCAGGTCTTTGGTCCAGGACCCGTAGCCGTCAATCTCAATATTGAGCCTTTCTGCAAATGCGGAGAAATTCAGGCCTATGTTGAAGGAGTCAGTCGTTTCCCAGGTCAGATTGCTGTTGCTCAGCCGGCTTTCGTAATATGCGACCGGCCTGTAGTCCCCCATCATCCATATACCCTTGTCGGCCGTGAGTATGGACTGGGACATATACGGGGCTATGGCATCGTTTCCGCTGCGTCCTATGCTGGCCCTGAGGGAAAGGTCGTTCAGCCAGGATGACGCCGATGCAAGGAATTCCTCCTTGCTCACGTTCCATCTCAATGCAAGGGCGGGGAATATGCCCCACTTGCGGTTCTCGGCAAAATTCGAGGCCCCGTCAGCCCTCATCGTAAAGGTGAAGTAATAGCGTTTGAGATAGTCGTAGTTGAGTCTTGCCAGCACTGACATAGTGGTCTTTACTGTTTCGTAGGACCTGCTCGTGGTATTTCTGTCGTCAAGCAATCCGGCTGCATTTTTCCAGGTCACGTTGTCGTCCATATAGCCTTCACCGTAGAAGGAATTCCATTCAATCAGGGTCTTTTCGGCGGTGAAACCGACCAGAGCGTTGAGAGTATGTCTCCTTGAGAATGTCCTGTCGTAAGTGAAGGTGTTCTCGGTCAGGAACACCTGCTTGTCCTGACGGTTGATTGTGGCTGTGCCTCCACTGAGGTTGCGTTGCGCCACCGGAAGGGTGGACGGGGTGTAGCGGAAGGACTTGTAACCGTCGAGGGTGAATGAGAACTTGCTGACGAATGATGAATAGCGGTCGAAGATCAACCTCACCCAAGGCAGGATGTTCAGGTTATTCTGGCGGATGTTGTGCTTGATTTGGGTCGCACAGATATAGGGGTTGTTGAAAGGGGAACCTCCTGAGCTGTATTCGGAGCCGTAGGTGTTCCAGGTGTCGTTGATGCCCAGCAGCGGACTCAGATAGACTGCTGCAGTGCTGCTTGTGCCGGTGATGCTCGCGCTGGACTTGTCCGTGTTCCTGTCTGCATAATACAGTCTCACTCCGGCTCTGAGCCATTTGAGAGGCTGGGTTTCCACGCTGACTCTGCCGCTGGTACGCCTGAACCCGGAGCCGATTACCACACCCTTTTCATTGTGGTGCCCGAAAGAGGCAGAGGCGCGTGTGATCTGGCTCCCTCCCTGCACATTCAGACTGTAGTCCTGATAGACTCCAACCTGTGACAGCTCCTTTATCCAGTCGGTACCTTTGCCCAGGGAGGCAATGGCTTCTTCACTGAAATAGAAATTGCGGCCCGGATTTTCCACTCCGGCAAAATAGTCGGAGATATAGTGGGTCTGGTTGCAGTATTGTGCAAATTCAGACGCGTCCATCAAGTCCAGTCCTCCCATAATGGCCGACACACCGGCAGAGGCCTTGAGACTGGCGGTGAAATTGCCCGAAGTCTCCCTGTCAGTAGTGATGACTATGACTCCGTTCGCGCCCCTCGCGCCATAAAGGGCAGTCGAGGAGACATCTTTCAGAACGGATATGCTTTTTATGTCCGAAGGATTTATTTCGTTGAGGTCCGAGACTGCATCAATAACCCCGTCCACAACAATCAGAGGCTGGTTTCCTGCACTTATGGACCTGGTCCCTCGGATGTTCACTGAAGCTTCCGAGCCCGGTTCCCCGTTGGAGGAGAGTATATCCATACCTGCAATTCTACCCTGGAGCGCGGACCCTACCGATGCGGCAGGCACGTCCTTGAGCGATTTCATATCCACTACGGAAACAGAACCGGTGAGGTCGGACTTTTTGGCGGTTCCATAGGCTATCACCACCACATCGTCCAATTTCTCCACATCCGAACGGAGCGTGACATTGATTGTCTTACGCCCTCCCACAGGCTCAATCAGAGTCTCGTAGCCCAGACAGCTGAACTCGAGGAATCCTTCTTCAGGGACGGTGAGTTCCCATTTGCCCGTCACATCGGTGGCCGTGCCGTTTGTCCTGTTCTGTTTGTCAAGCACATAGACACCGGGAATGACCTCTCCCTTGCTGTCCTTGACGGTTCCTGACACTTTTATATTGCCGGAGTAGGCCGTAATGGCGGACATCAGAATCAGAATGGTTGTCAGTATTTCCTTTTTCATAGTTTCATTCTCCTATCGTCGGTTGAGCCCCCGTTGCCGAATATTCTCCCTTGACGGTGGCTGTCTCGGGCAGGGCGGAGGTTACTGTGCAGCTTGAGATTACTACTGGCAGCAGTTTGGTGAAAATATGTGTGGCGATTCCCGCAACGGCACCCGGGCCCACGGCTGTCACTCCCGTGGTCTCCGTCAGAGCAAACCCGGCGCTGCAGCTGCAGTCCGAGAATGTGGCGTATCCGGCTCCTCCGGCAATGCCTCCTGAGATTGTGCAGGCCTTGGTGGAACCCCCTGTGTTCATCTGTCCGGTGTTGGTGCAACCGGAAAACAGTGCCGGCGATTCGGCAAGCCCTACAGCAACTCCGGCTATTCCTCCGACATAGCACTGCCTGGCTCCGGACATATTCTTTCCTACCGTACTGGTGTTGGAGCAGCAAACGTCTATGATCGCTGAATTGACGCAGTCCACAAACTCCACATGATGCCAGGCCTTGTCGAAACTTACATACCAGGATTTTTTGCCATTATTGTCTCTGGCCAGGCCTGAAATTCTGCCTGCGATACCTCCTATGGCATAGGCTCCGTTCGGATTGTTGTACCAGGTGTTTTCCCAGAGCTGAATGCGTCCGCTGTTGCTACATTCCCGGAACACCGTGAAATTGTCGGCATCCCCGTCCTCTACTGATGAGACTATGCCTCCCACTGCTCCTTTCTGAAGGTCCGATGAGGCTACGGCATTTTTCTCAATCAGAATCTCTCCGCTGTTGCTGCATCCTGTGAAACTGCCGCACTTCCCTTCGGCCGATGCATAGAGGGCCAGTCCTCCCACCTGACAGAACCTGTTGGCGGAGCAGGGCAAGGAGATGTGGACAGGGGCACTGTTGCTGCAGTTTTCCATAGTGCCTGCGTTGGATTCCACAAGAGATGCGAAGGAGAAATCGGCATCCGTCACGATGTCCATAGGCATACGGTTCTCGCAGGAAGTGACTGTCCCGAAATTGGTTTGGGCAAGGGCTGCGAAAGAGGCTTCGGCAACTTCCGCATGGCCTCCCTCGAAGATCAGATTGCTGACCTTGCCTGTCTCTCCTATGGCTTTGATCAGAGGCCTGCTGCACAGGTTGCGGGTTATGGAATAGCCGTTTCCGTCGAGTTCACCGTTCCATACTTCAATCTGTGCCAGGTCGCCTCCGGCTATGATGTTCCCGGAGAGTTTCACGCATCCTGTTTCCGGATCCTGCCACTCGCTCCAATCCCCTCCATTGACTGCCAGGACGAAACTGTTCCAGGATTCCGCATCCGTTATGATGAGGGAACCTTCGGGTTCAAAAGTCATTTGAGGATAGTATTTTATGATGCCGGGGGCCACTTTGCAGTCTTCCCTCAGAGCCACTGACATCTGTCTTCCTCCCTTTTCGCTCAGAAGAATATTGAAACCTTCCCCGTATTCGGCCGCAGGCAGGGTGAATATGACTTTTCCGCTTTCCTGAATGGCTTCGTTCATGTCAATTCTTACAGATTGGCGGGTGTCCATTCCCTCAAGTTTCCCGCTGCCTGTGTCCAGACTGAATTTCCCGCTCAAAGGGGTGCCGAGGCTGGTGAGGGAGATGTCCGTGATTTCATATTTTCCGAAATCGAAATTCAGGCAAACTGCTCCGCACAGATTCTTCAGTTCCATCTCCGATGTCTGAGAACTTGCATACATAACGGCGCATCCGTTGCCGAAGGATGTCGGGGTGCAGGTTTGAGTGCGCGGGAGCTCGATTATAGCCATAGAGCCTTCAATGGATTGACATATCCAGCTCGGATAGACCACATTGTAGGGAGCGCTCACTCCGCTGATGCTGAATGTGGCTTCCGAAGTCTGCGGCTCAATCCCGTACAGGGCTTCGGAGCGTTTGCCGTTCACTGCAATCCTGTCTCCGTCACACCAGTAGACCGGACAAATACCGGAGATTTCGTCTCCCATAACCGTTTTGGACACAGGACCGGTGCCGACTACAAGCCGTACTTCGTCCTCCGCCGTTCCGGGCGACTCAGGCTCCGGAGGGGGAACTGTGCTGCAAGAAACTGCTCCAAGCATCACAAAGTAAATCAATTTTTGTCTTTTCATTTTGCGTCCTCCTTGAGACATCCGGAAGCAAACTCCGAAGGTGTGCTGCCGAATTTGTCCTTGAAACATTTGCTGAAATAGGATACTGTGGAAAATCCACAGGCGTAGCAGATGTCGGTTATGTTCGCCCCTTCGCCCTGTTTGAGCATCTCGGCGGCGGACACAAGCCGGACATTGCGGATATAGTTGTTCGGGGAAGTGTTCAGAAGTTTACGTATTTTTCTGACCAGCGTGGAAGTGCTCATCGACATCCTTTCCGCAAGGAAATCGTTGCCGAGTTCTGAATTGGCAATGTTCTCCCTGATAGTGGAATCGAGTTTTGCGAGAAATTCGCTGTCCCATTTCTGGAGACCGAACATTGATATGTCCGATCCTATACGCCCGAGTTGGAATGATGTCTTGAGCAATTCCCTGTGTTCCAATATGTTCTTTACGCTGAACCTGAGGAAATCGAGGTCGAATGGTTTCTCGATGTAAATGTCGGCTCCGGCTTCCAAGGCTTGAATCCGGGATTCTACAGAGGTCCTTGCGGAAAGCACTATTATCGGAATGTGAGAAATCACAACGTCAGCCCTGACTTCCCTGCATATTGTCAGCCCGTCCTTGCCCGGCATAGTGATGTCGGTGATTACAAGGCTGATGTCGTTTTCATACAACATTTTCATCAGAGTTTCCCCGTCTCCGACAGTCAACACGTCATATTCTTCCGACAGTTTTGACGATATGTATTCTCTCAGTTGAGCATTGTCGTCGGCAACGAGAATCCTGTAGCCGGATTTGCCGCTCCCGTTTTCGTCCGCCTCCCTGACGTTTTCAATGTTTTCAGTGGCAAGAGGCAATTTGAATATGAAGCGGTTGCAGTCTCTGTCCGGCGACAATTCCAGACTTCCGGACATCAGTTCCGCAAGATTTCTGGCAAGGGACAGGCCTATTCCCACTCCGGACACATCTCCGTCTCCAACCTCCCTGTAGCGCACGAAAGGCTTGAAAATGCTCTCCCTGAAATTGTCCGGAATCGGTCTGCCGTCATTTTCAATCTCCATCACAGCCAATTTGTCCTCAATGCGCGTCTTTATTTTTATATATGTGGAAGCATATTTTACGGCATTGAGCAACAGGTTGCTGATTACCTTGTCAATGGCTCCTGCATCTGCGAGTACGGTAATGGCATCTTGAGAAGCTTCAAATTCCATTTCAAGGCCACGGTTGTCGGCTTCCGGACGGAAATCGAAGATAAGCAGGCCTATCTTGCCGTTCAGGTCCACAGTTTCCGGGTTGAGTACCATACCTTTCCTTTCTATTCTCACATAGTCCAGCAGCTCGTTCACCAGAGAGGTGAGATAATCCGTACTGTCCTTCATCACCTTCAGGTCGTTGCGGGCGGCAGTGTCCAACTCATCTTTGGAGATGATGTCGTTGAGGGGAGTCGTAATCAAAGTAAGCGGGGTTTTGATCTCGTGGATGATGTGGGAAAAGAACTTCATCTTGTCTTCCACCATCTCCTTTTCTCTCTGTGCATCGAGCCTTTCCTCTCTCCTGCGGCTTTTCCTTTTTTCCATCCTGCTGACTATCAAGTAAATGAGTGCAGTGATAGACAGTGCCGAAAGGATTATCAGCGCAATGCCCCAAGGGGAACGCCAGAGGGGTGACTTCACCCTGATGCTAACAGTTCCGTGAGCCGGGTGCCATTCCTGCGAGTTTGTGGAGGCTCTCACCTCAAGTTCATAGTCTCCCTCAGGCACATTGTACCAGAAGGCGGACATCGAGGTGGAAATATCCCTCCATTCCGTATCGTGTCCCTTCAGGCGGCACTGTATCCAGGCAGAGGAGGAGGCCGTATAGCCCGGAATCGAGAAATCGAACCCGAAGGAGTTCTCACTGCTTCCGAAGACCAGATTTTCAGCAAGGTCAGGGTTGCCTCCAGTGTCGAAACTGTCATTCCCGACCCTTATCCCTGTGATGACAGCAGCTTGATTTTCAGAATTTTCCATAAATGCGGAAGGGGAGAATCTGATGAATCCGTTGTCCGAGCCGAAGCATATGTCCCCGTCGGCGAGCCTGGCTCCGCTGTCGCTCATCTTGGTGTCCAGCAGTCCTTCCACTTCCGTCCAGACCCGGACTGCGCAGGTGGCAGGATTGAATTGGACGACGCCCTTGTCGCTGGAGAGCCACAACAGACCGTTGTTGTCCTCTACGCAACGGAAATATACGTCAGTCGGCAGGGATGGAAGTCCGCTTTTGTCATAGACTGTGAAACTGTCGCTGTCTTTGTCGTAAACCGAAAAACCGTGGCTGAACCCTATGGCCCAGACTCTGCCCCTTGAATCGCAGAAGACTGAGGAGATTTTGTCATACGGAAGGCCTGACCCGTCACCCCTGCGCCATTGCCGGGTTTCGCCGCTTGCCGTATCCCATCTGAAAAGGCCCGAGGCGAGGGTGGAAATCCACAAGGCCCCGTCAATGTCCTCCGACATTGAAGTGATGTGCTCTCCCTCAAACAGTCCAGTGTCCACAAAACTGTCGGAGTCTCTGTCGTATTCCAGAAGGCCGAGTGAACTGCCGGCAAAAATTCTGTCGGACGCACTCCTGAATACCATGAAGGCTCTCGGGTCGTTGAGTCCTCCGGCGTTTTTGCGCAAATTGTAATTCTTCACCTTCCCGGATACGGGATTGAAGCGGCAGACTCCGTACAGACTGCCCATCCACAACTCTGTTCCGCAACTGACCGGAGAACAGAGAGAATAGGGTATGTCCGGATGTTTCACTCTTTTGAGCGTCTTGAGTTTTTCGTCATATTTGAGCAGGCCCTGCTGTTCAGTGGTGACATACAGGTTGCCCCTGCCGTCCTCGGCAAATCCGTCCACAATGCTGCCTGCAAGGGTTTTGCCAGAGGCATCACAGTGTTTTTCGAAGTTGTTCTGGAACACCCCGGACCAATTCACTCCGCAGTCCTTGGTGCCCACCCAGAGACCTCCGCTCCTGTCGGTGAATACGCAGGTGACATATCCTCCCCAAAGACCGAATTTGTCGTCCCTGTTTTCGCTGATTCTTATGGAACCGGTTCCGAGCAGGTCATATCTCCAAACTCCGCTTGTGGTCGCAAGCCATATCCATCGTCCCCTGTCCAAATGGGCATCAATGAGTACAGTGCCCTCCGGAAGCCTGAACAGATGTCTTACCACAGATTCGGGGGGGGCAAGTTCGCAAATGCCGTTTTCAGTGCTGACCACATAGATATGACCGTCCGCTCCTTCGAACATGGCCTCGATTTCATCTCCCCTGTAACATTCGAGCCACGAATCGTTCTTGAGGTTCTCCAGACCGGACTGGCTTCGGTACAGGTCCACGTGATACCTCGAAACCCATATTCCGCTTTCACGGCTGAAGAGCATTCTCCTGCATCCTGAAAAGCCTATGTCTTCATAAGAGGTACAGCTGAGGACGCCGCTGCCTGTATTGTAGCGGAAGATACCCTGGTCGTTCACGAGCATACAGATATCTCCGTTGTTGTCTTCAGTGATGAAGGTGACCTTGTTGCGTATGCTCTCTCCTTTTTCCGTCTCTTCCCGGACAGGGATGAAGCGGTCAAGTCTGTAGTCGTATCTGCTTGCGCCGTTGTCCGCTCCAATCCAGATGTCTCCGTTGCGGTCTTCGAAAATGCAGTGCACATAATCAGTGGCCAGTCCCAAGTCCTCTTTGCCATAAACTTTGAATTTCCTCCCGTCAAAGCGGTTCAGTCCGTGGCTGGTGCCTATCCAGATGAAGCCTCTGGAATCCTGTGTGATTTTGGTTACGCTGTCATATGACAAGCCGCTGTCCGAACTGTCGAAATGGGTGAACATATAGCTTGAGCCGTATGTAGTGAACAGACAGGACAGGCAAAGTATGGTCGTGGCTATGAATGTGCGGGCTTTCATATTCTATTCGAAATTCAGGGATTTCGTGGTTATTCTGCCTTTGATGACATATAGGAACCCGGCACTGCTTTCGTGTCCTGTTCCGCCAGTGCTGGTGATGGCCATAATCGTGTCGTCCCCAAGAGAACAGAGGGAATTCCATTTGCCGCAGGACTTGCTTTGGTCTATTTGCATAGGTCTGGTGGCAGAACGCATAGTCGTGAACTTGCCCTCGGACATTTCGGATTTAGGACAGAGCTGTACTTCCATCACTGCGTGTGCCGTGTCTGCATCCCCTTCGCTTCCCTTGGTGCTTTGATATGACAGGACAAAGTAATTCTCGGTCTGAATCAAGTATGGGGCTCCTGTGTAAACGGTACTGCTTGCCAATGATTTGGTGAAAGGGAAGAATCTCTTTGCAGAGTTATTGTACACAATTGAAGACCAGTTGTCTTCAAGGCTTTCGCAGATAATCTGGGGATGGAATTTCTCGAGCTGGCTGCCCACATATTCAATGGCGAGATAGATGTTGCCGTTGAAGACGGTTGCAGTCGGCATCCCGTCCCTAAAAGCAGGGGAGTAGCAGGCGATCCTCTTTTCACCCCAGTTTTCTCCTCCATCAGTGGACTCCATTACGGAAATGTTCTGATAGCCGTAATATGGGCTTTCGTCGGCGAAATATATTTGCACCCTTCCGTCCGGCAGTTCCAGAATGAATGGTTCATAGCATCCGTTTCTGCTGCTGGAGGAGTAGAGCCGTTTGAGTTGCGACCAGGTCTGCCCGTTGTCATCCGAAACCGCAATGCTGATGTGGAAAGGATATTCGGATTCATAGCCGGTGCTTCCGTCCTCGCCGGTGATGGCCCGGTTTACCCTCTCATTGACCGCATAGATTATTCTGCCGGGTTTATACGGGTTGGAGGCGGAAAGCTGAGCGAATTCAGGATTGTCCATTCTGGCGCAGGTGCCTGTTTTGTCTCCCGTCCAGGAAGCTACGGTTTTTGCTGCACTCCAGGCGGTACCGTCATCGGAACTGAATCTTGCATAGGAATTCCAGGTGTTGGAATAGCAGCACATCAGCCTTCCGTCATTCAGACGATGGACTCTTCCATAGGTGCTGCACCAGGGGGAAACGAGCACCGGTGATTCCCATATTATTACAGGTTCATTCCCGCTTTCGTCTTCGACCAGGTCCGGCAGTTTGCCGTCAGCCGCAGAGAATTTGAGTGCCGGGGCATTGAGTATTCGGGATTTGACTATTTCCACGCTGTTGCCTGTCTCCGCCGTCAGGAAAACACCCTCCTGATCAGCTATTCTGAGCGAAAAGCCCCGGTCGAGTCTGCATTCCGGGAGGGCAATCAGGAAGGATGAGAGTCCGCTCCCGGCTGTTATCTGGATTGTGCTGCTGCCTTCTTCCGCGGAAATTGTCGCTGAGGGAATGCCCTCGGCATCGAAAGCCAGGTTCAAGACCCCGGCAACCGTTTCTCCTGAATTGCTTGCAAAAGTAATCTCCGTGGCTCTTCTGCTGCAGTTGGCCGGATATTCGATATTGATTCTCAGGTATCCGCAGAGATGGTGGAACCTGAGTGTCTCGGTTTCGGACAGTACGGCCATAAGGGCCGCCGCCGGGTCGAATCCCCCTTCCGTAACCTGCTGCCGGGCCGGTAGGACAAGTTTATTTTCGGAAAAGGCAGAGGCCGGATAGACTGCGGTGTACGGAGCCTGAACCGGAGCATTGACGAGGAAAGTGGCAGAGGTAGCTCTGTCCTGTTCCAAGGCTTGGGAAATCTCCCCGTTCACAATGATTCTGTCTCCGGCAGACCAGAGCAGACTGCCTGCGTCTGCAAGCACGGTTTTGCCGCCTCCGTTGTCCTCAAGCGTACAACTGAATGTCCTGCTGCCGGAGTTTTGCTCCAAAGAGGCGTTGCTGCAACCGTAAAAAGCTATGCAACAGATTGCTGTTGCCAATATCCCAGTGTTTTTCATTTTGTGTAGATTCTCCCTTTTCTGATCCAAATATATCCCTTGTGCTGTGTTATGGCAAGAATGTGGTCGTCACCCAAATCGCAAAGCGAATTCCAGAGGGCATTGTCTTGTGTCTGGTCTATCTCGAATGGTCTTATTTTTCCCCTCATAGTCAGAAATTCCCCTTTTTTCATCTCATCTATACGGCAGAGTGCCATTTCCATAGTGGCATTCTTGGTTCCGGTGTCTATCCCGCCCTCGGAACTCTGGTAACAGATGGCGAAATAGTTGTCAGTCCGGATCAGATAAGGGGCTCCGGAATATATGTAGGCGCTTTCCATTGAAGTGAGGAAGGGGTCGAACCTGTATGTAGAAGATTCCAGCACAGGATTTTTCCAACTGTCGGTAACGCTGCTCCTGACTATCTGCGGACGGAAGCGGATATTGTCCCCGCTGGCTTCGATGGCGACATAAATCCATCCGTTGTACAGCATAGGAACAGGCATCCCGTCCCTGTGTTTCTCCGTGTAGCACACTATTCTTTCGCTGCTCCAGCTGTCGCCTCCGTCCCTGGACTCTATGACTGAGATGTTCTGATAGCGGAGTCCGTTTCTGTAATATGGGGTTTCGTCAGCAAAGTATATCTGCACGGTTCCGTCCGGAAGTTCGAGCACGGCCGGTTCGTAACATCCTCTCATAACGTCCTTGCTCCACAGTTCAGACTTATATACATCCCTTGCCGGGCTCCAGCTTTTCCCGTAGTCATCGGAAACGGAGATTGCTATGCTGTAGGGAGTGAGCGTGCTTTTGTTGTCCACTGGACGCACATTGACCGCATAGATGATTCGGTCGGGATGGTAAGGGTTGGAGTGGCTGAGCTGGGCGAATTCGGAATTGGCCATAACGACCGGGCTGGCGGACTGATATTCATTTCTCAGAATTGCCTTCTTGGCAGGTGTCCAGGCAGTGGTTCCGTCCGGGCTGAACTTGAAGCAGGCATCTCCACCCGTAGACCATGCAGCCATAAAGCGGCCGTCATTCAGTCTGTGTACTCTGCCGTAGCCTCCCTGAACAAGCTTAATCGGCTCTTCCCAGTCTATGCAGATTTCCGGCAATTTCTCTTTTCTTGGATACGGTTCCGCACCCCTGCACGACAACAGGGTGCCTGCTGCTGCCAGAAATGACAACAAGAATTTTCTCGTGGTTGAATTGGTCATAAGTCCGTGTTATTGTTTTATGCAAATTTATGGCAAGTTTGCGTTTCCCAATACCATAAACCGAGCAAAAAATGTCAAAATCGGAGCGAGTCGGTTTTTGCAGTGAAAAATCTTCCGGGCTTTTTGTATATTCGCCCCATAGTTGTTTTACGATTACATTGTCAATGTTATGAAACTCGCTTCAATATTCTTAATCGCAATGGCGCTATGTTGCTCCTGCACCCGCCAATCTTCCGTAACCTGCTCACCTTTCGGCACTTTGTCCACCGGCGAGCAAGCCCACATCTGGCATCTTGAGAACAGCAGAGGAGCCAGTGTGGATGTGACGGACTACGGATGCCGGATAGTGAAGGTACTTATGCCCGACAGGGAAGGAAAGATGGGGGATGTGATTGTCGGATACGGGGAACTGGAGTCATTTGAAAATGGAGACAGGTTCATAGGTCCGGTCATAGGCCGTTATGGCAACCGCATAGACCACGCATCCTTTGTTCTGGACGGAGTGCGCTATGACGTGGATGCCAACGAGTCTTTTGATGGTGAACCCGTGCAATGTCACGGAGGCCGCAGGGGGTTCGATACCTTTTTGTGGGAGGGGGAGTCTGTCCGGGAGCAAGGGAGGATAGGAGTCCGCTTTCATAGGGTCAGCCCGGATGGGGAACAGGGTTTTCCGGGGAATCTGGATGTGTATGTCATCTGCTGGCTTACCGATGATAATGTTCTCAGGCTGGAATACGATGCCACCACGGACAAAGCTACCGTTGTCAATCTTTCCAATCACAGCTATTTCAACCTCAGGGGTGAAGAGTCAGGCTACGTGATGGAGCATATCCTTCAGGTTGAAGCCGACAGTTGCATTCAGAACAACCTCCACTTCTGTCCCGACCTGATTTTGCCGGTGGAGGGAAGTCCCTTTGATTTCCGACAGCCTCATAGGGTGGACTACCGCATAGATATGCCGAATGAGCATCTGCGCATTATGAAAGGTATGTCAGCCTGCTGGATAGTTAGGGATTGGGACGGCAGTCTGAGGAAGGCGGCCGATTTGTATGACCGGCACACGGGAAGGGGAGTGCAGACCTGGACCACTGAGCCGGCCCTGCTGACTTTCACCGGACGTACCTTCAGTGCTGAAAAATATCCTGACGGCAAATATGGACCCATCGACAAGTTTGCCGGGATGCTGCTTGAGACCATACATTTCCCGGATTCTCCAAACCAGCCGCGTTTTCCTTCCACGGTCCTGCGCCCCGGCCAGAGCTACCATTCGGAAACTGAATATAGGTTTTATGTAAAGTGAGTCTGAACTGAAGTCAATTAAGCTTATTTCAACATCAGCACAGTGGCCCAGACCTCGCAGCCTTCCCGCCGGCCCACGAAGCCGAGTTTTTCTGTGGTGGTGGCCTTTACGGAGATGCGGTCCGGCTCACACCCGCAGATGCTGCTCAGGTTCTCCCTCATCGATGGGATGAAAGACGCCAGTTTCGGTGCCTGAAGGGCTATGGTAATGTCCGCATTGCCCAATCTGTAACCGCGTTCTTTTGCCAAATCCATAACTTTGGACAGGAGGATGCAGCTGTCAATGCCTTTGAATTCCTGTGAGTTGTCAGGGAAATGCTTGCCAATGTCTCCGAGAGAGAGGGCACCGAGGATGGCATCGCAGAGGGCGTGGATGGCCACGTCTCCGTCGGAATGGGCTATGAAGCCGTGAGTGTGGGGTATGTCTGTTCCGCAAAGACGCATACGGAGGCCTTCTCCCAATGCGTGCACGTCATACCCGTTTCCT
>JALFGP010000085.1 GCA_022777205.1 Rikenellaceae bacterium
GTTCCCGGAACATTACCTATGACGACAACCGACTTGTTATAGCCTTCGCTGGCCTGGATGAACGCGCTCGCCCCTTCGTCAAGGAACACCGCACCGAAAGTGCCGTCATTGAACCATCCGCCCCAAATACGCTGATCCGCGGTTGTGACAAGCGCAGCCTTGCCGTTCTTCGCCTTGCTGTAGGTCTGTGAGCCTATCTTTATTTCGGCACCGGCCTCCCAAGCCTCAAACAGGTTTGAGTAGTCGGCAGTAGTGGCCTTGAACACAGCAATTGGGCCGTTGTTCACATCTCCGCAAGGAAGCACATACAAGACATAGTCCGTCTGTCCAAGCAGCCCTTCAACAAGGACAGTGGCATCAGTCCCCTTTGTTCCTTGCGAAATGATGTCCGCAGCCCCCGGAGCAGCATCCCCGGCCTTGCAGAGCATCCAGTACCACGAGGTTGCGTTTTCTGTCGTCACATTGAACTTCAGAGATCTGACAGTGGCCTCGGCAAGAGCGATGTTTGCGGCAGGGTCATATACAGACACCGAGCCGTCAAGCTTTACGCGGACCTTGGCTATGGCGAGGTGACCGGCCGCTGAAATGGCAACGACCGAGACATCCGTCCGAGTATCGGCAAGTATGGCCTTTGTGACTGCCGGCGCCTGGATAGAAAGAACGGAATTGGTGAGATATGCCTCCCAGCCCTGAGGGGCGGTTATGATTGTCGTGGCTATGCCCTTCTGTTCTACGGAAAATGTCTTTTTCTCACCGACTCTGAAAACAACCTCGTCATCAGCCCCATCGATTTTGCAAAGGAAACCTCCGACAACAGGAACCTTGTATTGTTCTCCGTTCTTAAGAGTCAGTATGAGAGCCTCGTCGGTATATTCGACACCGGCGAAATAGGAATCTTCCGTGCTGCTGCCAGCAACTGCCTTAACTTTATCTCCATTTGTGTCAAGGACCGGTGCGAAGCTGCCTCCCCCGTTGTAACTTATTGTCCAATAACCGTCTTCACTGACTCCAAACATTGGAGTGACACCGTTTTGTCCGACAGCGACAATCTTCTCACCCTCGTCGTCGGTGATATACACGGCACCCTTGCCGTCCTGATAGTCAACCATCCAATAGCCGTCCTTGTCGATTGACATGAGCGGAGCTTTACCCATGCCTATACTGCCCTGCTGAAGCGTGAGGGTGGTTCCGTTGGAAAGCGTGAGGATATACGCCCCGTCCTTCTCTTCGACCTTGTTGATTGCCTGTCCCTCAGCTATGGCCTGAAGGGACTGAATATTGCCATTAACCGCTTCGGCGACTTTCTCCAGA
Source organism: Rikenellaceae bacterium (assembly GCA_022777205.1). Taxonomy (GTDB): domain Bacteria; phylum Bacteroidota; class Bacteroidia; order Bacteroidales; family UBA932; genus Cryptobacteroides. The sequence goes on from JALFGP010000085.1 coordinate 1,312, forward strand.
GCCGTCACCCTACCCTCAATCCTGTCAACCCTTTCCTGAAGGTCGTCAAGACTGTTGCAGGCTGCCGAGAGCATAAACGCGGCCGCAACAATGAAAAATCTGCTGTAAGTCTTCATCTTTATTTTAGTGTTATAACTGTTTCACTTTTATCCAATCAATGTCAAACTGACCGGGGAACTCGTCCCTCTTGATGATGCCGCCCACGAACTCGCCTCCTACGGCTATGTCAAGAAGGGTGTTGTAGTCCTGCTCCATGAATGTCCAGTTCTGGAAATAATATTCCTGCTCCTGCGGTTTCAGTTGTGAGTAGAGTGGATCCTCGGCCGAGTGGACGAAATGCTTATAGACATGAACCGGAGTACCATTGACATACCAGACAATCTGATCGTCAGTAATTTCAACAGAAAAGACATTAAATGCACCCGGTAGCATCGCATCCTGCGCGATTCCCTGATTGTAGTTCGACACCGTCTCTCCGGCGTCGTTCAAATAGATCTCCTTTTTCTGGTTTATCGCGGCTGTATTGAGGGTATATAGAGTGTGGCAGGTGTGATAGGTTGCCGTACCGAAGTTCAGCTTTTCACAGATGTCAATCTCTCCGTATTGGTAGCCGGCATCCGGAGCAGCCCAGATGGCATACCATATTCCTGTTCCCATCTGCGTAAAACGCGCACGGCAGTCAACGCGGAAAGGAGGTTTGTAGGTCAGCTTACCCTTCGTCCAAATAGCTCCTGTCTTGAATGAATCACCATTAATGTGAGCATATAGTTTGAGAAGTCCATCCTCGACAACCGACTGAGCCGGATCGCCCATCTGATAGGCGCACCAGTCCGCAGCAACATCTCCTCTCTTGTAGCGCAGCCACCAACGATAGTCGATGTCGTCACCGAGAAAGTCGTCGAAGAGGATGAGATCCTTTTCATATTTAAATTTGAAACTGAAGGTCTTTGCCTCGGAGGAATAGGTGGATGCGAGGACATTGATGGTATAGTCGCCGGAAATTCCATCTTGAGGAGCCTCAACAACCAATTTATCCTTCTCCATCCACAGGTTCCACCCGTCCGGGACATTGAGGAAAGTCATATCGGAGATGCCCCTTATGTCGGCCGGGAACTCGTTCAGACGATTTCCGTAAACCCAAGCACCCTCTTTCTCATCGTAATATGTCAAGGTTATCGAAGCCTCGGCCACCAAAGGAACGGAGAATTTCTCCCCTGTAACAAGCGTGATGTCCATGTTGCCGGTTTCCTCGTTGTATGCCACCCTATCGAAGAAGCAATACGACGAAGGCGCCAGCGACTTTCCATCAACGGCACTTATCGGATCGCCGGCGGCATTGACAATTCTCTGCCATGTCTTTCCCGCATCGAGTGAAATCTGCCAAAAACCATATTTATCGATGCTCACAATAGGAGACTTGCCGTCCTTGGCCCACGGGCTTGCCGCGCCCTTTATTTCAGTGAATGTTTCACCACCGTCGATCGAGAAAGCCCACTGTCCCATGTCATTGACTCCGACCATGGGTGCAAGACCCTCCATTTCCTTTCCGTAGGTGATGTGGAGCGTACTTCCGTCCGAGAGCCTGAGGTCGTAGCCGACCACTTTCCCGTTCTCAGTCCTCTCTTCATACTTGATTATGAGCAGGTTCTCTCGATAAAGAGCGTTAAGGGCAGTGGCATTGTCATTAATTTCGCCATAGACGCTCTCAAGAGCGGCAATACGCCCTTCAAGAGACGAAACCTGCTGTTCCAGTTTGGCACTCATGCAGGACTGGAGCATAAGTGCAAGAATCATTGGAACAATGAAGTAAAACTTTTTCATTATACTGATTGTTATCGGATTAGTGTTTATGTTTCTGCCAACGCCTATTCGGGCTTGTCATATTTTCCGTCGAACACATCCTTCACCGCCTCAAGGAAACTGAAGCCCCAGTAGCGGTCGGGGAGGAGGTAGCTTCCCTCAACATATTCGTTCCATGCGTTTAGCATCACGAACTTCGGCTGCGTGTCCGCATGATCGTCGGCCCATTCCTTGGCTGTCTGGAGGAAGGATGCAAAGGCTTCCGGAGAATGGTTGTAGCGAGTCATGTCCTTCTCGCCCTTGTTCGGATAGCGCGGCGTGTCGTCCCAGCCTACCGAAACGGTAGGGAAAAGCGGAATGCCATATTCCTCATACCAGCGCTCCCTGAATTTGATTGCCTTCATTCCATGGCGGATGTAGTCGGGTTCCAGACCTCCCATGTTATAGGCAGCAGTGGAACTGATGCCGAATCTCTTTATCTGAGCCTTTATCCTCGCGGTCTCTTCCTTTGAGCGCGGCCAGATTCCGTTGCATTTCTGAAGATGCAGATCCGGGAAACCGGCTTCCTTCACTTTGGCGCGGAAGTAGTCCATAGCCTTGCCTGCCTCCTCAAGGGAGCCGAAGCTTTCGGTGAAAAAGTCGAAGTCCCACATGCTGAACACAGGACATCCGTCAATCTTGACATAGTTCGGACGATGAAAATACTGCTTTATAACCCTATCGACAATCACCTTCCACTGGTCCCAATCAATGCGCGGGTCGAAAGTGAGGGTCTTTGTGTCCTGATTGATGTGAGGGTTCCAATAGTTCGTAACCTCGTGGTTCGCGTACATTATATAGAAGTTCATCTTCTCGTTTGACGGCGCCTTGAGGAAGCCGTTGTCGAGGGCTTCTTCGAGGAAAGGATAGTTGTGGAACCAGTACCAGTCATATATAAAGGTGTTCACCCCATATTTGAGAGCTGTGTTTATCCATTTCTCAACAACCTCGGGGTCATCGTCTTGGTCGCCTTTCCATAGGGGTTCACGCGGCTGGTAGTGCCCCGGAAAGCGTGGGGTGCCGGCGTTGATGATTTCCCATTCGCCCTGACCGCCCGGCCAGATGAGTTCGTGGGCGAGGGAGTCGTCGTGGCACGACGGCCAGATGTAGGCACAGACGTAGTAGTCCGGAGTCTTGGGCCCTTTTCCGCAGGCGACGGACGCGAGGGCGGCAGCAAAAATTGCAGCGATTCTGTTTCTCGTTTGCATGTCTAGTATTAGTTATGTTTGTTATCAATTACGTTTTTTGACACTTTAAGGTCAAAAATCACATTTTTTATCTAACTTTGAACAAGGCTTTCGGAAGAAAAATCCGTTTTCGCACACGGAACTTCCGATTTGGAAAAAGTAATATTCAGAAGCATTTGCAGAGAATATGTTTTCCCTCGTTCTTTAACAAATTTACATATTATTTACTGAATTGGCATAATCAGAGGGCATTATCAAATTGGTTTTCTGACACAGAAAGATACTAAAAAGACAAGAACATGATTCAATATGAAAACCGGCACACAAGCCGCTTCTTTATGCTCTCGCTGGAGACAATCGCGAACGACGCGGACAACCTGATTTCGACCATCGGGTACCAGGAAGCCGCGCCGAGACAGGACTATCCGGTGAGAGTAATCCCCAAACGCTATAGTTTTGACATGGACGCCGGACGACGGTTGGCGGAGTTCCAACTTGTCTACATTACGGCCGGAACGGGTATATTCAACGACCATTCAGGAAGCCGCATCATAACTCCCGGAACACTTTTCCTGCTGCGCCCCGGATACTGGCACGCCTACCGTCCGAACAGGGACACGGGATGGACGGAGTATTACATAGGGTTCAACGGGCCGACTTTTCGCGAGGCGGTCAACAAGTTTTTCCCAGACATGAGGGGACCGATTGAGGTGGGGTTGTCGGCAACTCTCGTCGATCTCTTCGAGCAGGCACTGTTCTATGCGGAACGCCAGTGCGGGCAGACGATGACGATACTGGAATCAATCGTAATGCACATGCTCGCGCTGATAAACTACAACCTCTCGACGCGGAACAAGGCGGACGACAAGATGGTGCAGGCAATCAACTCGATGAAGAAGTATATGGCCAACCACCTTTCGGAACAGATTGACATGCAAGCGCTTGCCAAGGAGCTCGGAATGAGTTACACCTGGTTGAGGAGGACTTTCAGAAAGAACACCGGGATGCCACCCGCGCAGTATCTCCAGCAGCTCCGCATCCATTCGTCAATGTATTTCCTGCGTAACACCGCCCTCCCAATCAAGAACATCGCTCTCGATTGCGGCTTCAAGACTTCAGAGTATTACTGCACAGTTTTCCAAGAGTCTATCGGGATGAGCCCGGGAGCTTACAGAATGTCTACTCTGGAAAAGTATTAACACTTAAAAAAATTTCGTGTCCACTTTTCGCGTCTGGCACACACCCGAAAGCTTCGTCCCGGCTTGCTTGATGGCGAATAAATCTTGCATTCGTTCACACACAGTCCGGAAATCCATTCAAATTGTAATAATACCGGGCCAAATAGGTAAAGAATTATAAGAAATGTTCATTTTTTGAGAAAAACGTAAAGAAAATTTTGTTATTAAAAAATAATGTATAAATTTGCATTGTCTTAATCGGAATTCACCGGTTTTGACAAACACCATCTTCACTTTCTTTGTGAAGACAATGCTGACCACTAATAATTAAAACACTACACTACTAACCGAAACTGCCCGCAGGGATGCGGGCAGTTTTTTCGTTTGGGAAACCGGCGGGGCCGGGAATTAGGGATGCTATTTAGGGATGCTATTTGGCATCCATAGCCTGGCAGGCGGTGATGGCAATCATCTTGTAGATGTCGTCCACAGAGCAGCCGCGGCTCAGGTCGTTCACCGGACGGGCAATACCCTGAAGGATAGGGCCGATTGCATCAGCATTTCCCAGACGCTGCACGAGTTTGTAACCGATGTTTCCCACCTCGAGGTTAGGAGCCACAAGCACGTTAGCCTTGCCTGCAATCTCGGAGCCCGGAGCCTTCTTGCAACCAACTGAAGGAACGAGAGCAGCATCAGCCTGCAATTCTCCGTCAATCTTGAGCGTAGGGTCAAGTTCCTTGGCAAGTGCGGTGGCCTCAACAACCTTGTCCACCACCTCGTGCTTTGCGGAACCCTTGGTGGAGAATGAAAGCATAGCCACCCTCGGCTCTGCAAATCCGGCCACACTCTTTGCAGTCTGAGCCGTACATACAGCTATCTGAGCCAGCTGGGCAGCATCCGGCATTGGGGTCACAGCGATGTCACCCATAACCAGAACGCCCTCTTCGCCATACTGAGGAGTCTTGGTAATCAGCAACATAGCTCCACTGACACAGGTGATTCCCGGAGCACATTTGATAATCTGGAGTGCAGGGCGAAGAGTGTCTCCTGTGGTGGAAAGCGCACCGCTGATCTGTCCGTCGGCATCTCCGCTCTTGATGATGAGACATCCGTAATAGAGAGGATTGTTGTAAACAAGTTCCTTCGCAGCCTCCAGAGTAAGTCCCTTCTTCTGCCTGAGCTGATAGAGCAGCTGGACATATTCCTCAGTCTTTTCGTGGGTGGCAGGGTCGATTATAGTCGCCTCCCCAATGTGCTGGAGTCCGAGTGAAGCAGCCTTTGCGAGTATTTCCTCACGGTTGCCGATGAGAATGATGTCAGCCAGTCCGTCCCTGAGGGCCTGGTCTGCCGCTGTTATTGTGCGCTCCTCCAGTGATTCAGGGAGCACGATGCGCTGCTTGTTGGATTTTGCACGCGCAATGATGTTGTCAATGAGTGCCATTATTTGTATTATGAAAATTGTTTCCGGTGCATAGGGGCAGCAAGTATCCCGCCCCGAAGCCCCGCAAAGTTAATCAATTTCCCCGTCTTTGAAAACAATCTGATTCAGAATTATGCCTTCGGACTCATTCCTTTCCATAAGCATATCAGTCCTGAAATTGGATACCATTCAGGTTTACATTATATTTGCAAGACTAGTTTTCAATGATTATGAAAAAAATAGACATACGTAATGCAACCCGGGCAGACATCCCCTTCGTGGCAGAATGTGGGCTGGCTGCTATAGACCTGTACGACTTCACCGGAGAGTGTTCCGAGATGGAGAGTACAATCAAAGTCAGTTCGGAAGAAGACACCTTATATTCATATAGAAACGCCAGGATAGCTGAAGTGGACGGCAGACTTGCCGGATGTCTCATATCCTACGACGGTAAAATCTATGCCGAGAGCAGTGCAAAGACCTTCTTGATGTTCAAAGATATGGGCATACAGATAAAGGTAGGCGAACCTGAAACCGGCCCCGGAGAGTATTATCTGGATTCAATGGGAGTGCATCCCTCATTCCGAGGTCTGGGACTGGGACACATCCTGATGGAAGATGCCCTTGAAATCGCCCGCAAGACTGAGGGATGCCACAAGGCAGCACTGCTGGTGGAAAAGACAAAGGAACGCCTTCGGAACTATTACGCCCAGCTCGGTTTCAGAACAGAAAAGGAGGTGGCGACCTTCGGAAGCAGATTCTATAAAATGACTCTGGTTTTGTAACTGTTTAGAATTCAGACCACTCGAAAGGTGTTCCTATTCTCAGAAACGGAAGCCGAGGCCGAAATCGAGGGAGATTGTGCGGAAAGCTATGGTGGAGACTCCGGCCTGGATTTCGACGGGGCCGGCATCAACTATGAGGCCACATTCCAGCAGCACATTGGAGGTGCTGAGGTCCTGCACTTTGGCCCAAACTCCAGACAAGTCTTCCCACAGCACAACTTTCCTTCCGTAGCCGGCCCCGGCGGTGATTCCGAACCAGGGGCCGAAATTTTTCCTCACTCCGGCGCTGGCCTGCAAGATGGAAATTTGAGAATTGCCGCTGGGCCACATAGTCCCGCCTTCCCAGCTGCTGTCGGAAGAGCAGATATAGGAATGTGCCACAGGCTTGAAATTGCTGTGAAAGCGTACATACCCACCCCAGAAAGTGTCTTTGTCGAACAATGAGAGCGAGCCTCCATAGGACAGGACCGGCCATGCAGCCATCACGAAAGAGACGGAACCATATACACGGCGGGGCACTACATCCCGGGGAACATCACAATGGTAAGAACATTCTGCAAGTGTCCCGTTGTATTGAAATTGTAGGTCTGCTTCGGGAGAATACAGACGGGGCAATGGTTCAGGGCGCTGACGGGAACTGTCTTGCGCTGTGGTGATTTCTCTGATGCTGTCTTGCGAGGAGTTGACTTCACGGCCGCTGTCTTGCGAGGAGGTGTTGTCTTTCGATGCGGCAATCGGCTTGTCATTCCGGACAACCGGCTTGGTGAGGGGATGTGCAGACCCGCTACGTTCAGGGACTTCTGGAGTATCCTCGTGCTGCTCCTGCACCACAGCCTGAGTGCCGCCGAAAACCGCTGAATACCTTGCTCTTATGCTTGCGAACCTCTCCCGCTGCTGCTCAGACATAGACCCTGAACCTTCCTTGAGTTCGGTTCTCAACTCAGCCAGAGACGAAAACAATTTCCCGAAGGCGGACTTGGAAATCTTTTCCCCTGCCTCCGCCTTCAGCTTCAGTTGTATGCAGGACTCACAAAGGCTCTGATATTTGTCCAAAATACGGTCCCAATCCTTGTCAACTGACATATTGCCGCCATAGACAGGCAGCATAAAAAAGCAAAGGAATATGACAATCAACGACTTTTTCATAGATATGGGCGGCAAATTTAACAATAATTCGTACTTTTGACAATCCATTTCCGGTTCACATCAGACAATTCACATAGGTAAATTATGACGGACAGGCGCAATTCAGGATTTTTTGGCTCAGACGGGATGTTGACAGAGGAGTTTGCAGAGGAAAACCTGCTGGAAATAGGTCATCAGGATGGTCCTTTTGCCCTGTACAAATGTTCCCGGCAACGCCGGATTGTGGTGCTCAAATGCGTCAGAGCAGAGTACCGGGACAATCCCCTCTATGCGGAAATGCTCAGGAAGGAATATGAAATAGGCCATAGCCTCAACCACCCCAACATCAGGGAGTATTACGGTCTTGACGAACATCCGGCACTGGGCCTGTGCATCGAGATGGAATGGGTGGACGGATTCTCATTGGAAGAAGTGCTTCCTGATTGCCGCAAAGACAGCGTATTGCGGGACAAACTGACCAGACAAATACTTGATGCAGTGCGTTTTATGCATCTGAAACAGGTAATGCACAGGGATTTGAAGCCGAGCAACATCCTGATCACCCGAAATGGGCAGAATGTGAAACTGATAGACTTTTCCGTGGCCGATTCCGATTCCCATTTCATACTCAAGGGCAACGCCGGCACCGCCCGTTACGCCTCTCCCGAGCAAATCGAATGTCGAAGGGCAGACTTCCGCAGTGACATTTTCTCCATAGGGGTCCTTCTCTCAGAGATGTCCGACAGCCGCCATTTCCGCAAAGTGGCACGCAAATGCATGAAAAAAGACCCGGACAAACGCTATTCCGACATAGACCGGCTCGAAGATGCACTTTTCAGTCCCTCGAACTATGGTTTGGGAGCCATTGCAGCAATTGTTGCCACCGCCGCCATCATAGCCGGAATATGGTTTCTGACCCGCCCGCAGGCCGAAGAAGAGTATGTGGACAGCGAGGCTATAGACGAGATTTTCCGTCAGGCCACCGATCTTGTGGAAGAGTCGGGTCTCAATCCCTAAATCATTTTTCCACCACTTCCAGCAGATTCAGTCCGCCGTTCATCCCTGCCACATAGGCCTGGGTGTACTCCCCCTCCCTCAGAATACGGGAAACATAGAGAGGATAGCCGAGCATAAATGAAACCTGCCTGAACCTGTCCCCTTTAAGCAGGCTTCCATTGACAGAAGACTCCACCTCAAACTCCCCATCCCCAAGATAGTTCAGTTGCACCACCCGGTCCGGAGCCCAGCCTATTCTGAGACCGTCCCCCGGTTTGAGGTCATCGGAATAGACAGTCACGCTGCTGAAGAAGCTGGAACTGAAAATCGGGTCTTTACGCAGGTCGTTGCAGAAATTGTCGTAATTCCTTTTGCCTATATAGCGTGCAAGAATGTCAAGCGTGCTTTTGCGTGGCACCGGATTCAAAGACACATAACCATAGAGACGCTTGAGTGTGGACGACGAGAGCAACTCCCCTGTTTCTTTTTCTATCAGAACGGAAAGGGACTCGAAATCGGTGGTTGTCGCCAGTTTGCGCCCATAGTGTTTCTCCACAAGATGGAGCATATAATTCAATTCGGGTATTTGGAATTTGGATGACATACTATTCCTTATATTTTATTTGCACATTGTTTTCGACATAAAATTCAGCTATTATCTGACCACGGGCCACATAGACGATTTCCAAGTCCGGTGAGTCATAGAGGTCCAGATATTTGAGTTTCAAGTTGTTGGACACATCTATGGTCTTGAATGAATTCATTCCTGCCACCAGATACTCCAGTTCGGAGAGAGCAGAGAGGTCGAGTTCCCCGAGCTCATTGCCGTAGCAGTCCAGTTTTTTCAGATGCGGTGCAGCTGAGAGCCCAAGAGATGCAAACTTGTTGAAGCGACATTCAAGTTCGCTCAGGGATGGCGGGAGGGAAATAGCGGCAATCCGATTGTAATTGCATTTCACCTTTTCCAAGGAGACATTGCTGCCGAGTGCAAGGCTGCTCAATTTTCCATTCCAAACCGACCCGCAGCAATCCAGATTTTTCAGGTTCCGGAAATATTGGACACCGTCCAGAGTCGAAATATTGTCTGTGCATACAGTTATTGCACTTACGGCATCTGCTTCATCGGCGACGATTTTGCC
>JALFGP010000034.1 GCA_022777205.1 Rikenellaceae bacterium
TCAAGGCCATCCGCATACTAAAGACTGGGAATAGAGCCATCAGCGTGATGAAGTACGGGCTTGAGCACATAGCCAGCGTGCTTCTGAACCCTCTTAGGCCCCAACCATTCGATATTTTTAAAATTTTGTCATGTGCTTAAATTAATTTTAAGACATTCTCTACGCGTCCACTTTTCCGCAAGCTTCCGCTTTACCTCTGATTACCAGAGGATTCAAGTGTCTGCATAAAAATGTAAATTTTTGATTTTCTTCTTAAAGTTGCCAGATTACACGGCAACAACCCGGTCAAGTCATCTCCTTCACGGGAGAATATGAGTTTATCCAAAAGACTCATCAGATATTCTTCTACTGTTCGTTTGTTCATCTTGTAGTTCTCAATCACGGAGAACATAACAGCTCAACATCACAGCTTTCTCAAACCCTTTACTTCGCCAGCCACTCTCCCAATGCGCATCGGAGGCTTACTCATTTGATGTTGACAGTGTATGAACCATCAATAGATGATATTACTCCTAATTCGTGTAATAGTTCATAAATGGTTGTGACTGACTCACTGAATTCGCATCCAGCTTGTTTTTTTCTCAAATGGTGAGCTTCAGCTTGTTTATATGCATCAACAATTCTACGGTTCTTTGTAACTGGGTTCACAGACAGCATCAGATCAAACAAGTCTGCTTCGATATTTTTGCTCTCGTCGTCATATAATTTGACTTTTGTTTTTGCTGTCTTGTTGTATTTTTTTATAAAGTCGTTGATTATGTTTATCTGAGCTTTTGAATGACTTTTGTCCACCATCGGAATGGGCCTTCCATCATGCTCAATAAAATGCAAATCGAACCAATACTCAATACACATGCTCGAGAAAGCTACTTTAAATCCATTTTGTCTCGCAAGCTTTATTGCTTCGGAGAAGTCAGCATGACCGTCATAATCAAACACTAACCACTTCTGAGCGAATTTTTTCCTTTTAGTTACACTGAAATGTTCAAATGCTGAAATAGAGTCTTCGACAAAGTCGATGCACTGACTTATTCCATGTCCTTTGACAACGATAGGAATAATCGTACAACACGTCTGTTTTAAAAGGTTGAAATATGATTGTTCCGTATTCCTCCCTTCTACAAACAAAATGAACTGGCGGCCGGAGTTTGTCGGTGTCTTCTTCCGAGACAAATTCTCTTTAGAATGGTCTCTACCCATTTTTATTTCTCCATTAATTTGAGCAAAGCATCTGTATTAATATACGGAGTCCCTGTAATCTTTCCTTCAAGGTACATTTTTTCGATATTGGATCTGAGATCGTTCTCGAAATCAGTAGCAGGCTTGACCATTGCCTCGCCATATCTGTTTTTATTCACTAAATAAATCTGATCCTTCCTAAAAAGTGGCAGATCGTCATCATCTTTAGAATTCAATAAGGATGTATTGTGCGTGTTGAAAATGAGTTGAGCAGTAGAGTTACTATGAGTAAAAATGCTGATAATAGTTTTCACAATACTCGGGTGAATACCGCTATCAATTTCATCTATCATAATTGTTTTTCCGTTCCTAATAGCCGATATGATTGGCCAACTCAGGTGGAATAACCGATTTGTCCCGAAAGACTCATCGGACTCTAAACTGAAAAGTGTGGTTGATGCCCTTTCGTACAAAGTATTATATACTATATGCGTAGTATTAATCCCATCATAAAAAGCCCCGTTTGGCTCCTTGACATCAATGATGGCCTTGATTTTCTCAGGAATATCATCGTATGAGATTTCATGAAGAGAAAGTCCTTCAATATTAAAATCAAAAGCCTTTAAAAATTCGACAATCGCAGATGCTTTCTCTGAATCTGTAAGTTGTGGTATAGTTCGAATGTTATTAGCCGATATAACGGCAATACTTTCAAACCAATCAACGATAGATTTGCACAAAGGTTCACTGAAAGTAGAGAGAACCGAGAGAAACGGAACAGTTTCCGAAATCATCTTTGCTGAAGTGATGCTATCTGCTATTTTAGCACTGATATACTTGTAGTTGACGTATGTTTTAAGCTTCTCGTCTCTGGTTAATACCTCAACCTCTCTTTTTTCTTTTCGATATAACCATTCTGAGATAATACGCTCTGCGTTTAGCTCAAAACCATATCTGTATTGAATGTTGTTAAGGACAAAAACAGTCTCAAAAAATGATGTTTTATCTTTTGAATCAGTGTCGAGTCTAAACGGGTCATACTTTGTCTGCCAATAATCAAATACTGGGATTTTATTATTTCTTTTCGGCGGGCAAATGACTACCTTCATAAACTTGAAAGCATCAAACAGTTTGGATTTGCCACTCGCATTCGCACCATATACTGATAATGTTTTGAGAACAGAATATCTGAACGGAGTCTCTACGGAATATTTTTGGTGATTCTTCCCTTTCGACGAGATTAGGTTTATTACATTCTCTTCCTTAAAACATTTGAAATTACTAAAGGAGAATTGTACTATCATAATGTGTGCATTATTAGTGTTTGACGATGCAAAAATAGATATTTTTGCTTATAAACAAACAATGTTAATGCCTATATTTACAAAATATTGTAAATTTTGCGGATAACAATATTTTTACGCGTCGGTGAGCGCCTTTTTGATGAGCTTGTCAAAGAGTGGCTCAAGAGTCGGTACACCATTGTCTCCGGGACTTTCCGGGAGGTCAATGGTCGTAGGACTCGAGTTCGGAAGGGGCATCCGGGTTTGCCAAGGGGAGGTGTCTTTCGGGATGCCTCCCTGCGGTTTAATGTTATCCCTATATTTGCATCTCTAAGTCTAGATGATATTTAATGAGAGGCTGCGGATTTTCTTGTATTTCTCAAATTTCATTCTTACCTTTGCGGCAGATTGAATTTTCAACAGTGAGAGATAAGCGCCTCACACACGTTGACGAAACCAAAACAGAGCATTTTCATTTTTTTGAAGTGCTCTGTTTTTGTTAACCTACCGGATGGATGTTGCTCAGCAAAGCCGCTCCAACGCTACGCAAACAAAAACATTCTGTTATTATGAAAATTCAATCTATCTTAAACGTGTGCGAGCGCCTTTTTGATGAGCTTGTCAAAGAGTGGCTCAAGAGTCGGTACACCATTGTCTCCGGGACTTTCCGGGAGGTTGATGGACATCGTACTCGAGTTAGGAAGGGGCATCTGAGACGGAAACGTTGATTTGGTGCTGCTTCAGCCTTCGGGCTGTCTTCTTTCGCATCCGGGTTTGCCAAGGGGAGGTGTCTTTCGGGATGCCTCCCTGCGGTTTGGATGCCCGGTCGGGGCCGGGCATGACGTTCGATCGCAAAAGGTGCACATTTGCCTTTTGATTTCGATTTCGGCAAATGTCAAACAACCTATTTTATCTACCGGATGTTCCCGCCCTGCCGATAGGCAGCATACCACCGGGCGAAGGCGCGCAGGCCTGTGCGGAGGGGTGTGGAGGGGCGGAAGCCGAAGTCGGACTCGAGTGGGGTGGTGTCGGCGTAGGTTACGGGGACATCGCCGGGCTGCATCGGGACTAGCTGTTTATGGGAATCGAAGTCGTAGTCGGCGGGGAGGATGCCGGCGCTTACCAGTTCTTCCTGGAGGATGGTTACGAAATCGAGCAGGTTCTCCGGGTTGCTGTTGCCTATGTTATAGACTTTGTATGGGGGCACGGGGAGGCCGTCTTCGCCGGTGTGCTTTTCGGGGGCGTGCTGCATCACTCTCACCACTCCTTCCACTATGTCGTCTATGTAGGTGAAATCCCTCTGGCAGTTGCCCCAGTTGAAAATCTGGATGGTTTCGCCCTTGCAGAGTTTGTCCGTGAAGCCGAAATAGGCCATATCGGGACGGCCGGCGGGGCCATAGACGGTGAAGAAGCGCAGGCCTGTGGATGGGATGTCGTAGAGTTTGGAATAGGCGTGGGCCATCAGTTCGTTGCTCTTCTTTGTAGCGGCATACAAGCTCACGGGGTTGTCCACCTTGTCATCAGTGGAATATGGGACTTTTTGGTTTGAACCATAGACGGAAGATGATGAGGCATAAACTAAATGCTCCACCTCATTGTGACGGCAGGCTTCGAGCAGGTTGTAGAAGCCTATTACATTGCTCTCAATATAGGCATCCGGGTTGGTGATTGAATATCTCACTCCTGCCTGGGCTGCCAGGTTCACTACCACTGAAGGGCGGTGCTCCTCAAACAGTTTTTCCACAAGCGGCTTGTCGGCTATGCTTCCCTTCACGAAGAGCCAGTCCCTCTTGAGGGACTCGATTTCTTTCAGACGGCCGTATTTGATATTGACATCGTAATAGTCTGTGATAGAGTCAATTCCGACCACTTTCACATTTTCGACATCGGCGAAAAGCCTCTTCACCAGATTTGCCCCGATGAAGCCGGCTGCACCTGTGATGAGGATGGTCTTTCCTTCCAAGTTTATGTTTGGCTTGAGCATAAATCAGTCGCGTTTGAAAATGTCACGGGTGTAAACCTTGTCCAGCACATCGTCGAGGTCGGAGTCGTAGCGGTTGGCTATGATGGCCTGGGACTGGGCTTTGAATGCGGAAAGGTCGTTCACTACCCGGCTGCCAAAAAAGGTGGTGCCGTCCGGGAGTGTGGGTTCATATATGATTACTTCGGCACCTTTGGCTTTGATTCGCTTCATTATGCCCTGGATGGCGCTCTGGCGGAAGTTGTCGCTGTTGGACTTCATCGTCAGACGATAGACTCCAATTGTGCACTTATGCTCTATGTTGCTGTCCCACTGCATATTGTCGCTGTAGTATCCGGCGCGGGTGAGGACCTGGGCGGCTATGAAATCCTTCCTGGTGCGGTTGGAATCTACAATTGCCTGAATCAGGTTTTCAGGGACATCGTTGTAGTTTGCAAGGAGCTGCTTGGTGTCCTTCGGAAGACAGTAGCCGCCGTAGCCGAAGGACGGGTTGTTGTAGTGGGTGCCTATGCGGGGGTCGAGGCAGACTCCGTCTATTATCGACTTGGTATCCAGACCTTTAAGTTCAGCGTAGGTGTCGAGCTCATTGAAATAGCTTACCCTCAGGGCAAGGTAGGTGTTGGCGAAGAGTTTCACGGCTTCGGCTTCGGTGCTGCCCATATAGAGCACCGGAACGTCCTGCTTGATTGCTCCTTCGGCTATAATGGCCGCGAAAGTGCGGGCGGCTTCCTCCAGAAAGGGATTGCTCTGGTCGTAACCCACCACTATGCGGCTCGGGTAGAGGTTGTCGTAGAGGGCCTTGGACTCGCGGAGGAACTCCGGGGCGAAGATTATGTTCGGAGTGACCACCCGCATCGAGCCGTCGGAAAGGCGCTCGCGATAGGAGAATTTCTCGCGCACTGAAGCTGTGTAACCCACCGGGACAGTGGACTTTATGACCATAACAGCAGAAGGGTTCACCTTAAGCACCAGGTCTATGACTTCCTCCACGTGGGAGGTGTCGAAGAAATTCTTCTTGCTGTCGTAGTTGGTCGGGGCTGCGATTACCACGAAATCGGCATCGCGGTAGGCGGACTCCCCGTCCAGAGTGGCAGTCAGATCCAGGTTCATTTCCCTGAGATATTTCTCGATGCAGTCGTCCTGAATCGGGGAAATGCGGCTGTTGATTTTCTCAACCTTTTCCGGAACCACATCCACCGCCGTCACTTTGTGGTGCTGCGAAAGAAGGGTCGCGATTGACAGGCCCACATAGCCTGTTCCGGCCACTGCAATCCTGAGGTCTTTTGTATCTTTCATTTCAAAATGTTTTCTGATTACTTTCCTTTGGCTTCTCCTGCCTTGTCCAGTGCTTCATACTTCGACTGCTTGCTGATGTATTCCGGCACTATTTCCTTCATTACCTTCACCACCTCCATATCATCGAAAGTCCGGGAAACCGTCATCAGACGCTCTTCGTTGGCGCAGGCTGTCGCATAGTCATATTCCCTGACCTTTGCCACCATTATCTTCGGATTCACTGTCGGAACCGTGCCTTCCTTGTCGTTCAGCACCTCTTCATATAGTTTTTCCCCGTCACGCAGGCCTGTGAATTTGATTTCCACATTCTTTGCTCCGGAAAGGGCTATCATTCTCTTGGCAAGGTCCACGATTTTCACCGGCTGGCCCATGTCGAATACGAAAATTTCGCCGCCCTTGCCCATCGTACCGGCCTCCAGAACCAGTTGGCAGGCTTCAGGGATGAGCATAAAGAAGCGGATTATGTCCGGATGGGTCACTGTCACAGGGCCTCCGCTGCGGATTTGGCTCTTGAAAAGCGGAATCACGCTGCCGTTGGATCCGAGCACATTGCCGAAGCGGGTGGTCACAAACTGGGTCACTCCTTTCACCTGGCCGCTCTGTATTGCCCTGTTCAGGGATTGGCAGTAGATTTCGCAGATACGTTTGCTGCAGCCCATTACATTGGTCGGATTCACGGCTTTGTCGGTGGAAATCATCACGAATTTCAAGGTGCCGTATTTCACCGAGAGGTCCGCAATCACTCTCGTGCCGTAGATATTGTTCTGAACGGCTATGCCCGGGTTGTCCTCCATCATAGGGACGTGCTTGTAGGCTGCGGCGTGGAAGACGTACTCCGGAAGATGCTCCTTGAAGATGGTCTCCATATGTTCTTTGTTAGTGATGCTGGTGACTATGGTCACGTTACTGATGTCGGGATAGTCCCGGGCCATCATAAGACGTATGTCGTGCATCGGCGTCTCGGCCTGGTCTATGAGTATCATCTCGGCCGGGTTGAATTTCGCAACCTGACGCACCATTTCCGAACCTATGGAACCTGCCGCGCCGGTGATGAGTATGCGTTTGCCGCTCAGAAGGGCACCGATTGCGTTCATATCTATCTGAATCTTGTCGCGCGGGAGCAGGTCTTCGATGTCCACCTCGTGGAAACTGTCGTGGGAAATGCTGTCTTTTCCGTCCCATTCCTCTCCTCCGGACATCATCATGATTTTCATTCCGGCAGCAATCACCTCATCGACCATTTCGGAATTCGCACGGAATTTGTCGGCCTTCAGAGGGGATACCAAAAGCACTTTGACCCCTTTGGATGCCAGTCTGGTAATGAGTCCTTTCTCATTCAGATACACCGGCTTGCCCATCAGATAGGCTCCTTTCATTTCCTTTCCGTCGGAGATGAATGCCTTGAGAGAGTATTTCTTTACCTTCTCGGTGTTGATGCTCTTGGCCACACTTATGCCGCCGGCTTTTGTACCGTAGATGACCACGGGCACGGCATTGTCCAGATTGAATGAATCGTAGAGCCTCTTCACCATAATCCTTTCAATCCACAGGAGAAGGGTGCTGAAAATGACGATATAGATGATGGCAATGAAACTCGGGAAGAGCAGCACGGTCTGGGACGGCCAGATGAAGTTTATTCCCTTACCCATCAGCCATGATATGAAACTGGCTACAAGACAGGCTATGCCCACTTTCTGAAGATCCACAAAGGAGGAGTAGCGCACAATTCCCGTGTAGGTGTGGAATATTCTGAAACAGACCACAAAAGGAAGCAGAGACAGAAGGGTTCCGAAACTCAGAGGCCAAAAATTTCTTGCAAAGGCATCTCCCCCATTTTTGAGATAGAAGGCGAAAAAGAATGAAAATGCCACCGCAGCACAGTCTATTAGCAGAATGCACCAATAAGGAAGAGCCTTTTTCGAGAAATAGAAACTCGATATTTTCCGAAGTATGTTCATAAGTTGTGTTTTTTCAGCTGTTTTGGGGCGGGACCACTCTTACACGCTCACAAGGGAGCGACAGGGGCGCAGACAAGCTCACCCGGCCATATGACCGGATGTCGCCCAGACGCAACAATTCCTTGACTCTACAGCACCGGTGTAATGTGCGTCCCGCTATGTTTTCTTTTCATTTTTATCATAGGTTCAATGCTAAAAGAAAACATTTTCGGTTTCAAGTTCCACAAAACGGGGAACTATTCTATGATTTCAAGCTGTTCCGGCGGTATGTAGGCAGTGGCGGCCCAGATGACATCTCCCACCCCGATGAGCACGCGCTTGCTTTTGCGCATCCTCACCACATTGCCTTCCAGTCCGGCCAAGGGACCTTCCTTCACCCTCACCCTGTCTCCGAGTTTTACCTTTGGCCTTTCGGTCATCACTATAGGCAAATCGCAGACGGAGCAGATATGGATGAACATTTCCATTTCGGCCGGCCTTACGATGATGGGATTCAACGTCGTGCGGGAATACATATAAAAAGTACGCAGCCCGTAAACATTGAATGTCCTGAAGTCGTCAATGAGCTCCCTGCTGGAATGTATGAACACAATATTGGTGACTTTTGGAGGGACGAAAAACTCAAAGCCGGAACTTTTCAACACCGGTGCAAGTTTCTCCGCCCTCAGATAGCGCAGGTTCATAGCATACCATTGCTTGTCCATTTCCTCCCTTATTGTATTTCACACATTACCAGAACTATTCTTGATCTCAGTGTGCAAATATAGGCAAAACGGATGTAAAAAGCAACCTATTTCCAAGGTTTATGAGCTCATTTTCATAAAGTTAGACCCCCACCCCGAATGAACCTATTTGGACTTGTTTATCAGGTAGATACCGATGGCGGCAAGGGTGGCTGCAAGGAGGTAGTTCCATTGGAAGGCTTCGCCGAGGAAAAGGCAGGAGGTCAGGGTGCCGACTACGGGGATGAGGGAGTTGAAAACGGCCACTTTTCCCACGGGGTTGCAGCTGATGAGTTTGTTGTATATGGAAAATCCTATCGTGGAGATGGATACCAGGGCCAGGAGTATTGCGATGCCGGTGAACGTTACTCTGGGCAGGGCTCCTCCGGCGAGAAATCCGGGCAGCAGGAGAAGGAATCCGCCTATGGAGAGGGCGTATCCGGTGCCCACAAAGACATCCACGCGTTTGCTCAGGCCTCTGGTCATCAGGCCGGCTATCGCGGAGCACATCGTGTTGAGGAAAATCATTCCGTCGCCCATCCAGCTGAATCCGCCATCGGCTTTGTTGCCGAAATTCAAGGCGAAGATGCCTGTTATTCCTATGGCTACGCCTATGATTTTCTTCAGGGTGAATTTATCGCTTTCAAAGAAGAGACAGGCAAGGATTACCAGGATGAAGGTGCCCATTGAGTTGAGGATTGAGGCACGGGCGGCTACACTGTGGGACATTCCGACGTAGAAGAAGGCGTAGTGCAGGGTGGTGTTCATCAGGGCGAAGGCCAGGATGTAGAGCCAGGGTTTGAGATGCCAGGTCGGGGCCGGGCATGACGGGGCGGATGGGGCGTCATTTCCGGCTTGACCGGCAATCTTTACCCTGAAATCCTTGCGCAGAACAGCCGCGACAAGCAGAATCAGCAACCCCGCAAAAGTAAAACGCAGCCCCGCATAAACCATCTTCGAGGCCGTCATTTCAGCAGTAATCCCGAACTCCGCAAACCCAAGTTTGAGCAAAGGGAAAGCCCATCCCCAAAGCACAGCACAGGTAAGCGCAAGCACAGGCACCCAAATCCTGTGGGTGAACACATCTGTCCTTCCTGTCATAGCACAAACTACTTGATGTCGTCACTGTAAACCGCTCCCGGGAGGTCGTGCTGGTTGTAGCGCGAAGCCATAGACATACCGTATGCCCCTGCGGACTTGATGGTGAGGATATCTCCCCTAACGGTCTTCGGAAGTGTCACACTTTCATTGAAAACGTCCGTGGATTCGCAGGCCGTACCCACAATGGCGTATTTCTCGTGTTTCTCGGCAGTGGATGTTAGATTCTCTATGTCGTGATAGGATCCGTAGAGCATAGGCCTGATGAGTTCAGTCATGCTTGCATCCACAATGACAAGCCGGCGTCCGGTGGCAGTGTCCTTGCGGTAGAGCACGCTGGTGATGAGTTCGCCGCACTCGCCCACTATGGATCTTCCGAATTCGAAATGGATTTCACGATTGCCCACTTTCAGATTGCCGTTGATGATAGCGAAGACTGAAGCGAAGTTCGGAACCGGCTCATTTTCAGGCATATCGTAGTTGATTCCAAGGCCTCCTCCCACATCCACGAAGTCCAGTTTGAAACCTTTGCGGACGAGATTGTCAGTGATGACATTCACCTTGTCGCACAGGTACTGGAACACGTGCAGTTCACGTATCTGGGACCCGATATGGAGGTGCATTCCCTTGATGTTCACGTGTTTGAGAGACTGTATCCACTCGGCCTGCTCGAGCACCTTCTCATAGGAGATTCCGAATTTCGAGTCTGCCTGGCCCGTGTCGATGCAGTGGTTGGTCTTCGGGTCGATGTCAGGATTCACACGAAGCCCGCAATCCACCACCTTGCCCATTTCAGCTGCGATGCCGTCTATCACTTCAAGTTCCTGGAGAGACTCGCAGTTGATGGCGAAGATGCCCTGCTCTATGGCATAACGGATTTCCTTATCCCGCTTGCCCACTCCGGCATAGACTATGGATTTGGGGTCGAAGCCGGCCTCGATGGCACAGCGCACCTCGTTTCCGCTGGCACAGTCGATTCCAAGTCCGTACTCCTTGATTACCTGCAGAATACGAGGGTCATAATTGGCCTTGATTGCATAATGGATTTTGAAGTTGTATTTTGCTGCGGCCCAAACCACGCTGTCGAGGGTCTGGCGCAGGAGGTCCATATCGTAGAAATAGAAGGGGGTCTCGTGTTGTTTCAGTTTTTCAACTACTTGTCTGCTAAGCATATCAGTTCTTATTTTGATTTTGATACTTTTGACGGTATTCTTCCAGGAGTTTCTGCTCCCTCAGGAGTTCTTTCTGTTCTTCTTTCAGGGCATCGCGCTTTCGGCGACGGAGTTTTTCCTGTTTTTTGCGGGCTTTTTCAGCTTCCTTGGCTTTGCGCTTTTCCTCTTTGGCCTCCCATTTGGCCTTGGCTTGGGCTTCTTTCTGCTGGCGGCGGAGCTCTTTTTGGCGGGCTTTTTCGGCTTTTGCAGCCTCCCGGTCGGGGCTGGAAGTCCGGTTGTTGGCAAGGGAGTCGCGGACTGCGAGGGAGTCTCTGATTGAGAGGGAGTCTCGGACTGCGAGAGAGTCACGGACGGACAGGGAATCTCGGAGGGAGATGGAGTCGCGTGCTGCGAGAGAGTCGCGGACAGAGAGGGAATCGCGGGCGGAAAGTTCTGCGGCTCTGCGGCGTTCTTCTTCCAGTATGCGGCGGTGCTCAGCGCGGACTTTCTCCAGAGAATCGCGGAAGGAAATCTCATTGTAGATTTTCTTCATATACCCCGGAAAATACTTGTTGGTGTGCCGGAAATTCGCTCTCGGCTTTGCCCTGAACAACCCCCTTTCAGGCTCCCTGTAATCGGCCCTGGTGACATCGTAACGGTCTTTCGGACAACGCTCCGGCTGCCAGTTGAAGCCCTTCAGAAGACGTTCATCCTTTTTCATCTGCACCAGAGGATAACCGTCATTTTTCGCAGAGTCAAAGTAGAACACCCGTTGGATTTCGCCGTCTTTGAATACGGCAGTGAGCATCTTGGAATCAGCTTTGTTGACAGTGGCAAGCACATCTTCCTCCTTGATGAAAAACAGCGCCTGTACGCCTCCGAGCGCATCGAATCGGCTCAACTGTCCCTGAGGATCGAAATAGGCCATCATCTCGGCAGACTTGATCTGGTCAAAATGTTCCCTGTCTTCCTGAATTGTGATGAAAGCGTTGGACATAAGACTGGCCCGGTCCATCGCATTGTTCCTGATTACCACATAGATACTGTCTGCGGCATACTGCCGGGTGCCCTCCTGCCATACCATAGGGTTGAGGTAGAGTCGGGCGAGTGAATCCAAGTCGCAGTAATTCAATGAGTCACAAACGATTTGGGCATCCTTGCGGTACAACCGGACATTCTTCAAGGCCGTCATAAAGCCGACTTTGGTGGAATCCACCACAGGCGGCGGCACAAGGGTATCCGATTTCACTGCCAATGAATCCGTCTTAACCGCCAGCGAGTCCGCCCCTGAAACCACCAGCGAGTCCGCCCCTGAAACCGCCTGAGGCTCATTCCCTGATACCACTTGCAGAGCCTCTCCCTTGGCCGCATTCTCTCCCCTCGCAAATGCTCCAGCCGCATCCGCATTGCCACCGTTCTTGCGCGCCGCCCGTATGGCCTCGGCATTCTTCTTCGCCGCATAATTGGCATCATTTTCCCGCGCAGCCTCATCCGCAGCCTTGGCAGCCTCTTCCGCTGCCTTGCGTCTGTATGTACCGACAGGATCCACATCCAGCGACTTCAACCTTTCCTTTGATGAGGCCACCTCCAGAGAATCCACCTTGAACATCATTTTTGTCCAATAGTTTATATGGTCCGCAGCCACATAGACCGTGTCGGAGGCCCCCTTGTCATCGGCAGTGGTGGCTATGAAAGCAGGCTCCCGCCGCATCTTCAACCGGGACAGGCTGTCGCAATAATCCATACGCCCGGCTACTGCTGAGATATTCCTGGTCGTGTCGATAATCTGCACATTCCCGAGCATAGTCACGTCATTGACAGCTCGATAGTAATAGACTGAGTCACACCACGCTTCCTGGGTGTCGGACATCAGATGCACATCGCGGTTGAAGAGGAATGTCTCGCGACTCCTGTCGTACCATCCGGCATCCGATGAGAGCATATTTTCCTTGTTCCACATATCTGTACCCTTGCCGAAAGTAGCAAAGGATGTCTCGGAATTGTACGCAAGGGTCGAAGTTTTCACGAAAATGGTGTCGGAAAACATATTCACATTGTTGTTGAATGTGAAAATCTTGATTTTGGCATCATAAGAACCTTCCAGACTCTCTATTATCTGTCCATCCTTGTCGCGCATCGCTCCTCCGTCCCTGAAAACCGCCACGGAGTCTTTGGTGTTATAATCCAGATTGCTTGTCCTGAGGGTGTTGTCATCCTTGTCCAGAAGCTGGACCACAGACCCTCGGAACTGCGCCAGGTCCTTGTCTATCAGATAGGTAAGCTTATCTCCAGTGAGTACGGTCTCATCCTGGAGTATCTGCACATTGCCTATGGCATCGATGTAGTTGTTGTCCACATTCCAGAATGCGGTGTCGCAGAGAAGATAGGTGTTGTTGTGGAAAAAACGGGCCGGCCCTATGACTTTGCGGAAAGAATATCCGTCGCGCACGACAGCCTGGGCAGATTTTGCACTGATCAGAACTACGAGGCTGTCCCTGTCCTCCTGCTGGGCATAGCCGGAAAAGGCGGCAGAGCAAAACAGCACCGCCGCAAACAAAATAGAGAATACCGGACCCTTGATTTCCATATTATTTGACCACTTTTTCAGCAAGACCCTTGTGGTTGAAATCGCAGTCTGCGAAAAGCGGATCCAGGATTATGTAGGTCGATTCTATCTTATTTTCAATGAATTTGTCTATGGCTTCTCTGGAGAGTTTTTCCTTGGCCGCATTCTGCATCAAATCGTAATCATCATCGAAAGTGGCAGGGTGGGCCGGGAGGATTTTGTCCACCCGTATGATTTTATAGACCAGATTGCCTCGGCCCTCATTATCTTGTGATTCAATAGGTTCCGAGATTTCCCCCTCCTTCAGGTTGGCTATAGCCACAAAATCCGCAGGCTTGAGCTGGTCCTTCTCGAAATAGGATGAACCGGTGTTAGGATCAGCCATCTGTCCGCCGTTGGTGCGGGTGACTGGGTCTTGGGAGAAAAAGCGTGCTGCCATCTGGAAGGTGATGTTTCCGGCATTGATTTCGTTACGGAGACTGTCCAGGGTACCGAATGCCTTTTCCCGGTCTTCGGAAGTGTATTCCGGCTTCAGGAGTATATGACGGGCATTGAACATATCTCCCTTTTTCTCAAGCACTTCTATTATATGGAATCCGTCAGGAGTCTCCACAATCTGCGAAACCATATGAGGTTTGAGCGCCATTGCAGCATCTGAGAACTCGCTCCAGAAAATGGTCTTGGATGCCATTCCGAGTTCGCCTCCCTTGCGTGCGCTTCCCGGATCCTGGGAATAAATGCGGGCCAGGGTGGAGAATTTCTCGCCATTCATGATTCTGGATCTGATGGAAAGAAGCTTTTCCTTCACTTCGACTGCTGCGGCTTCACGGTCCGGATAAATGCAAATCTGGCTCAGACGATATTGGGCCGGAACCAAAGGCAGGTCTTCGGCATCTGTGGTAGCGATGAAATTTTTCACGTCATAGGGAGTCATCTCCGGAATATCCGAGGCCACCTTCTGCTGCATCTGCTGCGTAAGACTCTGTTCCTGAAGGGATTTCCGCCATTCCTGACGAAGTTTGTAAACAGGTTTGCCGAACGTCTTTTCAACCTCTTCATCCCCTCCGAGCTGGGTGCGCACCTGATCCAGTCTTGCATTGAGTGAACTCTCCACCATATCGTTGTTGACATTCAGGGAATCCACCCGGGCCTGCATCAGGAAAATTTTTGAAACAATCATCTGTTCCAGCAGTTCGCAGCGCACGTTCTTGTCCGAAAGCATACCGTTGGCACGCATGAACTTGATCTCCTCTTCCATTGAGGAAATTTTGATCATTTCTTCGCCGACCACAGCCACCGACTTGTCTATCAGACCGTTGTCATATTTTTGCGCATTTGCGCCGACTGTTCCGGCCACCACTGCGGCCACGCACATGAAAGCGATTTTTATATTCTTCATTTTCAATTATTTATCCATTCAATACTGCACAAAAACACCGGACTGTATGGCATCCTCCACAAGTTGGTCCTCCAATGCAGACACCAATTCTTTCTTTCTGATACTCAATAATATATCTTTTATCAAAGGAGTGGCATATTCCAATGGTGCAATTTTCCCGGCAGGCACGAATGACTTTATGAAAGCCAGGTGAAGCAGTCCCGTACCTCCCTCATACTCAATCCAGTCCCCTTTTTTATAGGTCAGGAGTTCGGAGTAGTCTATGCCGAATTCGAGGGCCAGATCGTTGAGATTTATCCATTTTCCACCGAATGTTTCATATCTTATTGCGGAGAAATATGCGAGAGAATCTGAATATTGCATCCGCTGGGCATCGTCACTGGCTATGTTTTCCCGGAATTCATCTATATATGGAGAATCCGGGGATATACAGAGGAAATCGGCCCTGACCACGGGAACGCGGAGGACGAAACGGTCCTGATGGGCATTGTAATATTCCCTTATCTGGGAATCGGTGAAGATAGTGTCGAGCCTTTCGTTGACATAACGCTGCTCGTATCTGTACTTCAGCAGGGATTTCCGGTATTCATCCAGTTCTGCACTCACATCGAGTTCTTCTTTAGAAAGCTGATTCTCAGCCACTTGCAGGAAGATTATTTCGGATGCCCAGGTGTTGATGTACTGATGGGCCAGGCGCACGCTGTCTTCGGGAAGGAGACCGGACGGGAGGGCTTTGTTGAGTTCGGCACGGCTCAGGCGCACCTTGCCTACGGATGCGACGGTCTCTCCGCTGATGACCTTGTCCACCCATTCGCAAGAGACGGCCGCTATGCCCGCAAGGAGTATGGCTACCAGTGCCTTATATATGTTTGTTACCTTCATCTTTCTGCAATCAAACCTGCAAATTTAATGATAAAAGTCCGTAAGTACAAATCAATGCCGTTCGCTTGCTTTCAGAATTTTTTACGCTATATTTGCGCGGATGTACGGGCCGGTCCGGGTCCGCTAATTTGGAAAACTGTAAATTTCAAGATAATATGGCAAAGAAAACTGTTTTGGTTTCAGGTGGTGCCGGATATATCGGCAGCCACGTGACGGTGGAGCTCATCAATGCGGGCTATGATGTGGTGGTGGCGGATAATATGTCCAACTGCGATATGACCTGCTTCGAGGGAGTGAAAAAGATTACCGGAAGGGAAGACATTCCTTTCGAGCTTATGGATTGCTGCGATGCTGCAAAGGTGCAGGACCTGTTCGGGCGCTACAAAATCGATGCTGTGATTCATTTTGCGGCGTTCAAGGCCGTTGGAGAGTCTGTGGCCCAGCCTATCAAATACTACAGGAACAATCTGGATTCATTCCTCAACATACTTGACGCATCCATTGCTCACGGAGGTTGCAACGTGCTTTTCAGCTCATCTGCCACGGTTTACGGTGAGACCGACAAGTTGCCTGTGACCGAGGAATCTCCACGCCAGAGCGCCACATCCCCGTACGGAAACACCAAGCAGATCTGCGAAGACATACTCAGGGATGTAATCAAGGCTTCTGCGGCTTACGGCACCGAGGTGAATGCAGGGGCTGCGGCTCAGGGTCCGGTCAAGGGCATTGCGCTGAGGTATTTCAATCCTATAGGCGCACATCCTTCGGCTCTCATCGGAGAACTTCCACGCGGAGTGCCTAACAACCTTGTGCCTTTCATCACCCAGACTGCAATAGGCAAACGCGCCTGCCTGAGCATTTTCGGCAACGACTACCCTACTCCTGACGGTACCTGTCTGAGGGACTATATCGACATCGTGGACCTTGCCAAGGCACACGTGGCGGCGGTTTCCAGAATGTTGGACGGCAAGATGAAGAAAGACTATGAAATCTTCAACGTGGGCACAGGAAAGCCGGTTTCAGTTTCCGAGCTGGTGAACGCATTCGAGAAGGTCAACGGTCTGAAACTCAACTACAAATATGTGGACCGCAGACCGGGTGACGTGGTGGCTATCTGGGCGGACACCCGTCTTGCCAACGAAGAACTCGGCTGGAAGGCGGAAAGGACCGTGGAGGAAACCCTCGCCTCTGCCTGGGCTTGGGAGAAGCATATCGCCGGAAAGGAATAATCTCAGCGTCCACGTCGTTCAGCAGCAACGTCATGCCCGACCTGCTCGGGCATCTAAATGGAATGGTTTGAAACCGTTTTAACGTTATGGAAACACCGGACATAGAGACCTCAACCCGCGAGGAGAGACTTGAGTTCATAAGGCACGAATTCCAGTGTCTGGGAAATTGTCCCATCTGCGGGAAGTGCAGTTTCCTAAGAGGCCGGGATGCAGAGGACCTCTATGCCGACTACATAGAAGGACGCCGTTCATTCCGGGACATCACGTCAGAACACAGGAACAACCATATAAAAAACTGAAATCATGAAAGAGACAACAACAAAGATTCTCGAGACCATGCGCAGCGCAGGCAAGCCTGTGTCTGCCGGAGAAGTGGCCAAACTGTCCGGACTCGACCGCAAAGAGGTGGACAAAGCATTCGCCCAGCTCAAGAAAGACGGTGCCATTGTATCCCCTGTCCGCTGCAAGTGGCAGCCTGCCGAGTAATATCCTGCATTCCCGACAATTACCTAACGAGTTAAATATAAATTGCTGATTTTTAAGAAAATAGTTGCAAATATCATCGTTATGTATTATATTTGTATACATAACGATGATATAGTATGGCAATAGTTAAGCAACTTGATA
>JALFGP010000091.1 GCA_022777205.1 Rikenellaceae bacterium
CTGGCAAAGTAATTGGCCCTTTACCATTCTGCATAAGCCTTACTTTATTCTGCCGATTGCTCGAATTATGTACGTAATCGGCAGAATAAGCTATAGTGACTTAGAATGCGCTGCTTCATAGTCTCTATAATTTGCCACAAATATATAAGAATTACAACTTATGGCAAATTATAGAGCATTATTTCTTTACTGCTATTTGAACAGGTCATCTGCAGTTATCTGCCGGTTGACCTGTCTTGCGTATATATTGTCATATAAGCCGGATGGGGTTACATAAACCATAGAAAACGATTTCTTTGTTTTGGTGACTTTGCGGAATGTGCGCAAGCGATCTTCAACGTGTTTTGCATACGATTTCGTAATCTCATATTCCCCTTGGGAGTATTTCATTTCACAGATGCTTATTGTTTTGTCTGCCCTGTCTATCAGCAAATCTATCTGACCGCCTGTTTTCAGGTCCACATCCGCATCCGGGTCCTTTTTCAAGGCTTCAGCCGGACGGTATGACCAGCAGCAAGGAGTGCTTAGCATCCCGCTGATACCAAGAGCTTCCACCAACTGATCTATATGATGAAGGCAAACTGTCTCAAATGCGTACCCGGACCAGGCGAAATATTCCGCCGTGCCGATTTTTTGCAACCAGTAGTCTTTGGCATAGCTCTTACGGTCTTTCATAAAATTGAGATAGAACAGCGAGAACTGATCGATGAGCTGGAACATTTTGTCTTTCCTCGCCTTTCCAAAAGGGTTGTATGAACGGATGAATTCACAGGCTTCCAATTCATTCAGCAACGCAGTCAAATTCCCGTTGTTCGGCATCTTGAGTTTGTCAATCAACTCATTGCGGGTCATTCCTTTCCTGCATTCACCGAGGGCGGTTATCACTGCTATGTGGTTGTCGGATTTCTTGAAAAGTGAATCATATAAACGTTCGAACTCATCTCTCAGATCACCTCCCTTTGCGAAACATAGCGCATTGATGTTTTCTGCCACACTCTTATCCCTGTCAAACAGAGACAGATAGTATGCAATTCCTCCCAAGGCCATATAGCAGTCCAGGCATTCCTGTCTTTCATAGCGGAAGCCTCTGCTTCTGAAATACATCTCGGTTTCCTTGAGGTTGAATGGAGATATCAGCATCTTGTGGGTAACCCGATTGTGAAGACCTCCTCTGGAATTGATCAGTTTCTCCAGCATCCACGATGTGGCCGAGCCGCATACTATAAGCTTGATATCCTTGCGGTAATATGCCCAATCGTTCCAAAAATGTTCAAGTGCTCCGATGAAACCGGATTTTGGAGTATCGCACCACGGGAGTTCGTCAATAAAGATGATTTTTTCGCCTTCAGGAAGTTTTTCGATGTTCTTGGAAAGGATGCGGAAGGCTTCAGACCAGTTTTGGGGGACTCGCGTTTCCTGAAAGAAATCGTCAAGCGCATAGGCAAAATTCATCAGATTTTCATTGGTCAGTGCATTTTCCCTTCCAGTCATTCTGAAAGTGAACTTTCCTTCAAACAATTCCTTTATAAGGAACGTTTTGCCTACTCTTCTCCTTCCATATACGGCAATGAATTCCGATTGACCGGATGTCAAATACTTCTCCAGTTCCTTAATTTCCTCAACTCTTCCGATAATAGCTTTTTTCATCAACATTTCTTTTTAACCTGGCGCAAAGTTAGAAAAAATACACGATTGCGCCAAATTATCATCTTATAATCTGGCGCAATCCACAAAAAATTGTGAGATTGCGCCAGGTTATTTCAGGTGTTCGATTAGGATTTAAGCTTTGCTGAAATTTTCCTGCGCAAAGCCCGAAACCATTGCCAGGCATAAGCTTAGTGTTGTTAAAAGGGGTTTCTTCATATAGTTTTGAAATTTTTGCACCCGATCAGGCCGGGTATGTTGAGAGCTTGCAAATATACAGTAAATATTTATTCTTGGTCAGCTACTTGAGTCAATAATGAAATATCATTGTCAAAAAACATAGGTAAATCAGCTCCCGTAAGGCATACCTTTGTATATAAGGTAACTTTTAGTGCGATACTTATGAGAAACTCTTTTTCAAAAATGATGATTGGAAGATTCATTCTCCTTTCAACCACGCTGTCTTGCCTTTTGTCCTGCAATAACAGGGAAGCATTCTTGACTGAGGCTCTGGATGATGCCTCTTGGGATTGTTCGGAATGGATTTCTGTTGCGGATGCTCCGGTAGTCGACTCAATTGTGGAAGACGGTTCCAGGGCAGCGGACGGTTCGAGCTGGTTTGTGACATCCGTTGCGAATAGTGGCAAGGTTGTCTCAGCCAAATGGATGACGACAGGATTGGGTATATATGAAATCTATGTCAACGGACATCTGATAGGGGATGAAATACTCAAACCCGGCTACACGCATTATGCAAAGACCAAGTATTCATTTACATACGATGTAACTGCTCTCCTTGAAACGTCTCCCGGCTCAGAAAATCAATTCTCAGCTCAAGTGACTCCCGGGTGGTGGGCAGACAAGATAGTGACTCCGGCAGGCCAGAAAGGTATGACCGGAGCAAAATGCGCGTTCCGGTCAGTGATAGAACTTGTCTATTCAGACGGGAGCAGGGCTCTTATCGGCACAGATACTGAAAATTGGAAGGCGGGGATAGCTGGCCCGGTTAAGCATTCTGCAATATATGACGGTGAAATTTATGATGCCCGAGAGGTTCCCGGTTATGAATGTGCCGACAAACTGGGTAAACCGGAGGTCAACAAGGAATTTGACGGGGAAATTCTGCCGACCAGTGGAGCGGAAGTATATATGAGAAAAGACTTGGCGCTGAATCCCGTCAGGGCTTATGTCTGGAAGGGAGCAAGTGGAGCCAAGGAGGGAGAATATGGTAAAGTCAATATCATCAGGGAATATTCAGGCTCTGAATTGATGGTCTTGAATCCCGGAGAGAATCTTGTCGTGGATTTCGGCCAGAACTGTGCGGGAGTTCCGTATTTTGAGTTTATGGCTGAATCAGGCACCAGATTGACCTGCCTTCCCGCAGAACTGCTGAACGATGGCAACGGGGCTCTGAGCCGCGGTATGGATGCTCCTGAAGGCAGCTGTCACAGAGAGAATCTGCGTATCCCGAATGATGGAATGATGATGGAGTATATTTTCGCAGACGTTTCCGGCTACGTTTCTTTCTCTCCGCGTTGTACTTTCTTCGGCTATCGTTATGCGTC
Organism: Rikenellaceae bacterium; assembly: GCA_022777205.1. Classification (GTDB taxonomy): domain Bacteria; phylum Bacteroidota; class Bacteroidia; order Bacteroidales; family UBA932; genus Cryptobacteroides. The sequence goes on from JALFGP010000091.1 coordinate 3,210, forward strand.
TGTTTCGGCAGACTCTGAAGTGAAAATCAGAAAAATCCAGAGCATCCCTGTTTCCTCCATCACCAAAGAAATGGAGACAGGAAGTCTGGAGACTGGTAATGAGTTTATCAACAGGCTGATTGAAAACACTTTATGGGGCCAGAGGTCCAATTATCTGTCGGTGCCTACCGATTGCCCTCAACGCAATGAACGACTGGGATGGACGGCGGATACTCAAGTTTTTGCCCAGACCGGTTCCTTCTTTGCCGACACATATTCTTTTATGAGGAAATGGATGAGGGATATGCGAGACACCCAGAGTCCGCTGGGCGGCTTCCCAAGTGTCGCTCCGTTTGCTCAATACGGCTCAGAACCAACCTCAATGATGCGTGTCGGCTGGGCTGATGCCGGAATAATTGTCCCGTGGACGATGTGGAAACAGTTCGGAAAAGTGGATATTATAGAGGAAAACTGGGATGCGATGGAGAAATTCATTGACCACGCGGCTGCGGAAAAATATGACCAAAGGGCATTGGCGGAGGAAAATGGCAATTATCAGTTTGCGGACTGGTTAAGTTATGAACCGCTTGAGAGTTGGAGTGGAGAATGGAAACAGGATCCGGCCCAGACGTTTCAATATTGGAATTTTCTTGGTGCTTCGTATTGGTTGATTGATGCCCGGATGATGAGGGATATGGCTGCTGTAACAGGTAGGGATGTGATTAAATACGATGAAATGATTGTCAGTGCAAAAGAATATGCGGCTCAATTTCTCAACGCTGATGGTGAGTTTCTCGCTCCTGTCCTCAACACAATGCAGACACCGGCCTTGTTCGCTCTGAAAAACGATTTGGTGGAAGGTCAGGCGAAAGCCAATCTGATTGCACGTTTGCAGGATAATTTCCACCGCCACGGCAACCGTCTCCAAACCGGATTTTTGGGTACGTCCATTCTTATGAAGACGCTTTCAGACAACGGAATGGTGGACATTGCCTATGAATTGCTGTTTCAGCGTGAAAACCCGAGTTGGCTCTATTCTGTTGACAATGGTGCAACCACAATTTGGGAGCGGTGGAACAGTTATACGATTGAGAAAGGCATGGCTTCGAGCGGGATGAACAGTTTTAACCATTATGCTTATGGTTGTGTATGTCAGTGGTTGTGGGAGACGGTGGCGGGCATTTGTTCCGATACGGCTAATCCGGGGTTCAAACATATAATAATGAAACCTGTTCCTGATCGGAGACTGGGCTATATGAAGGCTGAATACAGGTCTGCTTATGGTCTTGTACGCAGTGAATGGAAATTCGAGGGGGACAGGTGGATATGGACCTTCACCATACCGGAGGGATGTACTGCAAGTGTGACACTGCCATCTGAGAAACAAGCCCGTACATATCTTTCCGGAACATATTGCGAAGAAATTGACTGCACTCTTTTCGAAAAACAGAACTGAGTAAAGCTATAGTGAGGAAACTCTTCTTTTCTAATGATCGTTGCCATACTATAACTTCCATTGGGAAATGGTAGAATTATTTTCAGCTGCCATTGTAGAAAGGTGCCGGTTGTCCGTTATTCATAATGACTGCAACCGGCACTGAAACTCAATAGTAAGCATATTATGTCAACGAAACTCAAATGTGCAGCCGTAACAGGGCTGCTCTTTTTTTTGTCGGCTTCTGCCTTCCACCCTGCAAATGCGCAGAATTTCAATGTGAGGGAAGATGTCCGCAACGACTGGAACAAGGCTTCCGGACTGGACAATGTCTATGATTTCGACACCCCGGAACTTACCCCGGCCCCACAAGGCTATGAACCCTTCTATGTCAGCCACTACGGCCGTCACGGCTCCCGCTATGCCTACACGCCCTCAGCCTACACCGTCCTGCTGAAACTGCTCCGCAAAGAGGCGGACAATCTCACCCCCTATGGGCAGGAGCTTCTCTCCCGTCTGGAGGCATTCTATCCGAAAGTCCAGTACCATACCGGAGACCTCACCCGCAAAGGCTGGGAGCAGCATCAGGAAATTGCCCGCCGTATGGTGCAGGCCTTCCCGTCGGCTTTCACCCCCGATGCGAGGGTGGATGCAGTCTCATCCCCTTCGACAAGGGCTATTGTCAGTATGGGATCCTTCTGCAGCAGTCTCAGCCGCGAAGTCCCTTCAATGAGCATTTATGCCCATCAGGGGCTTATGGAACAGCAGGCCACAGCCCCGAACCAGGGCAACAATCCTCTCAGGCTCACCGGTCCCGACTTCCCGTTCCCGTTTGCCGAAACCCCGGGCCAGTTCTTCCTGCGGAGATTCCCTGATTGGAAAAACATCTACAAAAGGATGTTCATTGATGCGGACAGGGCCCTGGGAAAACATTCCCCGCTCTATACCACCGAAGATGTCTATATGCTCGTGGCGGGGATGAACAGTCTCGACGCGGATGTCCGGGACGACTTTTCCGACATCTTCCTTCCTGAAGAATATGCAACGATGTGGGAATGTGACAATTACGTGCAGTTCAAGGAATATTGGGGCTATCGTACGCCTTGCTCTTCCGTGGTCTCCGATATGCTCGACAAGGCTGACGAAAGAATTGCCTCAGGGGAAAGGGGCGCGGATCTGCGATTCGGCCACGACCACGTGCTGATGTCCCTGTATCTGATAATGGATATAGACCATTTCGCCAACCTGCCTTCCGAGCCCGACTCCCTTGCCTGCTGGTTCCGTACCTATGATTCCCCTATGGCCGGGAACATACAGATGGTATTCTACAGGCCGTTGTGCGGTCAGGGGGACGTATTGGTCAAAATGCTCCGCAACGGTGTGGAAACCAGTATCGGCAACCTTACAACCTGTAACGGCAACCTTTCAGAAGGCCCGTATTACAGATGGCAGGATGTGGCGGCTTTCCTAAGGGGCAGAATCCGCTCCCTGACATACACCAAGGAGGAACGGGCGGCACTCCTTCCTCCTGCTCCGGGCCCGAAAGTCAGTCCGCAATGGCAGAGGGACACAATCTCCTCGGGGCTCGTCTATCACAGTTACAGGGGATATGAACCTCTGTCGGACTCCTACCAGTTCGTGAACGTTGTGGAAGTGGATATGAACAATCCGCGTTACCGCATAAAGTTCGAATATGAAAAGACCCGTGGAAGGACAACCAGCGAGGCGGCCAAAGCCTGCAATGCAGTTGCAGCCATAAATGCCACCTATGAACCGACGTCCGTTTTCATCCGCACCGATGACACGACCTGGTTCAATATCCCGAATGCCCTTGTGATGGACACCCCTGTGCCGCAATGGCGAAACGATGGAGGAGTGTATTGCGACAAGACTGGACGCAAAATCCGTATTGAGGCGGCCGGTACTGGCCTGAACCTGGAGCAGACCCGCAAAATCTACACACGCCGCTCACGCAAATGGCCAAACATCTTCACCAGCGCCCCAATGCTGATAGACGATTATGCGCCCACAGGCAAGACCTTCGCCGAAAAGGGCCTTGCAGAATCACAGATTGAGAAAATCCATTATGAAGACCCGCTGCGTCATCAGCACGTGCGCCATCCCCGTACGGCAATAGCCCTGAGCAGCGACAACCACGTTTACCTTGTGACTGTGGACGGACGCTGGGGAGGCTTTGCAGACGGAATGAATGCAGCCGAACTGACAAGTTTCCTTGCGGAACATTTCAACCCACGATATGCCCTCAACCTGGACGGAGGCGGAAGTACCACTATGGTGGTCAGGGGCTATGGCGATGCTTCAACCAATGTGGTGAACTATCCCACAGACAACAAGATTTTCAATCACTCCGGGGAAAGGCGCACCTGCACCCACATCTGTGTTCTGGATTTGCAAAAAACTGAAAAATAATTGTAGATGGTCCTCACTTGTCCGTTAATGAAAATTACGAAAAGTTCAAAACCGCATAAAACTATGACAAAACAAACTTACATTGAACCCGCGGTTGATGCCAGATACATCAACTGCGAATCAGGTATTGCAACGTCCGGAGTCCTTAAGGATTGGGATGAAAACAATGTTTATCAGGAATCATTCTAAAGGAGGAAAACAGATGAAAAAGACCAGATTGCTTTCATTGCTTGCCCTGTCCGCAGTATTGGCAGGATGTGCAGAAAAACTTGTTGAACCGGATGTTAAGCCAGAAGAAAAGCCGGGCGAAGAACAGGTTGTGGAACAGCAGACCATCACCGTTTCCCTTCCTGACGACAGCGAAGTCGAATCCAAGGTTTCAATCGATGCTGAAGCTGTAGAAGGTAAACTCGTACTCAATTGGCAAAAGGACGATAAAGTGACCATCATAGGAAAAACAACCGAAACCTACACACTCTCGAAGGGCGAGGGCACCAAGGATGCAGAATTTACCGGAAATAAGGTCGAACCGACAGATGACGGGAAACTCACGCTCATCTATCCGGCCGTTACATCCGATGAATACGACAAAATATCTTATGAAGGCCAGACTCAAACAGGAAACAATACCATAAGCCATATCAGATTTTATGCAAAAGCCGTTTCAACGACCACCTGCTTCGCAATCGATGAGGTGAAAATGAACGGAGCCATCAAGTTCTATATGAAACTGCCTCCCGAAATCGGAAATCCGACTGAAATCATAGTCAATTCCCCGACTCCGATATTCTATGCGAAGAATGCTGCTTCGGCCGGGATGGTTGACCAGATGAGCCTCAAACTTGAGAATGTGGTTTTGGAAGACAGGATCCTGACTGCCTATATGATGACTGCGCCTCAGACTGTTAATATCGATGCCAATGCATTTCTGAAGATTACAGTACTCGGTGATAGTTACCCTGAAATGAAATATGTGAAGAACATCAAGCCGGGGGCTGTTTCCCTGCCTTCCGGAAAGGTGAATGTGTTCCAAATCAACGACAAGAATTGGGCAAGTTACAAACTTGACGGAGAGGGCACCGAGGCGAGTCCATACCTGATTAACAGTTTGGAAGAGTTGCAGATGATGAGGGCATCCCTTGTCCACGGCAAGACGCTGTACTACAAACTGGTGAACAGCATAGATATGACAAGAGTAGAAAACTGGGAGCCTTTGAACTGGGAAGACCCTTATGATTGCGGAATTGTTTTCGACGGTAACGGTCAGACCTTATCCAACCTCAAATCGACCGATAAGACTTATGCTGGATTTGCCGGAGTTCTTTATGGAGAATTGCATCACGTCACATTCGACAATGCACAAATCTCCAACAACCACAATTGCGGAGTCATAGGAGGGTTTATCGGGACTGGCGGCAAACCTGGATATGTACACGATATTATTGTTAAAAATTCCACGGTTAGTCTCACTCCTACTTCCGAGGGAAACTCTTATGACAACATCGCCTGCGGAGGCTTGGCTTCAAATGCAAAGGAAGCCCGTATAGAAACCTGTGATGTACAGATTGACGTTATCAACAGCAGCACTTCATCAAACTTCCGCAATGCAACAGGCGGCATAGTGGGAAAGACATTGGAGTCAAAGAATATTCTCAAAAATCTCACTTTCAGGGGAAAAGTAAAATCAAACACTGAAAAATATACAGGAGGAATTCTCGGATGGCAGGTAAATAGCGGAGTGAATATCGAGAACTGCACGGTTGATGCCACAATCACCTCAGAAGCAGAACGTGTGGGAGGCATTGTGGGCCACTTCGAAGGAGGTACCATTTCAGATTGCATTGTAAAGGGAACAGTTGAGCAGAAATCCGCAGTGTGGAATACCGGAGGAATAGCAGGTATTGTTGGCCAGACGTCAAAGATTATAAATTGTACAGTCGAAGCATCCGTAAGCTCTAGTGGAGATGCAGTTGGCGGTATTCTCGGACAGTCTGAAAATGATGTTACAATTACTAAGTGTTCTGTTTCAGGTAATGTGACTGGGCATAGCCAATCAGGAGGAGTTGTAGGCCAATGTTCGAATGAGGGTAAGAATATACAGATTGAGCGTTGCCAGTTCAGTGGTACACTTTCAGCAGCGGACAACATAGGTATAGGTGGTATAGTCGGATATCTGCCAAAGGGCACAAAGGATATACAGCCTTGTGTAAAGAACTGTGCATTTACTGGTACAATTTCCGGTAAAGGACAAAGAGTCGGTGGAATTGTAGGTGAGCTTGCAGCTTGGGGGCAGATATACAACTGTATTTCGACAGGAAATATCACTGGATGGCAGGTTGTAGGCGGAATATGCGGACGTGCAGCTGGAGAAGGATGGAACAATGACACTGATGTGTTTAACATAGTCGAGAAGTGTCTTGTTTGGGGCGGGACAATCACCGCTATCAGAGAAGATACAGACGGAGGAAGTTCAGCGGTCGTAGTAGGATATACATCCAGAAGGAACCAACTTACAGACTGTTTCAGAAGCAACAAAGTTGTCTTCAAAGTTTCATGGCCTAATGTTAGCCCGTATGACCAGGAGAATTCCAGGAATGAGGAAAACTATTATTTGAATTGTAATGAGATCCCCGGAAAGACTTTTAATTTCCCATACCACGGCAAAGTCTCAGCTGGCAAAGCATCCGACAAAGCCCGTGATCTCAAGTGGGAAGAAACTGTATGGGACCTCAGCAAAGATGTTCCAGCCCTGATCCTGAAATAATTTTGCAAAAAAGTGCGCAATAGTCTCATTGTTGCGCACTTTTTCCCTTATCTTGCAAAAGCACTTATGAAATTCACGCGCAACGAATACGAAAACCTCTTCCGGGAATTCTATCCGGCATTGGTTGTCGTTGCACGCCGTTTCGTAAGAAAAACATCAATTGCAGAAGATTTGGTGATGGATTCCTTCCTCTCCCTCTGGGAGAGACTCGGAACTGAGTCGGGGGGGGGTATAGATATACCTGAAGAGTTCAACCTCAGGGCCTACCTCGTGGTAACCCTCAAAAACAAATGTCTGGATTATCTCTATTCCTGCCAGCTCCATCAAGCCAAGCACAAACAGATCTACACCCGCAATCTCCGTCTTATCGATGCCAACCTGCACAGCCTGAACGCATTCAATCCGGAAACTCTCTTCACCAATGAAATCCGTACCGTAGTGAACCGTCAGCTGGAGCAGATGCCCGATTTGACCCGCGAAGTTTTCGAAGCAAGCCGCTTTTACGGCCGAACCTACAAGGAAATCGCAGACCAGCTGGGGATCACCGAAAGACGGGTTACTTATGAGATGACCAAGGCACTGACCAAGCTCAAACTGGGCTTGAAGGACTATCTGCCGCTGATATTGCTTCTTTTTGCTGTAAATCTCCTCTGATTGTCCGTTATTAAGAATATGGAAAGAGAATTACTTGTACGATTCCTCTTGTGTGAAACCACAGAGCAGGAAGAACAGAAAGTCCTGGACTGGCTGGATGCCTCTCCGGAAAATGTGAGAATGCTTGAGAGTCTGGACAACAGCTTCAGTGCTTCGATGCTGAATGCGCCACGTTACAACAAAATCAAAAAGGATGGACGGGCCGCAGGAGCCTTGAGATACCTTGGTTATGCCGCATCTTTTGTGGCAGTTCTGCTTGGTCTGGGGACATCCTTCTGGTTCGGAACCAAAAGCGTTGAACAACCCCAGGCACAGATGGTTACGGTCTCCACTCCCAGGGGCCAGCGCACCAACCTCACCCTTCAGGACGGCACCAGAGTCTGCCTTAACGGAGGCTCCACCATCATATATCCCACCATATTCGACAGTCAGTCCAGAAGGGTGAGACTCACCGGCGAAGCTATGTTCGATGTGAGTTCAGACAAGGAACACCCTTTCTATGTGGAAACCTATGCTGCCACGGTGAAGGTCACAGGCACCAATTTCGATGTCCTTGCCGATTCCGGCAGAGGTGTTTTTTCCACCGCTCTCTTTCGTGGCAATGTCTCCCTTCAGATTAACGACGGGGCCTACAGTATGACACCGGGTCAGAAGGCAATACTTTCCGGAGGCAAACTCACCGTCACGGAAGACACCGACGAGGATGACTTCCTGTGGACCGAGGGAGTGATTGCTGTCAATGACAACTCCTTCCGCCGTATTGCTGAGAAAGTCGAATCGGCATTCGGCGTAAAAATCCGCTGCCAGGCCAAGCTGGAGCCTCAAATCCTCCTCAGGGGCAAAATCAGGATATCCGATGGTCTGGACCACGCAATGAGTATGATTCTTATGCAAACCGGACGGACTTATCGCATAGATACGGATACGAATACTATCTACATTCAGTGATATTCACATAATTAATCAATATGTTAAACACAACAGCCGCAAGAGCATTAATTGCTGGTCTGGCGCTGTTCTGCTTGTCGTGGTTAAGCCCGGCAACGGCCCAGACTGTACCTGTCACCCTTGATTTCAAGGATGCAGAACTCAAAACTGTGATGTCCTCCATAGAGAAGCAGACCACATATCTGTTCCTGTATGACTCGGACTTGAACCTCTCCCTCAAAGTAACTGT
>JALFGP010000001.1 GCA_022777205.1 Rikenellaceae bacterium
AAGGACGGTGCAGCTGCGATTTATGGTTCAAGGGCTGCGGGCGGAGTCGTGCTCATCACCACTAAATCCGGTGCAAAAGGTCGTGCAAAGGTGGAATATTCAGGTTCAGTCAGTATGAAGACAGTCGGTCTTATGCCGGAGCTGATGACTTTGGACCGGCATAACCCTCTGCATTGAGGCCGAGGGCGATAAAACCTACAAATCCGCAGTCCAGGAGATCAATGTCCAGCTGGACCGGCGACCACTTGCAGCGGGCAAGTGATAAGATGGTCTGTCGTCCTCCCTCGAGTCTAAAACGCTTGCTGACGTAACCATTCTCTCATGAAACGGTCATAAATGATATACCCTTGAGGGGTCAGATAGACCAATTCATTGTCTTGCAGCCTTTTTAACGAAGCACTGACACTGCTAGCTGCACGAAGACGGTTGCGGCTGATAAAATCTCCTGCCAAGATCTCCTTGACACAACCCTCGCGGGCAATGGCTTTCAACAGACGCACTTGACCCGCTGAATAAGACTTCAGCAAAGTTTGATACGAATAACTCTGTTCTGAGACAATCTGCTCCATAGCATCTGATACCATCACCATATCCACATCCTGATTATAACCGTACAAGCGATTAAGAAGATACTGGATATACCAAGTATGTCCGTCATACATTTCGTAAATTGCATAAAAGACATCTCGTGGAAGAAGTTTGCTACATTTAGCAAAGAGTCCGATAGCGAAATCGGCATATGTCTCACGATCAATGGAACCGATATTTATCAATTGCGTACTCTGATAGAACGGTCTTTTCGAAGAAGTGAACATCTCCTGCATCAAATGCTGCTTACTGCCCGCAAAAATGAAGTTCACATTGGGCAAAAACTGGATATATGAGCGCAATAAAGCCTCAATACCTTTTTCCGGATATTCAGCTATCTGCTGGAATTCATCAATTGCTATACAACAGTGCCTCTGAGAGGAAGCCAGATAATCAAATATCTCTTTCAAGGTCCTCTTTTCATCTTGAGGCGCCACATCAATTGTCACTTTTGGTACTCCTGTCAGTTCGTCAAAGGTAAAAACTGGACGACAACTGTGAATAAATTGACTTATGCGGTTTAACGCTTTCTGAGGTGCAGCATCCAGTTTACCCAATACCGTATTGGCAAACAAACGCACAAAATCACCGATTGACTGCGTTGAATATATATCCATATACAGCGTGACAATATCTGATTTCTGCTCTTTCAAGTGATGAAATGCGTTACAAATCAAGCCTGTTTTGCCCATTCGACGAGGAGCAATCAGTGTAATGTTGCGTCCATTCTTAAGCGCATCAAGAATAGTTGCGGTTTCCGTTTCACGGTCACAAAAGAATTCTGGGCTATGATATCCCACTATCAGGAAAGGATTGTTTGGCTTCATTATTCTACCTTACTTTATCATTACGTAATTATCGTAACGCAAATATCGTAATTATATATAAAATAACCAAACAATAACTTGACAAACAGTCAATATGTTACGCAATTATCCAGCCTCCCTCCCGAACCCAGCCCCGTCTACAAGTCCACATCTACAAAAATATGGTTATCTTTGCCCCATAATCAACTAATCGCATGGATAAATTAGTAGTCATCAACTCCTGTATGAGGGAGGACTCAAGAACAAAAGAGATACTCGAAGCGGCTCTGGAAGAACTTGCATCGAGATATGAAATTGAAACCATTGACGTAAATGCCCTGGACCTTCCGCCTGTCACCCCGGAAATACTGAAAGAAAGAACATCCGGATATGTCCCTCAGACGACCTTGTCCATAGCTGGAAAGGTGGCATCCGCAGACCGCATAGTCATTGCTGCCCCATTCTGGGATATGAGTTTCCCCTCAGTGCTGAAAGTTTTCTTGGAGAACCTCTCGCTATATAACATAACCTTCACCGACGACGGTACCACCTGCAAAGGCCTGTGCAAATGTCGTAAAGTACTGTACATCACCACCCGTGGAATGAATATTCCTACCGGAGACACCCGCGACCAGGGCAGTTCCTATCTCAAAGCCCTCTCAAGCCTCTGGGGCCTGGGAGAAGTAATCACTATCGCCGCCTGGAATCTTGACTATCTCTCCGCAGAAGACGTATCCGGCATAGTCAACCAAACAGCCGCATCCGCAAAAATCATAGCCCGCGATTTCTGACACCCCCGTCCCGCCCGGAGAGTGACTTCCGTGACCGTAAAGACAGTCGTCCTCACTTTGAACTATGAAAAAATCCCCCGGTTCTGGTATTTATTTTGCAGAAAAATTTTAGATTTGTGTACTAATTTTTAAACATTAAAAATATGTCAGAATTGCTCAAAAACAAGGTTGCTATTGTAACCGGCGGCACCAGGGGAATTGGTTATGCCATTGTAAGAAAATATGTCCAGGAAGGCGCCACTGTGGTGCTTTGCGGTTCCCGTGAAGAAACGGCGCAGAAGGCCCTTGCAAAACTCAAGGAGGAATTTCCTCAGGCACAGGTGGATGCAATATGGCCAGCTCTTTCCGACAGGAAATCTGTTGCGGAAGCCTTCAATTCAGTAAAGGAAAAGTACGGACGCATTGACATCCTTGCCAATAACGCCGGCATTTCCCACAACAACTCCTTCTTTGACTACAAAGACGAAGACTTCGACAAGATTCTCGACATCAACATCCGCGCAGTATATGCCTGCTCGCGCGTCGCTGCTGAAATAATGAAGGAACAGGGAGGCGGTGTTATCATAAACACAAGTTCCATAGTAAGTTACAACGGTCAGGCTGCAGGTTGCGGTTATCCGGCATCCAAGTTTGCAGTCAATGGTCTCACCAAGTCCCTTGCACGTGAATTGGGCCGTTACGGCATCCGCGTCAATGCTGTGGCTCCAGGTGTTACGAGAACCGATATGCTCGCAGCCCTTCCGGATGAGCAGATCAAGCCGATTATTGCCCATATCCCACTTCAAAGACTTGCTGAACCTTCAGACATCGCCAACGCATTCACATTCCTCGCAAGCGATATGGCTTCCTACATTTCAGGAGCCATTCTGCCGGTAGCCGGTGCAGTCGTCATCTGATAACCCGCCACATTGCAGTTTGAGAGGAATTAATTATATTTGCACGCCTTTGGAGAAAAGCGGGTTTTAATCTGCACCAATAGGAGAGAATGCTACTAAAAACAAATTAAAACAGATAAAGATGAAAAAGAAATTCAGATGTCTCGTATGCGGATATGTTTACGAAGGAACCGAGGCTCCTGCAGAGTGTCCGCTTTGCCACGCAAAAAGCGACAAATTTGTGGAAGTGAAGGAAGATGAGGGAATGGTTTGGGCAACCGAACACGAACTCGGAGTTGCTAAGGGTGTTGATCCTGAAATACTTGAGGGCCTTCACGCACACTTCAACGGAGAGTGCACCGAAGTCGGTATGTATATCGCAATGAGCCGTCAGGCAGACCGCGAAGGTTATCCTGAAATTGCAGAGGCTTTCAAGAGATATGCTTTCGAGGAGGCTGAGCACGCTGCAAAGTTTGCTGAACTCCTCGGCGAGTGCGTATGGGACACCAAGACCAACGTACAGAAGAGAATGGAAGCTGAGTGCGGTGCCTGCGAGGACAAGTTCCGTATTGCAAAACTTGCCAAGGCTCAGAATCTTGATGCCATCCACGACACAGTTCACGAAATGGCAAAGGATGAAGCACGTCACGGCCGCGGTTTCCTCGGTTTGTGGAACAAATATTTCGCAAAATAGCAAAATCCTTTCTATATTTGGGGAGACCGGAGGCAAAAAACCGGTCTCCCTTATTTTTATGGAAAGACATCAGCTGATAACCGTAGGCAAAGACCTCGAAACTACATATCTGGGAATCAAGGAGTTCCGTCCGGATGTAATTCATCTTGTGGCAACGAAGGAGACAAGCGGAACCTACTGCCATATGCTAAGGCTCATTTCACCCAGAATCAAGGTTTATGAATATCTCGTCGGGCCCTATGATGTGGAGGAAATAATGCGGGTCTGCGGAGAAATCCAGGAGAAGTTTCCGGATGCGGAATTCATCTACAATCTGTCCGAAGGCACAAAAATTATGGCTATGGCCGCGGGAAAAGTGGCAGCCGAGTTTAATGAAAGGGCCATTTACATCACGCAGGACGGCTATTGGATTGACACATTCAATTATCACCGGACCCGTCTCGAACACGGTATCAGCAACAACGAATACATTCGGCTCTACGGCAACAGTGTCCGGGATTTTGAAGATGTCCGCAAGATGAATGAGCTGGACATCAACACCGCCTATTATGTCAAGAAATTCATAGAGCGCAACACAGAAGTTTACAACCAGGCCAAGCGCTGGTACCGTTCTCTGCCGGACAGCAAGGTGAATCGTCGCTTCGAAGCCCGTCTTCCTTGCGGCTATTTCATTGAGACAGATGCCGGAACACTCACCATCTTCAAGGGCCTGAGCGTGCTTTTCGACTCGGCCTGCCGCCGCAGTTGCGAGCTCATGTTCCTCGGACGCTGGTGGGAAGTGGTTGTGGCAGATGTGGTGGCACAGTGGAAGAGGAATAAGCCCGAAACAGGGAAAACTGAAATATGGAGAGATGTGATATTCAACGATGTGGACAAGAATTCGGTCAAGAATGAGGTGGATTTGCTGGTCAATGAGCAGCAGCGCCTGCTTTTGATTGAGTGCAAGTCGGGGGAGGTGTTTTCTGCTGACATTTTCAAGATCCAGTCTGTCCGGGAAACCTATGGAGGCACCGTGTCCAAGGCTATTCTTGTGAGCTATATGCCTCTCTCCCAATCCATTATAGAAAAATGCAACGACCTTGGCATACACTGGTTCGCTCCGAAGGACTATGCCTCAAGGATTAATCACATCAAGGAATTGCCGCAATGGCTGGACGAGGTGACTGATACTCACGAACTATAATAAATTTCCATTTTTTCTGACCTTGTGCAGCGGTTTTGCTCAAGATGAACTTATCTTTGCAAAAAATTATTTCAAATGGAGGCTTTTCTGAAACAGGTCGCAGACCATTATATAAAAGAGGCGGACTTTTCCGAACTCGAATTCATTTTCCCGAACAGACGTTCATCAGTCTTTTTCCGGAAATATGTCTGCGAGGCGTCGCGGGATAGGGGCAAAGCAGTCATAATGCCTGAGTGTACCACCATCAACGACCTCTTTTCCGGTTTGTCAGACCTCAGGTCCGCTCCGAGAATCCCCCTGCTGGTGGACCTGTATGAGTGTTACAGAAAAATTTATCCCCAGGCCGAGTCTCTGGACGAGTTCATATGCTGGGGAGACGTGCTGATAGCCGATTTTAACGACATAGACAAATATCTGGCGGAGCCACGGCAAGTCTTTACCAATGTCCGTGACCTGAAGTCCATAGAAGACAGTTTCGAATATCTTACCGATAGCCAGAAAGCGGCCATAAAGTCTTTTCTGTCACATTTTTACGAGAAGAGGACCGGGGCCTCCGCCCATTTGGCTGTCCGGGGTGAAATCAAGCAGGAGTTCGTGAAATTGTGGAACATACTCCTGCCATTGTACGAAGCATTCAATCAGATGCTGGAGGGCAAGGGAGTGGGGTATGAAGGGAAGATCTACCGCAAGGTGGCGGAGTTGGACGAAACTGTGCGGGAGCATCTGGAGGGGCGCAGATTTGTCTTTGTGGGTTTGAATGCGCTGAATGAATGCGAGAAGAAGCTCCTGCGGCATCTGAGGGACAGGTCTGCAGCACGTTTCTGCTGGGACTGGTCTGGGAAATGGATTAAAGATCCGTCCAACAGGGCATCCTTCTTTATGTCCGCTAATGTGCTGGAATTCAGGCAGGATTTTGAACTGGATGCCGGCGGATTGGCTGAGCCCCGTTTCAAGGTGGTCAGTGTGCCTTCGGCGGTGGGGCAGGCCAAGCAGTTGCCCCATATTCTGGAGGAGGTGTTGCCTGAGGGCGGGGGCATTGCAGCTGAAGACTGTGCTGTGGTCTTGCCGGACGAGAGCCTGCTTATGCCGGTGTTGAACTCCATTCCGCCTTATGTCAGGGATGTGAATGTCACTATGGGATATCCTATGAAGGGCAGCGATTTTGCGGTGCTTCTGTCCACCCTGTCGGCCGCCAGGATGAATGTGGTTCGCAACGGAGAAACGGTGCTGTTTTACCATAAATATGTCAGGACGGTTCTGTCCAACAATATCTTCAGGACTGTGGCCTCCGAGCAGGACCTGCAAGTATGCGGAAAGATACTCCAGGAGCGCAAACTGTATGTTCCGGAGGGGGATTTTGCTGAATCCGATCTGCTGAAGCTCTGGTTCCGCTCCTCGCCCTTCAATCCTTCTGTGGCTTCGGCGGAGGCGGTGGGGGAGTTTGCCCTGTACCAGAAGGAAGTGATAGACCGCACGGGTGAACTGCTCTCTGCGTCAGGCGGTTCCGCTCTGGACACGGTGTTTGCAAAGGCCTGCTACAATGCCGTTGAGAGTTTGGAACAGATGAATCTGAACATAAAACCGTCCACCTGGATGAAACTGCTGGACCAGTTGCTTCAGCCGGTTTCGGTACCATTCACAGGGGAGCCGCTGAAAGGTCTTCAGGTGATGGGGCCGCTGGAGTCGAGAGCCTTGGATTTCAGGAATCTGGTCATCCTTTCCTGCAATGAGGGAGTCTTTCCTCGCAAGTCGTTCAGTTCATCTTTCATCCCTCCGGAGTTGCGCAAGGGCTTCGGCCTCCCGACCTACGAGTATCAGGATGCTGTCTGGGCCTATTATTTCTACAGGCTCATCCAGCGTGCGGAAAATGTCTGGTTGCTCTACGATTCCCGTTCCGACGGGGTGAAGACAGGGGAAGAAAGCCGCTATATAAAGCAATTGGACTATCTCTATGATGCTGATATAACCCGTTGTGTGACAAAGCTTTCTGCAGGAGGTAGCTATCTTGAGCCGCCAATTGTCAAGACTCAGGAACATCTGGACAAAATCATTTCCGAGGTGAGATTTTCGGCATCTCTGCTCCAGAACTATCTCAGCTGTCCGGCCAAATTCTTCTACAGCAAAATCGAGGGGCTGGAAGATGTCCAGGATTCGGTGGACGATTTGGACAGCGGCACCTTCGGAAACGTCTTCCACAATGTGATGCGCTGGATCTACTGCAAGGACGGGGATATCAAGACACCGGTGGGAAGGGTGGACGAAGCCTATATAACTCACAGGCTCTCGGCATCCTTTGCCCCGGAATTGAGGAAGCAGATCGCTGCTCTCATCTGCACGGAGTTGCGTACGGACCAGGTGCGGGGAAAGAATCTGGTGCTTGCTCAGGTGATAGAGCAATATGTCATAAAGACTCTGGAATACGACCTCAAACTTTTGAAATCCCGCAAAACGGGC
>JALFGP010000063.1 GCA_022777205.1 Rikenellaceae bacterium
CATTCGGCCCCATAGTATGACTGCTGGACGGCCCCTTCCCTATTCTGTAAATCTCTCGAATACTCTGCATAAGTCAGATTCACTTGATAGACTCAAAAATTCTTCAATTTTGTAAAACCTCCGCGAAGGTACAAAAAAATGTTTTTAATTTTGCAGTGAAGTTGCACTCCAAGAAGAAACCTTCGAGGAACGGCCTGAAACAAATTTGCAGACAAGATGAGAATCAAAATATTATTGTGGATAATCTTGGCAATTGCCGCTTCCGCTTGCACAAGAACCAGCATACAACCTGTAGATGAACAAAAGTTGAGAACAGAAAGCGACAGCCTTGTATATGCCAACCGCAACATCGATTCCCTGCAAGTCCTGCTGAACCGTTTTTCCTCTGAAGGCAACAGCTACGGAGAAATAGCCGCCTGCCGCGAACTCGGACGCTGTCTCCGTGACGCAAGCCGCTTCGGGGATGCCCTTGATGCTCACAAACGCGGGCTCAAAGTCGCCGAGGAATGCTGCGACACCATCCAG
Organism: Rikenellaceae bacterium; assembly: GCA_022777205.1. Lineage (GTDB taxonomy): Bacteria > Bacteroidota > Bacteroidia > Bacteroidales > UBA932 > Cryptobacteroides. The sequence goes on from JALFGP010000063.1 coordinate 526, forward strand.
ATTATCCAGGCGCTCAACAACATAGGCACCGACTTCCGCCGTATGGGCATACTCGAAGATGCCTCCACCTTTCACTACAAAGCACTCACCTACTCCGACCTCTATTCCGACAAGACCTCCAAGACCGCAGTCAAAAACAGGGTAGTCTCACTCAACGGCATAGGCAACGTCCTGCTCACACTCGGAGACCTCGAACAGGCGGACAGCATCTTCAGAATGGCCCTCAAGGGTGAACAGAGCCTCGGGAGCGCACTCGGACAAGCCATCAACTACGCCAATATCGGAGCCATAATGGAAGAAAGAGGGCAAAAAGACTCAGCACTGGTCTATTATGGCAAATCATTAGAATTCAACGAGAAAGCCAATTCCAAGCTGGGAATTTCCCTCTGCCGCTCACATTTCGGGAGAATCTGGGAAGAAGAAGGCAACTATGACAAGGCAATAGCAGAATACAAAATCGCATACGACCTGATGAACGGCCAGAGCGACATCTGGCACGCCCTCGAATCCGCCCTTTCCCTCTCCCGCGTAAACATTGCCAGGAAGAACTGGACAGAAGCCCGCAAATACCTCAACACCTCCAAGGCCGCTGCCCACAAAATCAACTCCCGGGAACACCTTGCCGAAGTGTACAGGCAGGAATACCTGCTCGAAGAAAGCACGGGACATAGCAAAAAAGCCCTTGAGGCCTATATCAAAAGCCGGGAATATGCCGACAGCCTCGCCAGCGAAACAGCTCATTCCAACATTCAGCGAGTCCGGATACAGTACGAAAAGGAAAAGAAACAAGCTGAAATCGACACCATCAACCGCAACTGGAGCATTCAGAGGGAAGCACAGAAGAAAATCACCTCCATACTTGCCCTTGGAGTTTTACTGGCATTCCTTGCCATAGGCATACTCGTATGGTCGCTGATACTGAGGGGCAGGAACCAGAGAATGGCCAGGGAAATGGAGACTATGAAGAGTTCATTCTTCACTAACATCACCCACGAGTTCCGCACTCCTCTGACCGTCATCCATTCTGCTGCGGACCATATACTTAAGGGCACGCCGGCAGAAAGCCCCTACCACCGGGATGCCCAGGACATCATCCGTCACCAGAAAAGCCTGCTCAGCCTCATCAACCAGATTCTGGACATAGCAAAACTCACCTCGGGCACAAACAACAGCCCTGAATACAGTCGGGGCGACATCGTGGGCTACATAAGGATGATATGCGAGAGCCAACAGGCTTATGCCAGGTCCAAAGAGATTCGCATCATCTACGCCCCTGCCGAGAAAGAATTGGAGATGGATTTCATTCCGGACTATATCAGGCAGATAGTGGGCAATCTGCTCTCCAATGCCATAAAATTCTCCGCAAAGGGTACAGATGTGCTTCTGTCATCAAACAGTACCGGCAACAATTTCTCATTAACGGTCAGCGACCAGGGCAAGGGAATGAGTCCTGAAGTGCTCCGGGACATCTTCAAACCATTCTACCAGGCGCCGGACGACTCTATGGCCATAGGCACCGGTGTGGGATTGTCCATTGTGAAACTGGATGTCGAAGCAATGCACGGAAGCATTGAAGTGCACAGCGCCGAGGGCAAGGGCACAATATTCAACATAGTTCTCCCGATAAACTGCACCGAGCCGGTCAGCCGCCACTTCGACCTTGCAAACACGATAATACAGGAAGGTTTTGAAGAAAACTTTGAAGAAGAAACGGTAAACGAAGACATTATCCACGACGACAGG
>JALFGP010000066.1 GCA_022777205.1 Rikenellaceae bacterium
CCTGTCGTCGTGGATAATGTCTTCGTTTACCGTTTCTTCTTCAAAGTTTTCTTCAAAACCTTCCTGTATTATCGTGTTTGCAAGGTCGAAGTGGCGGCTGACCGGCTCGGTGCAGTTTATCGGGAGAACTATGTTGAATATCGTGCCCTTGCCCTCGGCGCTGTGCACTTCTATGCTTCCGTGCATTGCTTCGACATCCCCGGCTCCGTGACGATGGGGAGGGTGAAAGGATATCCCCCGTAAACGTGCACGAGCTCAGGTACATCCGTTTTCATAAACTTAGGGAAGAGGAATCTGGGCACCGCAGCCTTCCACGGCTCCGAAGAGGGCGAAGGCTTTTTCGAAAGGATAGCGGTTGGCGAACATAGAGGCACGGACGATTTCAGTGCCCTGCTGGTTCATACCGAAGAGACGATTCACCTGGTTGGCGGCTGAATTCGGGTCGTATGAAGAGGAACTCTTGATATTGATGCCCATATAACCGCGAAGGTAGGCAGGATCGATGGCGTTGATGAATTTCTCGTTGGCGTCCATTTCGCGGTTGCCCTCGTATTCCTTGAGCTGCTCTGCATCTTCGAATTGGGATGCGGCGAGGAACAGCCATTTCCCACCACCGGAAGGGAGAACAAGGTCTGCCGCTCCGTCAGTCATATTGTTCCTGTTCATAAAGAAGAGGTTGTCTGTCACATTAGTCTCACGGGCAGCCTCCTTGGAAGCGTTTCCGTCCACAAATGTACGCTCGATAGCTCCGAGGTTAGAGCATCCGAAGACATTGTTGCGCACGTTCACGGTCTTCAGGCCCGTCATAAAGCGGAAGCCCACTCCCATACTCTCCTGAACCTTTGTACGGCACCAGGTGAAAAGGACTGTGTTGTCGTGGAAATCCAAAGAGCAGAGGTTCTGGTCAGGAGCCATACCGCGGATTTCGCAGGCAGACATTCTGTTTGCAACGAAAACATTGTTATATACATCGAAATGTCCGGCCACGCAACCCATCTCAATTGCGAAATGGTAGCCGTTCACGAAAGTACAGTTGCGGATGATGACATTGCCCTCGACATCGCCCCTGAGGAGAGGCTTGCCGATTGGAGCGCCGCCCACCTTCGGAACAGGAGGATTCTCGCCCTCAATCAGAAGACGTCCTGTCTCGCAGCCCTCAGGAGAACCTGTGCGGGCGTCGTCCGGAGCATAGCTGCAATAGCTGTTGTACTGTCCCTTGTCGAATGCGATACCGTCGATGAGGACTGTAGAGCCGCGTTTTCCGCGTACATAAACCTCAAGGCTGGCGTGGCTGCCGCTCGTTCCGATCTGCTGTGCGCCCGGACGGATGGATGTGATGTACTTCACAGGGTTACGCTCGGAGAAATCGCTATTCCAGCCTCCTACGAGCGAGAGATACTTCTTCACTTCAATAAAGCCCTGGTCGAGCTTGCCGAGGTAGTTGCCCTCCGCGATGTTGATTACCGAACCTTCTTCTGCGAGGTCAATCGCCTTCTGGAGGTCCTTCACTGCGGTCTGTGGAGTCAGCGCATCATTGCGGTTCGAGCCGGTGGGGCTGACATAATAGCTCTTTCCCGTTGCCTGAGGGGAAGCGGCTGCGGTCTGGTTTTGTGTCATAGTTGTGGTTCTTTCATTTTTTTCCACCGCGTCCTTTGCCTTGTTAATCAATCTGTTCAACTGGGCTGACGCCGGCATTGCCAAGAGCGCGAACGCTGACGCGACAATAATTGATTTGATATGATTCATATTTATCAGAAGTAATAGTTAAGAGACAAGTTGCATCCTATGTTCTCCGTACCATAGAGCCAGGCGTGGCTGCCCGGGCTCACGAGAGAGTTGTACTGCTCCACCTTTCCGGTGCGGGAAGAGAAACCTTCGTAGATTGCATAGGTCTTAGGCTGCCAGATGGCCATCACCGGAGTGAAAGTCATTGTGGCAGTGAGTGAAAGCCTTCCGGTCATAAACCACTCCACACCCATGTCGGCTGTGATTCCAAGACCCTGGACATAACCCACATTATACCTCTTGAGAGGACGTCCGTAGGCAATGCCGAGAGTGGACTGGAAGTCGTTGAGCGTCGGGTCTTTCGCACCCGTAGCAGGAGGCATTGTCATCGGCATAGACGACGGCACCTTGTTGAGGTCGGTGATTTTGTTGCCGTAGTTGAAATTGAGTCCGCCGCCGGCGATTGCATAGACGAGTCCGAATCCGGTGATGAATTTCAGCGAACCCTTGCCTGCCATATACTGCGCAGCGACTGCAAGGCTACCGCTGTTGAGATTTGAGATGACATTGTCCACCACCTTATTCTCGGAATTTGGGTCAATCGCCTTTGCAAGGTCGTCCTGAACATATTCCTTGTAGTCGACGTGGCTTCCGTTCAGACCGAGTGTCATACGGAGCGCCCAGCTTTCGTTGAAATAGTAGCGCACGCGAACTGCTGCAAGCGGGTCCTGCGAGAGTATGAACATCTGTTTTTTCGCAGTGGCGTTGTCGGCGATGAACGCACCGGCATACTCGCCGTTCTTAGGCTGCATCTTGAGTTGGTAGCCGAGGGTGGCCGGGTTGAATGTGACACCGACCGACCAGTCTCCGCGCTTCGGACTGAATTTTTGCGCATCGCCCTTCGAATAGACGTGGTAGCAGGTCATACGCTGTCCTTCAGGGACTGTCTGATACTCCTGGGCGAGCGCAACAGTCGAAGCCGTTGCGAGGAAAAACGTCGTGAGGAGTGATACTTTAAGTAAATTCTTCATATAAGTCTGTTTTTGTTGGTTTTGCCGCCAGATGGCGAAAATGTAGTGAAAGGAAAACAGAGTCTTACTGTTTCAAGCCTGGGGCGCCAACATACGCAGCCGGTGTCATATCAATCGCAAAATAGGCAGCCTGTCCACCGGTGACGCTCTTTTCAACTTCAGCATATAAGTATGCTTTAGATTTCTGTGTGCTGCTTCCAGTCGTAGGTGTCCCTTTGGCATCATCGACGTATCCGCTGGCTGAAACCTTCACTGTGAGAGCTTTGCCCACCGGACATCCGAGAGCATACTCGAAATATCCATGCTGCCCGGTGGTGACTGTTCTGAGAGCATAGCTTTCAACCTTACCGGTAGTTGCATCAGGAATGCCGTATGCGATGTTGACGGTAAGTCCCGGCTTTCCTGCTTCTGTTACGGCACCACCTTGGTCTTTCGTGTAGGAATACCTTACGTGTCCGCATATTATAGATTTCACAGGAAGGTTCTCCTCTGTGAGTGCAGTCGGTTCAACCGTGCAGGAAGAGCAGGCAATGCCTAAGACTGCAACTGAAAGTGTCAACAGGCCGTGTGCGGCGAATGTCGAAAGTTTGATGATTTTTTCCATAATTTTGTTTTTTGTTGGTTATTGAATATGATTTAATATTCGTAATTAAAATGAATCTCTATATAACAAGGTTTGCCTTGGGAATCGGAGAAACAGAGTTTCAAATGTTTTGTGGGTCCTGAACTAATATTCGTCCATGGGCGTAATTTGAACTCATTGAGGACGACGTCCTTATAATACCCATAATTATTATAGTCATACACCTGACAATCTATATAGTAGCATTTATAATCCCAGGCAAATCCTTGATTATCATCGGTGTTTATAAAGAATATTTCGTATTCTTCCCAACCTTTTTCGTTGTCGATAGTATCAAAATTCTGGGCAGGAGAGATTATTATTTTTCGATTCGGGGGATCTTTAGGTAAGTCGTGCCACGTTGTGGAATGACTTTTACCGTTATACTTTTGATGTATTCTCCATTTCCCGTTGAAGAAATCTATTTTTGGCTTGAAAATGTAGCTACGCTTAGTCCCCCAATGGTCAGTCAGAGTCAATTTTGCCTCTCTACCATATTTCTCTTTCCAAGTCACCGGAATCTCTCCGGTCCTCTGCATCATAGTTTGGTCAGTACCAATTGTGAATCCGGAATCTTCGTCGCTTTTTTCAATAGAGAATGTCACACCAGGAAGTTTTTCATATTTGGTGTTATAGCCGTCGACGATGTAGAATTTGTTAAAATAATTTGTTTTTTTGCCATTCCAAGTGAAAGAATGGATATTATCCGGTTCAATCCAAATGCCCTCCGTTTTTAAAGCCGGTCTAACCATCTTCGAGAAATCAATGCCCGCCCAGAGCCCTTCGACACTTATGCTATTCAAATTTGCCTTATCCACAACCTGGATATATGTTCCTTTTTGCCAAGCATCCTTTGTTGTAGTGACTTTCACCTTTGTGCAATAGCCGTTTTCATCAGGGGAAATTGGCTCGACAGTGTAGTATTCCGGCCGTCCGACTGACCATTTACCTTTATAGTTCTCATTGGAAAGCCTGAAAATTTTGGAGCCTCCGCAAGGGATATAAACCGCACCTTCTGCCTTTTTGCCGGTTTCGTCATCAATGATGTAGATGCCCTCGGGGAATATCTGCTCTGTGACATTTATCTCGAAGGACATTGACTTGCCGGTCTGGTCTTTCACGGTGACGGTTGTGGTGCCTGTCTGCTCTCCGCATGTGATTTTTGCACCCACCGACCAGACATCATTGCCAAGTAGATACTCAATGTCCATGTTCCCTCCTTCAACAGTCCAATTGGCGAAATTTCCGTATGGTTCGATGTTAAACTCTTGTTGGGAATTTTTGTCCATCCGGTAGCTGTCACCATTTTTCAGAATCGGTCCGCCAGATACTTTCACAGCAATATCTCCCGGGATACCTTTCGGCTCGCTTGTCAATGTGAAACTGAGTTTATGCACCCTATTCAACAACTTGTCATTCGTGCTGACTGTAATTTCCGTGCTGCCAAACTCTTCTCCCAAACCGAGTACATAGATGGATGCGGAACTAAAGAGTTTATGGAATATGAAATCTTTGCAGACTGACGGATTTGACGAACTGATTGTTACATCTTCGGGCAGAGTGATACCATCTCCGACCTTGACTAATAAAGAAGACAAGAATATATCATTCCAAGATACTTTGTCTCCGTTTTGCACAACGACACTATTAGAGTTGTGGGAGTACGACACTTGTATTCTTTCTGTCAACTCTTTGATTGTGAGATTGATGGTTTTAGCGGTTGATTCTGATTTGACAGTCATCGCGCAAAACCCGCTCTTGAGTCCTTTGACAATAGCCTTTCCTTCTTTGAAATTCAATTCCACCATCTCCTTGTCATATTCCCAGTCCAGCGAGGAAGCGTTGGCTTTTGCCGGCTCGATTGTCATTTCGATTTCGTTTTCTAAACCGACATAAATCGTGAGCTTTTCCGG
>JALFGP010000076.1 GCA_022777205.1 Rikenellaceae bacterium
CCGTCGTCCCAAGTTCAAATTCCCCGAGGAACAGATAGCGTTCGCTGTAGAAGCTCTTCTTGAAGCCGGAATTGATTCCATTAGAGTTAAGACTGATGATGAGGTCCTCGATCCGAAGGATGTAGTATTCTACGAGGTTGCAATGTCCAGAGACGATTCCTACCTCGTCACCGGAAACATCAAGCACTTCCCTGCCGTCAAGAAGGTTGTCACTCCAAACGAGTTGCTAGACATCCTCAAATCCCTTGATGACGAATAAAATATAGCACGATTCAGATTATGGCGTTCTCTGCATTTATAATGCAAGTCTTTGTTTAATCCATTGCGGGGCAATGCAGTAATCGTATTTGATTTCATCAGGACTACCATATTGTTCATTGCTCTTGATGTAGCAATAAAATGTCCGAAATTCTTAAAGAAAATCGGACATTATGCTCAGGAGATGACAAGGGGATTATGTCAAAATTGCACCTCAAAAGAAGCCCCAAAGATGACAAATCTTCATCAAGAATTAAAAACTACTTTGTATCTTTGCCCGGCGGAGGCGCAAAATAGGCTTCGCTACAGAGATTGAAACATATAAAACTTATAACATGGGCAAACACATCAAACTGAGACTCATTGTGATGAACATTCTGCAATGGGCAATCTGGGGTGCATACCTCACTTCTATGGGCAATTATCTGGTACAGGTGGGCCTGGGGCCGAAAATCGGACTCTTCTATGCAATGCAGGGAATCGTTTCCATCTTTATGCCTGCACTTATGGGTATAGTTGCCGACAAATGGCTGGGGGCTACCAAGACTCTTGCACTGTGTCAGTTCATCGCCGGAGCGGCTATGCTTGGAGCGGGTCTGTATGCCGCTTCTGTTGAGTCCGGTGCCATTGCAGCGGGAATGAAGGTCGCTGAAATGTTCAGTTTTCCATTATTTATGAGCCTCTACACCGTCAGCGTGGCTTTCTATATGCCTACTATAGCTCTTTCAAATTCAGCAGCTTACGGCATTCTGGAGCAGAATGGCTACGACACCGTGAAGGACTTCCCTCCAATCAGGGTTTTCGGCACCGTGGGTTTCATCGCAAGTATGTGGATAATGAATTTCTGCAAGACTTCGGCGGGTACATCCTTCCAGTTCACCTATCATCAGTTCATCATTTCCGGTGTCATAGGCCTCGTGCTCGTGCTCTACTGCTTCACTCTTCCGAAAATCAAGAAAGCTGAAACTCAGGGACAGTCCCTTATGGACGCTCTCGGCCTGAGCGCATTCAAACTGTTCAGGGACAAGCAGATGGCGATTTTCTTCATCTTCTCTATGCTTCTTGGTGTGGCTCTGCAGATTACCAACGGATATGCCACTCCATTCATATCCCATTTCCAGGGACTTGAGGAGTTTGCCGAGTCCTGGGGTGCAAAGAACGCCACTGCAATCTATTCCATTTCACAGATAGCGGAGACCCTCGGAATCCTTCTCATTCCTTTTGCAATGAAGAAATTCGGTATCAAGAACGTAATGCTCATTGCGATGCTCGCTTGGGTTCTGCGTTTCGGACTATTCGGACTCGGAGACACAGGTTCCGGCGTCTGGATGCTCATCCTCTCCTGCATAGTCTATGGTGTGGCCTTCGATTTCTTCAACATTTCCGGATCCCTCTATGTGAATGAAAGGACTTCCGGTTCAGTGCAGAACAGTGCCCAGGGCCTGTTTATGCTTATGACCAACGGAATTGGAGCGACAGTCGGCACTTTGTCGGCTCAGGCAATAGTAAATCACTTCACTTATTCTGAAACGGTGATGGTCAACGGTGAGGAAATGGTGTTCACGATGGGTGACTGGAGCACCTGCTGGTACATTTTTGCAGGCTATGCCCTCGTGGTTGCAATCCTCTTCTTCATCCTTTTCAAAGCCCCTGCAAAGGATGCCCCGAAACTTGTATAAGTGGAGAGGTCGTATTATATTTGCAAGGTACGTTTTGGTAAGGAATATTTTATTTGCAAGACATATAACAGACGGAATCTGTTCGGAATTAATAATTATCGACTATGGCAAAAGAAGTTGAAACAAAGGAAGGAGGCCAGGTGGATGCAGCCAAATTGAAGGCGCTCCAGGCCACGATTGACAAGATTGAGAAGGATTATGGAAAAGGTACCATTATGAAGTTGGGAGACCAGCCGAATTGGGAGGTATCAGTGATTCCGAGCGGTTCCATAGCCCTTGACCACGCACTCGGAATAGGCGGTTACCCGAGGGGCAGGGTGATTGAAATCTATGGACCGGAGTCCAGCGGTAAGACCACGCTCGCCATCCACGCCATCGCCCAGGCCCAGAAACAGGGCGGAATTGCGGCCATCATAGATGCTGAGCACGCCTTCGACCGCACTTATGCAAAGAATCTCGGAGTTGACCTCGAAACACTGCTCATTTCCCAGCCGGACAACGGTGAGCAGGCACTCGAGATTGCCGACAACCTCATCCGTTCCGGAGCAATCGACATTATCGTAATCGACTCCGTGGCAGCCCTCACCCCTAAGGCCGAGATTGAAGGCGAAATGGGAGATTCCAAGATGGGACTCCAGGCAAGGCTTATGAGCCAGGCTCTGCGCAAACTCACCGCAAACATCAGCAAGACCAACACCTGCTGCATTTTCATCAACCAGCTGCGCGACAAAATCGGAGTGATGTTCGGCAATCCGGAGACCACTACCGGAGGTAACGCACTCAAGTTCTATGCATCAGTCCGGGTGGATGTGCGACGTACCACCCAGATCAAGGACGGAGACGAGGCTCTGGGCAACCGCACCAGGGTCAAAATCGTGAAGAACAAGATGGCTCCTCCGTTCAAGAAGGCCGAGTTCGACATAGTATTCGGTGAGGGAATTTCCCACGTCGGAGAGGTAATCGATCTGGGCGTGGAGTATGACATCATCAAGAAGAGCGGCTCCTGGTTCAGCTACGGCGACTCCAAACTCGCTCAGGGCCGTGAAGCCGTCAAGCAGCTTCTCACTGACAATCAGGAACTCTGCGACGAAATCGAGGCTAAAATCCGCGAAGTCCTCGCTACGGTTCAGGACTAATTTTTACATAAATGTTGAAATTGGATGGTGGTGATCGGAGTTTTCAGGTCACCACTTTCGTTTAAGTAATCGAAGCGCGAGAGTTGGGATAAGTAATTGAAGCGCGAAACTTGATCCAGACAAACTATATGAGACTGAAATTTGCCGCAATCCTGTTCCTTCTGTCAGCCTTTTCGGGGGCGTCCCAGTCCCTTTCTCCACGCAACAGGGCCTTGCTCGACTCTCTGGCAGTAAGATTTGACAGCCTGGAAGTGTATCAGAGTCGCAAGTTGGAAAAGATTCAGCAGGCGAAGGACAGGGCTGAGGGGCTGGAAGTACCTTCAGAACTTGTGCAGGCATATCTGGATGTAGCCGATGAATATCTGAAATTCGATTCGGACTCCACCATCGCCTATATCGAAAAGGCCAGGCATCTTGCCCATGACATCAACGACAGTGAACTTTATTCCAGAGCCGGAATCCTTACGGCAAGGATGCTCGTTGTCATAGGGTATTATAAGGAAGGCATAGACCGCATCACGTCCATAGACAGGAAAAGTTTCACTCCTGCCATATTGTGTGAGTACTATGAGGCTATGTCGCTGCTCTATTATGAACTTTTCCATTTTGACGGTTCCAGGCTCGAGTTTCGCGACAAATACGAAAAAACTTACCACGCCTATCTGGACTCGGTCATAATGGTTTCCCCTCCGGACTCGGAATACGGACTGCGGGCTAAGGAAAAGAATGCCTATTACGATGGAGATGCCGAGGTTGCAATGGCCCTCAACCGCAAAAGAATGGAAATTGCCAGAAAGGGGACTATTCAAGAGTCTTTCGTCTATTTTGAACGCAGCCTCATCTACCGGGACATTCTCCGCGACTATGATAATGAAATAACCTGTCTTCTGAAGGCTGCCATAATAGACCTTGAAAATTCCAATCAGGACGTGGCTGCCTTCACACTCCTGGTGTCTTTGCTCAAGGATGTCGTGGATGTCGGGATTCTGGACAAAATGTCGAAATATTCTTACGACGCCATGCTGAAATTCCGTTCCCGCACACGCCGTCTCATAGGAACGGATATGGTGATTGAGACTGACGAGATTCTGCGCCGGCAGCTTGTGAGCCAGAGACAGCAGCTGACCTGGAGTCTCGTGCTTCTGTCCCTGCTGTCTGTGGCGCTTGTCGCAATCCTGTGCTATCTTGCCGTACTCATCCGGAACGGACGCATTCTGACCCGGCGTCTGGAGCAGTCCAACCGTATATCCAACAGCTATATAGCCAGCTTCTTCGAACTATATTCATCCTATATCGACCGCCTCATATCTTTCCGCAGCCGTGTGAACACCAGCCTCAGGCGGGGCAATACGGACTATGTGATAGAACTTACCAATCCGTCCAGGGATATAACCAACGATGAGTTGAAACATATGTATGACAGCTTCGATACGGCCTTCCTCGACATCTTCCCGACTTTTGTCGAAGACATAAACTCGATGTTGAAACCGGAATGTCGCATAGAGGTGAAAGACTCGGGAAAACTCAATACCGAACTGAGAATTTTCGCCCTCATCAGACTCGGTGTCACCGACAGTTCCCGCATTTCCGAACTCCTGCACTATTCCATAAAAACCGTTTACAACAAGCGTTCGGGGATTAATGCAAAGCTGGCTGTGCCGAAGGAAAAATTCGAAAAAATGCTCTCCGATTTCTGGATTTTAGACAAAAAACGTGAAAAAGGGATTTCCCTGGATTGATTTTGGCAACATAGATTAATTGTTGATAATCAGTAATTTATAATTTCCCTAAACGGCTGAAAGTTTCCTTTGAAATTTCCAGTCGTTTTTTGTGTCATCTTCTTTTCTACTTTTGCATCAGAACACTTGAAAGCCACCGGGACCCGACGGTTTTCAGAAAAACTAATATAATAATTATGTCATTTGCAAAAGTTATGCAGACTATTTCAGCAGTCCTTGCCGCTATCCTGATTTCAGGCTGTGCGTCAAAATCAGAGATTCCTGTCAATCCTTCAGTATCTGCCCCGTCGCGGGTTATGCTCAAGGAGACAGTCAATGTCTATCTCAAGGGTGTAACTTCAGGCACTGAGTTCACCGTCAATTTCGGAGACGGTACGTTGGTGGATGCCGTTGCACCTTCCCCTGCTTCCCACGCCTACATTGAAGGCAGAGATTACAATCTTACTGTCTCTTCAAGCGTGCTGGATGAAACCTATGTATCAAAGCTGCGCTGCTATCCGCTTGAGGCACTTTCTTCTGCGCAAAAGAATTTCAGGAATCCGGAATATAAGAAAGTCTGGGTTATGACCCACCGTGCCAATACCACCGACCGGACCGTGCCTGAAAACTCAGTTTCGGCAGTTAAGGCGGCCATAGCATCTGGCGCAGATGCGGTGGAATGCGACACCCACAGGACAAAGGATGGCCACATTGTGGTCTGCCACGACCAGACAATCAACAGAACCACCACCGGAACAGGTGACATCACCCAAATGACCCTCGCCCAGATCCGTTCCTACAAACTTAAGGACCGTAACGGAAACCCGACCAACGAAGTGATGCCTACTCTTGAGGAATTCCTTGAGGCCTGCAGGGGAAAAATATATGTGGATCTGGATTATTCCCCACGCACAGCTTCCACAGCCGAAGTTATGGAAGTTGTGATGCGTATGGGAATGTTGGAACAGGTGTGGTTCTACTGCAACTCTGTGCAAAAATGCAGGGAAGTGCTTGCCATTTCACCGACTGCTCATGCCTATTGCTGGGCCACACAGTATTCTGCACTTACCGGACTTGATGGGAACTATTTCGTTCAGTATTGCTATTCTCCTGAAAAGGACAGCACTCCTGTAGGTTCTGCTCTGAGGGATGGTATGCTTTGCTCAGTATGTTTTCTTTCGGATCTCAATTCCAAAATCCCTGAATACGGCATTGACGGGACTCAGCTGGACGAACTTCTTTCTATATACCCGGACGTGAAGATGATAATGACGAATTCCCCGGCGGAACTTATTTCAGCTCTGGCATCCCGCGGACTTAGATAATCTCTCAGACATAAAAACACTAAAGCTATGTCAAAACAATTATTCATCAGGCTATTGTTGTCAACCGTAGCCGTGGTACTCGGTATCTCGGTTTCGGCACAGACAGGCTCTGTCGTGAAGGGAGTCGTCGTGGATTCCAATGGCGAACCTATCATTCAGGCAGGGGTACTCATCGAAGGAACGTCCACCGGAGTGGTGACGGACCTTGACGGAAAATTTGAAATCAATGCACCCAAGGGCTCAACTCTTGAATTCTCATCTATCGGCTATAAAACCCAGAAGGTTTATGTCAGCGGAGGCAATATGAGAGTTGTTCTCGAAACGGAATCCACTGCTTTGGACGAAGTCGTGGTGGTGGGTTACGGTTCTATGAAGAGAAAGGAAATGACCTCCGCCATCTCCCACGTCGGGGCTAAGGACTTCAATTCTGTCAGCAGCATCGATGCTTCTATGCTCATCCAGGGCAAGGTCTCAGGTGTGAGTGTCAGCAATACCGCAGCAGCCGACCCTAACAACTACGGAAGCATTCAGGTCCGTGGTGTGGCTTCCAGAGAGGCCGGAAACTCACCTCTCATAGTCGTGGACGGAGTGCCCGGAGGAGACCTCACCAACATCAATCCTGCGGACATCGAGTCTATGGATGTGCTCAAGGATGGTGCAGCATCCGCAATCTACGGTACCAGGGGAAGTAACGGTGTCATCCTGATTAACCTGAAGAAGGGTAGCAAGGACGGCAACATACACACCACCTATTCCGGCACCTTCACCCTGAACGCCCCTAAAAATGAACTTGATTTCCTCACAGCTGATCAGTTCAGGACATACCGCACTGTGAACAATCCTCTCGAGGATCTCGGGGCAAGCACCGACTGGTTCAAGGAATCCACCCGTATGGGCATGAGCCATCTTCACACTCTTACCCTGTCCGGCGGAAACGCAAGGACAAACTACCGTGTCACAGCCGATTACCGCTACGCAAGGGGTATAGACCTGAGCTCGGACCGTCGTGAATACGGTGCCAGAGCCGGAATCAACCATACCACGGGGGGGGGATTATTCACATTTACGGCTAACATTACCCCTCGAATAATCAAAAGAAACAAGGCTACCGGTTCTTTCTCCAGCGTGCTCGGCATAAACCCGACTGCACCTGTGTATGATGAGACCACTTCCAACGGCTACTATCATTTCCCTGCCGGCTCAAGCTTCTCCAATGTCGTCGAATCGATGACCCAGGTCACCAGCGACACTGAAATCAAAATTCTGGAATGGAACGCCGGCGCCCAGATCAATCTTCTTCCTCTCTTCACTCCTGAAAAGCCCGGATATGAACTCACGTCCAAACTCACGGTTTCGGGCTATGAGGTGGACAAATTCGGAGGCTATTTTGCACCTTCCACCATATCCTGGCACCAGAACGACCAGATCAAGGGAGACGCATCCCGTTCATTCGACAAGAGCTCCAGCTTCAACCTCGATTGGGTGACAAATTTCAGTGCCCAGCTCGGCAATCACAAAATCAGGGCTATGGCCGGCTACAGCTGGTTCTATGCAGTAAGTTCCGGATTGTCGGCCAACAACAAGGATTTTACATCAGACGGACTCACCTACAACAATCTCGGTGCAGGAGAATGGGCTTCACAAAAAGGTCAAATCTGTATGTCTTCCTACAAGAACGACAGCAAGCTGATTTCCTTCTACGCCCGTGTCAACTACGACTGGAAAGAACGCTATCTGCTCTCCGTATCCCTTCGTTATGAGGGTTCCTCCAAATTCGGCGAAAACCACAAATGGGGATATTTCCCGGCCGTTTCTGTGGGTTGGCGTCTGTCCGACGAGCCATTTATGCAGGGAACATCAGGTTGGCTGAACGACCTCAAGTTCAGATACGACTATGGTGTCACCGGAAACCAGAATTTCGGC
Source organism: Rikenellaceae bacterium (assembly GCA_022777205.1). Taxonomy (GTDB): domain Bacteria; phylum Bacteroidota; class Bacteroidia; order Bacteroidales; family UBA932; genus Cryptobacteroides. The sequence goes on from JALFGP010000076.1 coordinate 8,040, forward strand.
AGTTACAAATCCCTCGCAACTTACCGTTCATTCGGTTACTACCAGTATGACGGACAGTCCTTCCACGTCTGGGGTCCGAGCAAGAATGTCAATACGGAGCTCCGCTGGGAAAAAGGTCACAACCAGAACATAGGCCTCGATTTTTCCCTCTTCAACCACAGGGTAAGCGGTTCCTTCAACTACTTCATCCGCAGGCAGTCGGACCTGCTCGGCACCTACAATGTATCAGTTCCGCCGCATCTGTTCAGCGACATTTACACCAATGTCGGCACATTGAGGAACACCGGTTTTGAGTACGACCTCAACATAGATGCTATACGCAAGGACAAGTTCAGCTGGAGCATCACCCTCGTGGGAGCCACCAACGACAACCGTTTCGTAAGTTTCTCCAACGACACCTATCAGGGACAGAAATACTACAACACCTGTACGATGGTCAATCCGAACAATCCGGGTTACCTCCAGAGAATCGAAGAGGGGCAGCGAATAGGAAACTATTACACCTGGAGATATGCCGGAGTGGACAAGAAGGGCAACTGGCTCATCTACGACAAGGACGACAACATCATCCCGGTTGCTGAAGGCACCGAGGACGACAAGACTGTCACAGGAAACGGTTTGCCTGTGTTCACGGGCAGTATGACCCACAATTTCACCATAGGCAATTTCGACATCGCGGTTTCGCTTACTTCGGCTGCCGGATTCGACATATTCAATGTACACGATTTCTATTTCGGACTTCAGGGAATGACCGGCAATGTGCTGACCAAGGCATATTCCAAGAATGCCCATATCACCAGCGGTCTCAATGTCATCACCGATTATTTCATAGAGAAGGGAGACTATCTCAAACTCGACTATGTGACCCTGGGCTACACACTCCGCCTGAACCGCAAGTTCATAAACAACTTCAGGGTGTTTGCCACAGCCCGGAATCTGTACACCTTCACCAGGTTCGAGGGCGTGGATCCGTCCACTTATGAGGTCAACGGCTTGACCCCTGGCACTTTCGGTGGTTCCTACAACTATTATCCTTCAGCTTTCCAGTGCATATTCGGAGTACAGATAGGATTCTAAACCAATGAAGAAAATGAAAAGATACGATATTTTCAGGCTGACTGCCGCTGCATTTGCCGTGATTGCGGCCTCATCCTGCACGGATCTCACCGAGAAAGTCTATGACCAGGTGATGTCCCAGAACTACTACAACACGAAGTCCGACATTATCCGCGCCGTATTCCGTCCTTTCGAACACGTATATTGCTGCGAATATGACTTCTACGAGCACGAAGAACTCACCGGGGACCACTTCATCACCCCGACCAGAGGCACCTGGTGGTACGACGGCGGAAAGTGGGAGACTCTCCACAGGCACACTTGGACCAATATTGACAACGGTTGGAGCTGGACCCACGAATGGGATGCCTGCTATATGGGTATAGGCCAGTGCAACCTTGTACTGGACGACCTTTCCAAACTCGACCCGGCCAAGTTCGGTCTCTCAGAAGATGAGTTTGACGGTTACAGGGGACAGCTCCGCACAATGCGTGCTTTCCTTTACCTGCGTCTTCTGAACACTTACCGGAATTGCATCCTCACCACCACTTCTGATGAAGCCGTAAACAACCTTCCGGAAAACAGGAAGCAGGTGTCTCCGCAGACGCTCTTCGATTTCATAGAATCAGAGCTCAAAATTTCCGTTGAGGAACTTCCGGCAAAAACCGGCTCTTCCGGTCCCGGCAACAAGCAGGGTTCATTTACCAAAGGAGCGGCCGCAGCACTTCTGGTCCGCCTCTATCTCAACGCCGAGAAATGGATAGGCACTGCACATTATGAAGATGTAATCAGCTGGTGCGGCAGAATCCGCAATGGAGAATTCGGAACATATACCATAGCAGAGAACTGGTGGGAGCCTTTCGACTGGAACAATGAAACCTGCGACGAGGTGATATTCGGGTTCCCGGGCTCTTATACAACCTCCTCCTGGCATATGCAGAACTCCTGGAGAACATTCTACGGCAGAACCCTTCCTTTCGGAAGCGCAAACTACCTCGGGGTGGACGGAAACGGTGAAAGGAATCCCAAATATGCCCTATCTCCGAGCTATGACAACTCCAACCCTCGCAAGCTCTTTACTTTCAAGCTCGGTATGCCAAGCCAGAAATTCCAGAAATATCCCGGAGACAAACGTTGGAAACAGTACAAGAACACCAGCGTAAATTCCAGGGAGGGAATGTTCTTCCTCGAAGGCAAAATTCCTAATGCTACCACATATACCGGCTATGCAATGAACCCTGAACAACAGTATGTTCTCTACCTCAGGGACCAGGTAGGACAGTTCCTCGGCACAGCTGAAGAAGGCTTGATTTCAGGCAGCGGAAAGGAATCCAAACTCGGAAACGGCGACTTCAACTCAGGACTGTACTGCGTGAAATATCCTTTCTACTCTTTCACGGGAGGATATTACATAGAGTCTGACCTCACGGAAATCCGTTATGCGGAAATCTACTATTCAGAGGCGGAGGCCCTGTTGAGGACGGGTAAGGCAGATGAGGCCGGCAAACTGCTCAATTTCGTGAGAAAGAGAAACTACGAAGATTTCAACTCCTCTATAGCCTATGAGCCGGAAGGCAGCGTGAAACTCGACCTGGACGAAATGCTGGACGAGTGGGGACGTGAGTTCATCGAAGAAGGACGCCGCAGAACCGATCTCATACGCTTCGGCCGTTTCCAGGACGAGTGGTGGGACAAACCGAAGGATGCCGACAGCCATTTTGAAATCTATCCCATATCACGCCAGACTCTCGAACAGAACCGCTATCTGCATCAGAATCCGGGATATGAACAAGTCAATTAAATAACACAAGACTATGGATATAAAGAGAATAACAGTTTATGCCCTTGCGGTAGCCACACTTTTGGGTGCAGGGGCGTGCCAGAAGAAATACCAGATGGTTCCTCCTCCTTCTGTGGAGCAGGGGGGTGACATCGACGACGAGGATTTCTGGGGAGACAAGAACAGGACACTTTTCGTGACTCCTTATGGCGACGGAGAGGTGGACGGTTCATCTTGGGAGAATGCTCTTGATGCAGACACGTTCATGGCTTTGCTTTCAGACCAGACAGACCTCTCAACGACTCAGATTTGCTTGGCAGAAGGAACATACTATATGTCCTCCGGTGCAGTTTTCGGACCGGAAATCCGCAAGAAAATTCTTTCCGTAAGCGGAGGTTACAGCCTTGAAAGCACCGGAAAAGACCTCACCAAAAGGGATATAAACAGCTATGAGACAATATTCAGCGGAGACCTGAACAAGACCGGCCGGGCAGATGAGGGAGACTGCGGTCTGCTCTCCGTTTTCGGAGGCCAGTCAAGTTTCAACGGCATCACATTCCGGCACGGGTATATCAATGAAACCACTGCTTCTGCACTCAAAAGCGGAGCCGGAGTCTTCGTCAAAGGCAATGATGACACCTGGGTCGAGTTCGTGGACTGCCGCTTTGAAGGATGTACAAGTGCTGCAACCACATCATCTTATGCTGGTGGTCCAGCTGCCTACATACTCTCCGGACAGGCCCGTTTCAAAGGCTGTGAGTTCAGCGGTTGCAGTTCTGCATCCAGAGGCGGTGCCCTCAGATGCAACGACGAGGCCGCCATACTCTTCCTTGACAGGTGCAGCATACACGACAACTATGTGGACAGCGACTGGGGTTCCGGAGTGCAGATGTCCAGCGGAACAATCTGTATGAACAACACCACAATATGTTCGAACACTGTAAAGAACTCAGGTAATGGTGGAGCCCTCAACGGAGGCGGTGCAATGCTCATCCTCAACTCCACCATAATCTCTGATGACAACACAGCGGGAATCCGTTGCGAATCAGGTCCGGAAAGGGCTTCGTTCATAGCCAACAGTATAGGCATCAACGTGAACGGTAAGCCCGGATTCCTTCTCAACGGAAGCGGAAGAGTGGCTGTTTCAGGCGGCTGGAACATTTTCAACAGCACCTCAGGAGACATCACCAGAGCTGCAACCGACATAACTTGCGAAACAGATCTCAAAACCCTCGGCAGCCTTCAGGACGGAGTCTATGTCTGGGACAACTCCAAGGTCTCCCAGTCGTTATGGGCAAAGGCTTCTGATATCGAGACTTATGCGAGGACCTTCAATCCTCAGAAATGTCCGGGCATAGGAGCCGTATTTGCAGAATGGTGCGGTGCAAACAGCTTCGGAGTGGACCAGAGGGGTAATGCAAGAAATGCAGACAAACTCCTGCCGGGTGCTTATGATCCCGGCCTTTCAGGAGCTTCACCTAATATGATGCGCTTCGGTGCGACTGCGCTTGCTTTTTCCGGCTCATCTTCCCGCGTTATCCAAGAATTCGGTTTTGTTTTGAAAAATCCTGACGGGACCGGAAGCTATGCCAAGAAAATGGTGCTTACGGGCGGGGAATATCTGCCTGAAGACGGAGTGCCTATGCTTTGGGACGGAAGCGGCGCAGCGGAAGAAGTGACAGCCTTCGCACCGTGGGCGGAAATTGCTGACAATCAGGTCAAAGTCTCCTGCCCACAGAATCAGAAAAGCCAGTCTGATCTGGATGCGGCAGATTTTGTCCTCTACAAGGGCACGGTCAATCCTTCAACCGACCTTGTGGACGGAAAGATTC
>JALFGP010000078.1 GCA_022777205.1 Rikenellaceae bacterium
AGCCTCAATGGTAAAAGGAATGCGACGGCTCCTTACCACCTGACGCACGTAAATATTGAATGCGGTGTTGGTGCTCATTCCGAATTCTTCGCAAAGACTGTCGAACTGAGTTTTCAGGTCGGAGTCCAATCTGATTGTAAAAGCTGACTGTGACATAATAAATCTATTTTGACACAAAGGTAGCAAAATGATTTTATAATGCAACCAATTTGCATCAATTCCTAGAACTTGCTACTCTTTATGAAATAAGTCACTTTACGGAAGCCTGGAACTCGGTCCTGGTGGAACCGCTTACCTCCTTCTTCGGGTGAAAATCTGACCTCGAAAATCCAAATCAAATCTGAGGCAACTTATTATTTTCGTATTCCGTAAGTCGGGCTGTTTTAGGGAAATATGCAGGTAAAACGTTTTAGGTAAAAATATTATTGTTTAGTAAAATTGTCGGTTTATCTTTGCCATTGAAGACGATGCAAATCTTAGAAAATTGCAGAAGATATGGAAAAGAAACCGATAATGTCGTCAAAGGTGACAATAAGGGATGTGGCTGAGGCTGCAGGTGTGTCCGTGTCTCTTGTTTCCTTTGTATTGAATGCTAAACGAGGTCCAAACGGAGAGTATCTGTGTTCGGCATCTCATGAAACTGCAAAACGTATTGCTGCCGTAGCTGACAAACTTGGCTATCACCGCAATATGGCTGCTTCCACCCTTCGTTCCGGACATAGTGACACCATTGGAGTCATTGTAGCTGACATATCCAATACTTTCTTCGGGGATATATGCCGAAAGGTTGAAAACATAGCATCGAGGAACGGCATACTAAGCCTTTTCGGGAGTACCGACGATGATCCGTCAAAACTTGAACAGCTTATCACGAAATTCATCTCTTCAGGGGTGGACGGATTGATAATAGCACCTTGCTCACACTCTGGAGACATCATCTCAAGGCTTGCCGGAAATGTGCCTGTAGTACTGATAGACAGGGACTTGCCACAGATGAAGGATGTGGGTCGAGTTATGCTGGACAATGAGGAAGCCGGGCGTGTTGCAGCCTCCCATCTGATGGAAAACGGCTACAAGAAGATAGAACTTGTCCATTACGATACGGATATACCCACCATTGTCTGCCGTGCAAGGGGCTACTCCAGGGCTATGGAAGAGAACGGGCTGGAAAAATATGCCAAGGTCAATGTAATCAGCTATTCTCTTATTAAGGAAGAAATGCTGGATTATGTCAGAGATGCTCACGAGAGGGGTGTAGAGGCCATAATATTCCCTTCCAATATCGTAACCGTAAACGGCATCGCAGCAATCAACAAACTGGGTTACGGTATTCCTGATGATTTTGCTGTTGTTGGGTTTGACCAGATGAGACATGCAGATGTCTTCAAACCGCAGTTGACCTATGTTTATCAGCCTACGGATGCGGTGGCGCGGTATTCCTTTGAAATGCTTAGGTCTATGATAATGGGGGAGGGTACCTATCCGCTAAATAAAATCATAACTCCTGAATTCCGGCTCGGACTTTCCTCATCTTCTTCCGCGAGTGTCAAAAGTGATTCCATCCTGCTTTGCGGTTCTTCTTTCGACGACAAGGGAGGCTGGATATCCGATCCTCAGTTTATGGAAACAATGGGTTCCAGCTGTCTGCTTGCCCACGGTCTGGGAAAGCCTGTGAGGGATGCCTCCACCTCGTTCTATTGTGGGAAGGAAGGGGACTACCACATAAATGTCCGTACCCGAAACTGGGTGGCCTGGTGGTCCGATGCCGCTCCTGGCGTGTTCCGGATCACCATAGACGGGCAGGTGCTTGACCGTGTTTTCGGAGACGGAAAGGCTGAGTGGCATTGGCAGAAAGGCCCGACCGTGCATCTGACAAAGGGAAACCACAGGATATGTGTTCACGATTTGACCGGATTCGAGGCCCGTTTCGATTCCATATTGCTGTCATTGTCCGCCGGTGTTCCTGTGGAAGATATTGTCACGTTGAGGACACGCCTGCTTGATATTCACGCCATACCTGATGACAGGGGCTATTACGATTTCGTGGTGATTGGTGGTGGACTGTCCGGAATATGTGCGGCCATTTCTGCGGCTAGACTCGGTAACAGGGTTGCTCTGGTTCAGGACCGCAAGGTGCTTGGCGGCAACAATTCTTCAGAGGTGAGAGTGGGACTTGGCGGCAGAATAAATATAGGTGAATACCCTTCGTTGGGCTATCTGCTCAATGAATTCGCCCCGTCTCGCAAAGGCAATGCAAGGCCGGCTGACATATATGAGGACGAAAAGAAGATGGCGGCGGTACTCAAGGAAAAGAATATTACTCTGTTTCTCGGCTACAAGGTGACCTCTGTCGAAAAGAAGGACCTGTCAAATATTGCTTCTGTAATAGCCACGAATGTGGATGACTACCGCACCATCAGGATTGCCGGCAGGTTCTTTGCCGACTGTACCGGAGACGCCACACTGGGTGTGCTTTCCGGGGCAGAGTGGACTATGGGCAGGGAAGCCCGTTCGGAATATGGAGAGCCTTCGGCCCCGGAAATTGCTGACGGGGTGACTTTGGGAGCCTCTGTCCAATGGTATTCTGAGGAAGAAGAAGCTGATGTTTCCTTCCCTGATATCGACTGGGGCATCCCTATTGACGAAGACAGCGTCCAGAAAGTCAGGCGCGGACAGTGGTATTGGGAAGTGGGTATGAATGACGACCAGATAGCGGATGCTGAAAAAATCAGGGATTACGGTATGCTGGTGGCCTATTCCAACTGGTCCTACATCAAGAACCGTTCATCTTTTAGAGAAGAGTATGCCAAATCAGAACTGAAATGGATGTCCTATTATGCCGGGAAAAGGGAAAGCCGCAGACTTCTCGGAGATTATGTGCTGACAGAGGTGGACTTGAGAAAATTCCGCAAATATGAAGACGGCTGTGTAAGCACTTCGTGGTATATTGACAACCATATACCCGATCCGGACAATGCCGCGAAATACAAGGATCCGTGGCTGAGTAGGGGATGTCTCACTCCATTGGATTTCTATCCCATACCTTTCCGCTGTTTCTACAGCCGCAATATACACAATCTTTTTATGGCGGGAAGAAATATTTCCGTCAGCCATCTTGCACTCGGAACCACGAGGGTTATGAGAACCTGCGCTATGATTGGAGAGGTTATAGGTATGGCCTGTGCAGTTTGTATAGAAAACGGAATAGAACCCCGCCAGATATGGCCGTCCAATTTCGACAAGCTCAAAATTCTGCTCAACAAGGGTGTTGGAGACCCGAACAAACCTTATACACAGATATATACACTTATAGACACAACTGCTGCAAGAAGCGAGGACTGCTGATATGGGAATAATTGACTGGATATTTATTGCACTGTTTCTGATTGTGCTGACATCAATAGGCTTTTTCTTCTCGAAAAAGAACAGAAACGTTGATGATTATTTTGCTGCCGGGAGGTCTATGCCCGGCTGGCTTGTGGCTCTTGCGGCAACCGGAACATCAATCAGTGCCGGCACTTTCGTCGGCTCTCCCGAACTTGGTTTCAACACAAACCTGACGTTCATAATGAGTTGTGTCGGAGCAGTAATAGGCGGAATATTTGTAGCTGCTTTAGTGCTTCCGAAATTATACAGATGCAACACCATAACAATCTATGGCTACATAGGAAACAGATTCGGTGCAACTTCAAAGAAGGCAACGAGCTTGATGTTCCTTCTCGGACAGTTGTTTACCTCCGGTTCCCGACTTTTCATAGCAGCAATAGCAATTTCTGTTATCTGCTTCGGGTGTATAGATTTCAGGTTCATAGTATATTCCATAATCATTCTGGGCATCATAAGCACTGTCTATACTATGGCAGGGGGAATCAAGGGCCTGATTTATATTGATGCCCTGCAGATACTGCTTGTTGTCGGCACAGGTCTCGTGGCTCTGATATTGATATTCAATTCTCTTGACCTGGGTCTGGCGGAGATAATAGCCCGTTTGAAGGACGGTATGATCAAGCTTCCTCAGCAGGCCAGTTACTCCTTGTCTACAGACGGCACGTTTCAAGGTTGGGCATCAGGAAACAAGTTGATGCTGGTTGATGATTCCTTCGATTTTACCAGTCCATACAACCTGATAGGGGCTTTGTTTGCATACGCCATATTTAAATTTGCCCAGTTCAGTACCGACCACGAGTTCGTTCAGCGTCAGCTGACTTGCCGCAGTGTCAGGAAGGCCGGTTCGTCCCTGGTGGTTTCGCAACTTATGGCTATTCCTATAGTATTCATCTTCCTTTCAATAGGATTACTCCTTTATGTGAAATACTCTTGCGACCCCGCAGCGGGAGCAGCCTCTGGTTTTTTCACAGATGCAAGAGATGTCTTTCCGCAATACATCAAAAACAATGTGCCCGTGGGCCTGAGGGGTTTGATGATAATAGGTCTGTTGTCGGCAGCCCTCTCCAGTTTCAACTCCGCCATCAACGCAATGGCATCGAGCTTTGTCAGCGACTTGTATCTGCCTTTTATGGAAAAGAGGGGCAGGGCGGTCACCTCAGATGCAAGCCAAATTACCTCTTCCAGAATGATGTCTGTCCTGATGGGGGTTCTTCTGACCGGATTTGCCATTCTGACCGCATTGATGCAACAGGCCTCCGGCTTGAACCTGGTAGATTTTGCCACAGGTGTAATGTGTTTTTCCTATGCGGGAATGTTGGGAGTGTTCATAACGGCATTATTCACGAAAAGGGGCAACACATTCAGCGTAATCGCGGCTTTGGTCTCAGGACTGTTAGTAGTGCTCATTATGCAGCCATATATTATGAATCCCCTGACGGAGTATTTGTTCGGTCACAGAGTGGTCATTGCCTGGACTTGGTGGGCTCCTATCGGAGCTGTTGTGAGTACAGCTGTCTGTCTGCTCGGTAAACCTTCAAAAATTATAGAAAAATGAGACAGGTAAGATTAATGTCACCCGGAGTTCTGGAATTCAGAAATGTTCCGGAAATTACTGAAGTGGGACCGAAACAGCTCCTGCTCAGGGTCAGACGCATAGGAATATGCGGTTCTGAAGTCCATTCTTGGCACGGTACTCATCCTGCAACCTATTATCCGGTCGTTCAGGGGCACGAGTACTCCGCCACAGTAGTCAAGACAGGTTCTCAGGTCAGTATTGCTTCTGTAGGTGACAATGTTACAGCAAGACCTCAACTTGTATGCGGCAAATGCGGACCTTGCCGTAAGGGTAGATACAATGTTTGTGAAAATCTCAGGGTTCAGGCATTTCAGGCTGATGGTGCAGCATCTGATTTAATCATTATTGATGAAGACAGGATTGTAAAGCTTCCAGAAGGAATGTCGCTGGATTATGGAGCTATGATAGAACCTGTTGCCGTGGCAGCCCACGCAAGTGGCAGGACAAGCCTTGAAGGGAAAAATGTCGTTGTTTCCGGAGCCGGAACAATCGGAAATCTGGTGGCTCAATTCGCAAAATTGAGGGGTGCCCGCAAGGTCTTGGTTACGGATATCTGTGACAGCAGGCTGAAAACAGCTTCGGAATGTGGAATTGAGAATGTGGCAAATGTCAGTAAAATACCGTTGGAAAAGGCTTGTAAGGAATGTTTCTCAGATGAGGGCTTTCAGGTAGGCTTTGAAGTCGCAGGGGTGGAAAGTTCAATCCGTTCCCTGATGGCCGACGTGGAGAAAGGCGGAAGCATTGTTGTGGTTGCTGTTTTCGGGAAAGACCCTTCTTTGAGTATGTTTCATCTCGGGGAACACGAACTCTCTCTCATAGGCACTATGATGTACCTTCACGAGGATTACCTGACAGCTGTGGAGGCGGTTTCCAAAGGTGGGGTGAATCTTGCCCCAATTGTTTCCGCTCGCTTTCCGCTTGAACAATACGACAAGGCTTATGCCTATCTGGACTCGCACAGAGAGACTGCAATGAAGGTGTTGATAGACCTTGATTTGAATTCCGAAAACCAAGTGATATGAAAAGGATTATACTTCTGTTTGCTGTTGCCGTACTGTACGGATGTGCTGGAAACACTCCCGTTTACCTGGACACGCGCAAGCCTGTGGAAAGGCGGGTGGAGGATGCCCTCTCACGTATGACTCTCGAGGAAAAGGTTGCCGTGCTGCACGCTCAGTCCCGTTTTTCTTCTGCGGGTGTGCCCCGTCTGGGTATTCCGGAACTGTGGTTTACCGACGGACCTCACGGGGTCAGGGCAGAAGTGCTGTGGGACAGTTGGAAAAGAGCCGGATGGACCAATGATTCCTGTACCGCATATCCTGCCTTGAGTGCTCTTGCTGCAACCTGGAATCCGGACCTGGCCCTGCTCTATGGAGAATGTTTGGGAGAGGAAGCCCGCTACAGAAACAAGCATGTCCTGCTCGGACCGGGATGCAATATCTGCCGTACCCCTTTGTGCGGAAGGAATTTCGAGTATATGGGTGAGGACCCTGTACTCTCCTCTTCGATGGTCGTTCCTTATATCAAGGGTGTGCAGTCAAAGGGAGTTGCAGCCTGCGTGAAACATTTTGCCCTGAACAATCAGGAAACCAACCGTCACACCACCAATGTCATAGTCAGCGACCGTGCCCTCAATGAAATATATCTTCCGGCATTCAAGGCGGCGGTACAGGATGCAGGTGTGTGGGCAGTTATGGGCTCCTACAACCTTTACCTGAATCAGCATTGCTGCCACAACAGCCGTATGACAGAGATTCTCAAGGATGAATGGGGTTTCGACGGAGTGCTTGTCAGTGACTGGGGCGGGACTCACAATACTTTGCAGGCCATAGAAAACGGTCTTGATATGGAATTCGGTACAAAGACTGACGGACTTGCTTCACAGACTGACAATGAGTATCAAAATTATCATCTTGCCGCTCCGTATTTGGATATGCTCAGGCAGGGAAAGACTTCGGAACTCATTCTGAATGAGAAAGTAAGAAGGATTCTCCGACTGAATATGAGGACAGCGATGTCCCATCAAAAAAGTTTTGGAAAATTTGTGTGTCCGGAACATTCGGAAGCAGCCCGCAGGATAGGGGCGGAGAGCATAGTCCTGCTGAAGAACGAAGACGGTATCCTGCCTCTTGAAAATGCCGGACATATTTTGGTGGTAGGGGAGAATGCAGTGAGGAGTATGACAGACAACGGCGGCAGCTCCGCCCTGAAGGCAAAATACGAAATCTCACCTCTGGACGGATTGAAATCGGCTTTGCCCGGGGCTGAAATTGAGTATGTCCAAGCCTGGTCAAGCAAAGGGGAACTTGATCTGGCTCCGGCACTGGAGGCTGCGAAGAGAGCCGATATAGTTGTTTTTGTCGCAGGTCTGAACAAAGAAAAGTATCAGGATGCCGAAAGCTATGATCGAAAGAGCTTTGACCTGCCATATTCCCAAAACTCCCTTATTTCATCACTGGCAAAAATCAACTCTAAAATAATCGTTGTCAATATCAGCGGCAATCCGGTGGCAATGCCGTGGGAGAATGAGGTGAAGGCAATTGTTCAAAGCTGGTATCTCGGAAGCGAAGCCGGAAATTCATTGGCGGATGTCCTTACCGGAAAAGTCAATCCGTCCGGGAAACTGCCTTTCACAATTCCTGTCTGCCTTGAGGATGGCCCTCTGTCTTCTGCTGAACAATATCCGGGAATACCAAGAGAAAATCCGGTCGGACCTGACACGATTTGGGATGAATACTACAAGGAAGACATTTATGTAGGTTACCGATGGTATGAGAAAACGGGTACAAAGCCCCGCTTCGCTTTCGGCTACGGTCTGAGTTATACGGATTTCAACATTTCGGATGCTCGGCTCAAGGGCAGAACCCTGACTTGCAGGTTGACGAATACCGGAGACAGGGAAGGCTCGGAGGTGATCCAGTTATATATGACTCTTCCGGGAAATGACAGGCCTCTGAAGGAACTTAAGGATTTCCGGAAAGTTACGCTTGCCCCCGGAGACTCTGCTTTGCTGAATTTCGAGATTCCGGACGAATATCTTATGCAGTACGGTGAAACGGGATGGACAATACTGCAAGGCGATTACTTTGTTCATATAGGCAATTCATCAGACAATATATCATATTCATTCACATTCAAAAACTAAGGTTATGCTGAAGAATAATCACATAATTAGTATTCTGGCAGTTCTGATCCTGGTTTCCTGCGCAAGGAGGAGCGCTGAACCTGACACGCTTGTCAGTGCAGCAATCAGTATTTCTGTCGGGAACATTCTAACCTCCTCGGCTGAAGTGGCCGTACAGTCCAATCAGGAAAAGGTCGTTTCCTGTATTATCACAGCACCGGAAAAATATGAGGAAACCGTTCCGTATATTGATATGGATGCGGTGGAAAGATACAATTATATCATAGAACACGGGCAGTCAATGCAGGATCTCGCCCCGGTGCTTTTCAGAAGACTTGATTCAAGAAGCAAGTACTGCGTCGGAGCCCTGGGACTTGATGCCGGGGGCAATGTCATTACGGCACCTACATTTACTACTTTCGAAACAGGGGTGATGGGATTGCAGTTGGGAGCATCCTTCAATGGTAAGACAGATGATGACAAATATTCTTTCAAAATCTCCATCAAGCCGGATGCAGCCACTGTGGAGTATAGGTATGTTTTCGGAGCCGAGTATGTCTCTAAAAAGAAAGATGAGTTGCTTGAAATATTGAACTCCACATCGGACCCGGTGAAGATTGGAAGCGGTAATCTGGAACAGGTTCTGGAAAGCGATGCTAAGAAGGTGGCACTTGCAGCACTTCCTTTCGATATGGACGGGAATGCGGGAGATTTGTCTTCCGTTATCGTTGCTGGAGAGATGACTCTCGTGACTGTGGATATCAATGGTTCCGTTCTGCTTGAGTCGCTCCCTACGGATGAAAATGTTTTTGAAGGGGTTGTGGATGTGCCTGCCGGCCAGACCGATTTCACCGTCACCATAAACGGAGTGCAGTATGGAGCAATTCCGTATTCCGGAGTGGCGGGAGTTGGAACCTGCACTCAGAAGGAGAAGATAGCCTATCCTGCAGTGGGCTTGAACAGTACCCAGGACGGAACCAGACCTCTGACTTATACGGTTTCAAAGTCCATAGGACGTATGGGCAGTCTGCAGGATGGATGTCAGCAATTCTGGACCAATATTGAAGCTGCTGGCAAAATGTCTGTGAGGATAGATTTGGGGAATGAAGACGGTATTCCGAGATATTATTTCAGGCTTGTGGATGAAGACAATATCATATTGTATGAGTCATTTGACCTCTTTGCATATTCCGGAGATTACCTGAAACCGGCCAACGGATGTGCTGTGGACTCGACTCCGGACCTTGTTGACGGAACCGAGCCGGGTGTAATGCAGGCCTGGAATATGACAAATGCTCAGGGAGCCAACAAAAACGAGGTGGGCTATAAGAAAATCTGGTATGATTACCCTGTGAAACAGTACGGAAGTGTGCTTGCCAATGAGGCATATATCAGAAACAGGGATATGTCCGGATGGATTATGAAGTGTTGTGGTGAGAAAGTCGGGGCTGTCCAGCTTTCGGTTTCGACTGCAAATGCCTTCGGTTATCTGTCAACTCCTTGCCTGACTGCTATAAACGGAACTGAGGATGTCCTGCTCGAATTGGATATGGCGCGTTTCTCCAGCAGTTCGAAAAATGAAATAGCCATAAGGGTTGAAGACGGCGGAGTATTCGATTCCGGCTCTGTCCGCGTGGATGGAAAAGAGGAGGTTGACCTGAGCGAGGCAGTCTCCTCAAAGAATGAGTACAGAGCTGGTTATGCTGCCAATATTCTTCCTCCTTCTGCCTCAAATGGCGCTATCGATAAACCTGTATCCCATTTCAAATTCAGGATTAAAGGTGCAACATCGGCTACCCGTATTGTAATTGATGCTTCTGTGGGGGCAAATGAAAAAGGTGACAACGCCGGAGCTTCTCGTTGTTTTGTTCTTGATCTTAAAGTGAGCAGATAATTATGAAATACTTGAAAATACTCTTTATCGGATTGTTGTGTCTGCAAAGCTTTATGCTTGGAGCACAGAATAGAATTTCCGGAACAATCACGGATAATGACTCCTTTCCTGTGCCTGGTGCCGGGATAATTGTTGAAGGTACGTCAACGGGTACAGTCAGTGACCTGGACGGCAAATGGGAACTGGATGCAGATCCCGGACAGAAACTTATTATAAGTTGTATGGGCTATACCTCCCAATCCATCCTCGTGTCGGACAGGAGCGTTTATGATTGCGTACTTGTTCCTGACAATCAGTTTCTTGAGGAAGTTGTAGTGGTGGGTTATGACACACAGAAAAAGGTGAATCTGACCGGTTCGGTGTCTTCTGTTTCTGCAGAAATGATTTCCGACCGCCCTGTGGCTACAGCTGCTTCTGCCTTGCAGGGCCTTGCCCCGGGTGTTACCGTCACAAGCCAGTCCGGAAATCCGGGGGCTTCCGGTACCGGTATCCGCATCAGGGGTATAGGTACATTCGGAGGCTCAAGTGCATCCCCGCTTGTCCTCGTGGACGGAATACAGGGCAGCATAGATGATGTGGACCCGTCGCAGATTGACAAGATTTCCGTTCTCAAAGATGCCGCATCCTCAGCCATATACGGTTCACGAGCAGCCAACGGTGTCATACTCATTACTACGAAGCGTGCCCCGAAGGATAGTTTCTCCCTCAGTTACAGAGGCTATGCGGGATGGTCTGAACCAACTGATATACCGAAACTTGTGGATGCAGTCGAATATATGAGCCTCAGCCGTGAGGCCTCTCTGAATGATGGAGATGAGCCGCTTTATTCTGAGGAATACATTTCCAACTATATGGCGAATCACCGTTATGACCCGGACACATATCCGATTACCAAGTGGCAGGAAAAGGTCCTGAACGGTTCTGGATTTACGCATAACCATACTCTTTCATTCAATGCGGCAAGCGGAAAAATACGCAACAATGCATCGTTGGGATATCTCAGTCAGGACGGAATCATAAAGCGTCAGAATTATGTCCGCTACAATTTCAGGGACAATCTCAATATTGATGTTACGGACAAACTTGGGGTTGCAATAGATGCTTCGGTCAATTTCGGAAGACGTAATGCAGTTCCTTTGGCAGCCAGCCTCTTCAATATGATGAATACCAGAGACCCGCTCATTCTGACCCAATGGTCAAGTGGTGACTATGCTCCTATGACAGGAGGTTCCACCAATATTCTTCCTGTAACTGAAGGCGCAGGCGGGCAGAAAAGGGTGGATAATCTTAGACTGAATGGTTCAGCCACCATAAATTGGTCTCCTTTGAAATGGCTTACACTTTCCGGCAAGCTCGCATTAAGGTACAATATATCCCATACTCATCAGTTTGATGATGTACTTAACTATGCCTCAGATGCTTACGGAACACCTTCACCGGTTACAAGCCGTCTGTACAATGAATTGACAGAAGCTCAAACCCAGAATTTCTATACCACATCCCAGTTTACGGCAAGTTTCCACCATAATTTCGGGGGAAATCACGACCTGAAGGTTCTGCTCGGTACTTCCTACGAAACATTGGGCCAGAGGTATTTTTCCGCGACAAGACAGAGCCTTCCATATCCTCAGTATCCTGTCCTGAATGTAGGAGCCGAGGACGAAACTATGAGCAATGCAGGTTCCCGTACAGAATGGGCGTTGCAGTCATTCTTCGGCAGAGTCAATTACAATTACAAGGAACGCTATCTCTTCGAGGCCAATCTCCGTCTGGATGGATCTTCACGTTTTGCAGACGGACACAAATGGGGTCTCTTCCCTTCATTCTCCGGCGCTTGGCGCATTACGGAAGAGGAATGGATGGATGCTGCGGACAAGGTTCTCAGTGAGATGAAGTTGAGGGTATCATACGGAACACTCGGAAACCAGAATATCGGAACATCGAACTATCCTTTTGCGGAACAGCTCACTACAAGTGTGTATTCCATAGACGATGCACTCGTTGCTGCTGCATACCGTGCCTCACTTGCCAATGAGAACATAACTTGGGAAACCTCGGAAATGGTGGATGTGGGATTGGACTTCACTTTGTGGAACAAGTTCTCGGTAACGGCAGACTGGTACCTCAAGAAGACCCACGGCATTCTTATGACTTTGAATATTCCTTTGTCTGCAGGTTTGTCGGCTCCGTATCAGAATGCCGGAGAAGTGAGAAATCTTGGTTGGGAAATCTCAGCAGGTTATCACGATGAACGTGGGGATTTCCGTTGGGGCATAGATGCTAACCTTTCAGATGTGCTCAATACAATCACCGATATGAAAGGGCAGTACGAGTCTCACTCTGGTGGAATCATCAGGAATCAGGAAGGTTCTTCCGTAAATGCCATATATGGACTCAAATGCGTAGGTATGGCAAGGACACAGGACGAGGCTGATTGGGTGAATATGAATCTGAGGCAGTACGGCAAGGATATAGTCCCGGGAGACCTCATTTATGCGGACACCACCGGGGACGGAGTTGTGACTGATGCGGATATGACTATAATAGGCAGTGCAATACCTCGATACACCTATGGCTTGACATTGAGTTTCGGATGGAAGGGACTTGGCCTGAGTGCATTCTTCCAGGGAGTGGGAAAGGCTGATTCTTATCTTAGTTCATATTATGTCCAGCCTTGCATTAACGGCGGCACTTTCCGCAAGGAACATCTGGACCGATGGACTCCGGCCACTCCGGATGGTTTCTATCCGAGAATGTCCTACAAGAGCGACCACAACCGCAAACAGTCTTCATTCTGGATGAGGGACGCTTCCTACTTCCGTTTGAAGAATCTCAATATCAACTACTCATTTCCTGAGAAATGGTTCAAAGGACATATCCGTAAACTTTCACTCTTCGCCAGCGCCGAGAACCTGTTCACTCTGACAAAATTCTATCAGGGCTATGACCCGGAAGTCGGATACGACACGAATGGTGCAAATGGAGTGAGCCTGGGAGCTGTTGCGGACAATTATCCGCAGGTTAAGACTTATACTTTCGGCTTGGAAATCAAATTTTGAGTATTATGAAAAAGACAATAATTTCAATAATTGCCTGCTTTCTTGTGGCGGGATGCAGCCTGGACAAAAAACCTTTGAACGGACCGTCCACAGTGGGATTCCCTTCCACAGAAGAAGAGGCATTGGCCGGTACTTACGGCGCATATAGGGCTGTGGCTCAGAACTATGGTCATCTTACTGCCGGATGGTGGAGGACGATAGACTGCATAACAGACATAGGTACCGGAAGAATTTCATCCGCGGCGGTGAAGCAGCTGACCACTTCCACCATCTCGACTGAAAACAAATGGGTGGTACAGTTCTACAAACGCTCTTACATGGCCATAAGCAGGACCAACTTCGTTCTTGACGGGATAGACAATCTCTCAGGCAAGGTTCCGGAGTCCACAATTGCTTGCCTTAAAGCCGAATTGCTTTGCATCAGGTCTTTCTGCTATGACCAACTCATCCAGTATTACGGAGGAGTTCCATATATTGACCACAGCCTCAGTCTGGAGGATATGTATTATCCCCGTATGGACAGAGTCAAGATTACCGAACAGATAATCAAGGACCTGGATGATGCACTGATAGAAGCTTTGCCTGACAGGTGGAGCAAGACTGACGGTGGTCCTGCACGATTCAGCAAAGTCGCAGCATATATGCTCAAGGCCAGAATCTATATGAACTATGCAACGGCAGAAAACGGCTGGTGGGAAAAAGCTATGGAATATGCGGACAAGGCCATTGCCATAGCCGAGGCATCAGGCCATAAACTTGCGGACTACGACCTTACTTTCTTCCCTTCCCACACTGACGGTGAACCGAATTGTGCACTTTTCTCCTACGCCGGGGAGAACGATGATGAATGGATATGGTCCCATCAGTACAATGCTCTTACAGATGACTTGCTGACTATAAACATATACTATTATGCGCCCCGAACTCTGAACGGTGCATCCTGGATGGGCCCATCGCAATTCTTCATAGATGCCATCCAGTGCAGGGACGGCAAGTTCATAACCGAATCGTCGCTGTACGACTGGAAGAATCCGTGGAAGAACAGGGACCCTCGTCTGGATCTGTTCTGCGTCAGGGATGACTCAAGGACAATGGGAGTCGAGTATTCGCTGGACATTACAAAAGAAAAGGTGACGGATTATGTCGCCCAGACCCAGATTGCCAATTCCAATGTAGTGGGCAACAAAAGCGAATATGGACCTAACGGTTCTATGGGGCCAGGAGGCTATCTTTGGAGAAAAGGATACGACAAGTCGTTTTACGGGGCCATTACCGGAGGCAGCATGGAACAGACCAAGGATGCAATCAACAACGGAGTTTTCCGTCTTGCAGAGCTTTACCTGATTGCAGCTGAGTCAAGAATAGAACTGAACACAGAGTTGTCCAAGGCGGCAGAGTATATCAACAAAATACGCTCCCGTGCAGGTATGCCCGATGTTGCGGCAAGCACTCAAGCTTCGCTCAGGACAGCACTCCGTTATGAGAGGATGGTGGAATTGTGCAACGAAGGTTTTCGCTGGTATGACCTTAGGCGTTGGGGAATTGCAGAAAAGGCTATGAACAGGGATATGATGGCTCCGGGGCAGTCCACATCGGCTAATCCGAGAAAGTTCATTTCCAATGCAAAACCGATAATAGACGAGGATTGCATTGTCAGTTACGATGGACAGACCTGGGACGGAAAGACAAGCAATTTGAGGAAGTTCAATACTTACGTTTTCAAGGTGGGGAAGGATGAGTTATGGCCAATTCCGAAATCGGAGCTGGATTCAAATATGGGAATGACCCCATCAGACCAGAATCCGGGATATTGATAAAACTTTAATCAACAATTATATGAAAAAGTACATTTTGGTTACCTGCATTCTGATGATGGCATTTTCATCGTGCAGCAAGGGTGAAGAATTGAATCATTCGGGCATTACAGCCTCCGTGAAAGGCAAAATATGCTGGGAGGACGGCACTCCGGCCGCCGGAATACAGGTGAGCGACGGCTTTACCATCACCAGAACGGATGCTCAAGGATGCTATTCCATTGAGAAACGTAATGTTTATGCCCAGTGGGTGTATTATACCATACCTGCTGATGCTGCAGTCCAGACCGGTCCGGAAGGAATGCCCTGCTTTTATAAAGCATTGGATGCCAATACTCAGGAATATGATTTTACATTGAAGAAGGCTGAGGTGGAAAACCGTTTCAGAATACTTGCCCTCGGAGACCCACAGGTGAGAGAAGCAAACAAAGGGCTGGACAGGTTCAATAATGAAACGGCTAAGGACATACGCGAGTATGTTGCTTCAAAGGAATCAGATATGCCGACTTATGCTGTGGCTCTTGGAGATCTTGTGCACAACGAGTGGCACCTATATCCCCAGGTGAAGCAAATGCTGTCGGTAAAGAACCTTTCCGTGCCCTGTTTCTGCGTAATCGGCAACCACGACCACGAATTTTCGGCTTCCGACCCTATACCTGACTTGCGCTCACAACGCAAATATGAGGCGGCAATGGGCCCGGTGAACTATTCCTTCGAAAGGGGGAATGTACATTGCCTTGTGCTGGACAATATCGTGCATCAGGGAAAAAGCGAGACAAGCTGTACTGACGAGCTTTGCGAAAGGGTAATGGAATGGGCTCGTGAGGACCTTAAGTCTGTTTCCCGCGAGAAAAGCGTGATGGTGTTTATGCACGCTCAGCTGACATACGGAACGGCACCGGAACTTTTTGAACTGCTTTCCGAATTTAAAGAGGCAAGAGTTGTGGGAGGACATCTGCATTATCTGAACAATCTTAAAGAAACCGTGAACGGAAAAGTGATACGCAACGATGATGTTTGCACAACAAACGGCGTGGACTGGTGTGCACAAGTGGCAGGAGGAGGGGAGCCTATGGGTTATGCTTCCTATGAATTGGAAAACGGTTCAGTAAAGAATCAGATATACAAGTCCACCGGAAAACCTGAAGGATTTCAGCTCCGTTTGTACCGCACATCGGATTTTCCCCCTTTTGAATATTCTGTACAGGGCAATGCACCGAGAACTTATGAGTTTGGAGTGTCAGGGGACGGAATGATAGTGGCAAATGTCTGGAATGCAACCGATGAATGGACTTTCGAAGTCTATGAAAACGGGGTTAAGACAGACGGAACATTGGAGCAGATGAAAATGCACGATGCCTGGTCCTGCTGGTATTTCTACAAAGTTCTGGGAAGGAATACCTATAGTTATTCCCGCAAGAGTGCACATATGTTCTGGTATGAACTCAAAGACAAAAATGCTT
>JALFGP010000101.1 GCA_022777205.1 Rikenellaceae bacterium
TTTTTTTGCACATACACAGAAAATACATATCTTTGCAGTCCCAAAAGAACACGGTGCCCGTAGTTCAGTTGGTTAGAGCGTCAGATTGTGGTTCTGAATGTCGTCGGTTCGAATCCGACCGGGCACCCATCTCAAACCTGAATATTCCGACAAGGGCTATATCCGAGTGAAGGATATAGCTCTTGTCGTATCGTTCCCCATTCAATTACTTTTGTTCTTGGCTGAAGAACTTGTATTGGAAAAGTATGAGATAGGCAGTGCCGACCGTGACGCAACTGTCTGCAAAGTTGAACACAGGCTCGAAGAAGCGGAAAGGACGGCCTCCCAGCCACGGTAACCAGTCGGGCCAGGTGGTGTCAATCATAGGAAAATAGAACATATCCACCACTTTACCGAAAAGGAATGGGGCATAGGACCCTCCGAACTGAGCCACCTGCATCGGTGTGGACTCTGAAAATATGAGCCCATAGAACCAGCAGTCGAAAATATTTCCGAGCGCACCGGCGGCAATAAGCGTCAGCCCTACAAGCACTCCGGTCGGGGTGTCCGCCTTTTTGCAAAGCTTTGAAATCCACCACACCAGCACTGAGAACAGCACGATTCGGAAAAGTGACAGCAGAAGTTTGCCCACCCAGCCTCCGAATTTCATCCCGAAGGCCATTCCTTCATTCTCTATGAAATAAATCTTGCACCAGTCTCCGAATACGTCAAAATGCTCGCCAAGTGCCATATTGGTCTTGACGAGTATTTTGATGACCTGGTCGATGACTACAAGCAGCACACCCACAACGATGAGCCACTTGCCTTTGGACATTTTGAATCCTGCCATCTGACTACTTCTTGTTCTGTTTGTTGAGCATTTCCTTCGCCTCCACGGTGAGGGTTGCGTGCGGCACGAGGCGCAGTCTTTCCTTAGGAATGAGCTTGCCTGTGACGCGGCAGATACCGTAGGTCTTGTTTTCAATTCTCACAAGGGCTCCTTCCAGACTCTGTATGAACTTGTACTGCCTCTGTGCAAGCTGGCCTGCCTCTTCTTTGGAGAGGGCGCTTGCACCTTCCTCAAGCACCTTGAATGTCGGAGACGTGTCCTCTATGTCATTGCTTGAAGAATGTGTAACAATGGCGCGGAGAGTGTTGTACTCCTCCTTTGCCTTTGCAAGCATATCAAGTATGATGGCTTTGAATTCCTGCAATTCCTCGTCTGAATAACGGGCCTGAGGCTCAATTGTTTTCTTCTCTTCTGCCATAATCGTGTGTGTTAATTAGTTAGTATTTCTCACCGGTAGTCAGCCCTGCTTTCTGACGCAGATTCTGATACTGCCTTCCGCCCATTCCACTTCGCTTCCCCCAGATGCGTCACCGAGGACGATTTCGAGGGCAAGGGTCTGGGATGCTATATATTTGTCAAAAGACTTGAGTGTGTCTTCAATTTCGCTGCGGTACTCTCCGGTCACCGGATCAATGGTGACTGTGATTCTGTCGGTTACCTCAAAACCGCTTTCCTTGCGCAGGTTCTGAATGCGGTTGATGAGTTCTCGTGCCACGCCTTCCCGCCTGAGATCATCGGTGACGGTGACGTCGAGAGCCAGGGTCAGCTGGCCGTCATTTGCCACGAGCCATCCCGGCATATCTTCTGATGTCACCTCATAGTCGCCCTTGGACAGAACCACATCTCCGGAAGGGAGAGCAAGAGTATAGCTGTCCGAAGCCTCGATGGCCACGATTTCCTCCTGGCTGAGTTTGGTGAATGCGGCTGCGATTTCCTTCATCTGCTTGCCGTACAGCTTGCCGAGGGTCTTGAAATTAGGCTTGATTTTCTTGGTAATCAGGCCCACTGTGTCGTGGATGAATTCAGCATCCTTGACGTTCACCTCGCCCAGCAGAAGGGTCTTCACCTTCTCCAGCTGCTCCTTCACCTTGTCACTGATTACCGGAATCACAATCTTGGAGAGCGGCTGGCGCACCTTGATATTCACCTTGCGGCGAAGTGCCAGCACCATCGAAGAGGCTTTCTGTGCGAGTTCCATCCTCTCTTCCAGATCTTTGTCCACCGCAGCCTCATTCCATACAGGCATAGCCACGAAATGAACTGAGCGGAACTCGGAATCGGCATCAGAGCCGGTGAGGTCGAGATAGAGCCTGTCCATATAGAAAGGAGCGATAGGAGCCGCAAGGATTGAAACTTTCAGCAGAACCTCGTGGAGGGTCTGATAGGCTGAAAGTTTGTCCTGACTCATTCCGCCTCCCCAGAAACGCTTCCTGCCCAGGCGCACATACCAGTTGCTCAGATGGTCGCAAACGAATTCCTGAATCAGACGGCCCGCCTGGGTGACATCATAATCCTCATAGGCAGCCTCCACATCCTTCACGAGCGAATTGAGCAGGGAGAGGATCCAGCGGTCGAGCTCCGGACGCTCCGAAAGAGGAACTGCCGGGGCCTGAGGGTCGAAATTGTCCACATTGGCATAGAGGGCAAAGAAGGAATAGGTGTTGTAGAGCGTGCCGAAGAACTTTCTGCGCACCTCATCCACTCCTGCCGCATCGAAACGCAGGTTGTCCCAAGGCTGGGCGTTTGTGAGCATATACCACCTGAGGGCATCTGCACCATAGTCGTCCAGGGCCTTGAAAGGGTCCACAGCATTGCCCTTGCGCTTGCTCATCTTGTCTCCGTTCTTGTCGAGAACGAGTCCGTTGGAAATCACCCTCTTGAAAGCGCATTTGCCGCTGACCATAGTATTGATTGCGTGCAGGGTGTAGAACCATCCTCTTGTCTGGTCCACTCCCTCTGCAATGAAATCTGCAGTGCATCCGAAATATTTGCT
>JALFGP010000123.1 GCA_022777205.1 Rikenellaceae bacterium
GTAATCCTCAAAAAATAACCTGCATCATCTTTGAAAATCTTTTCGGTCCATATTTCCTCCCTCATCAGTCACATAGCTACGGCTATGCTCCTTCTTCGGGTGAAAATCTGACCTCGAAAATCTAATTCAAATCTGACGCAAATTATTATTTTCGTATTACTAACAACACACAATAACAACGGCACCACACTATTTCAGCAGTTCCTGTGGTACAGTCGGCATTGCTCCATTCTGAGTACATACGAAAGCGGAAACCTTCACAGCCTTCTCGTGAGCCTCAACCACAGGTTTTCCCTGGAGCAGATTCGCCACGAAAGTGCCCGTGAATGAATCTCCGGCACCGACCGTGTCCGCCACCTTCACTTTCGGGGTCTCCTGGTATGAGACCTTGCCGTCTTCGTAAAGCACATAGGACCCGTGCACTCCGCAAGTGAGTATAATCATCTCTATATCATATTTGTGCATTATTTCACGGCATTGGTCCTCGAATTCAACGAGTTGAAGCGGAGCGTCTTCGGAAGGCTGACGCACATTGCCCGCATCCAGGAGGTCACACAGTACGCCAATCTCCTCATCATTGAGTTTCAACACATTGCACCTTACAAGAGACTCCTCAATGATTTCCCTCGAATACCAGTTCTGCCTCAAGTTGATATCGAAAACCTTGAGGGTTCCCACCGGAGCCATAGTGTCGAGAAAATTGTGTATGGTCTTGCGGGAGACAGCGTTGCGCTGGGCCAGTGACCCGAAGCAGACACCGCGGGAATTCTTGGCAATTTCCTCTATCTGAGGTGTCCAGGGGATATTGTCATAAGCCACTCCCTGACATATATCATATTGAGGCACACCTTTGCCGGACAATGTAACCTTCACTGTCCCTGTTGGGAAATCCACTTCTTCCAGATGGAAAGCCAGTCCCCTCGGAGCCAGTTCCGCTTTGATTTGTGCTCCGTCCTCATCTCTGCCTATTGCAGAAAGTGCGAGGCCGTTAAGACCGAAATTGCTCACGTGGTATGCGAAGTTTGCTGGTGCTCCCCCAAGCTTTTTGCCGTCAGGAAGACAGTCGAAGAGGATTTCTCCCAAACCTACTATATAATCTTTCATTATTTGCTGATTTTAAGAGTGAAACAAGTGAGATAGATGGCTCCTGCCGCCATTACGAGAACGGCTCCTATGGTACCCAACCAATCGGATGCAAAACCCATAAGGAGAGGGAATACCGTGCCTCCGAACAGTCCCATAATCATAAGTCCGCTCACCTCGTTTTGATGCTGCGGCTCGTGGAGGAGGGCCTGGGAGAAGATGATGGAGAAGATATTGGAATTGCCGTATCCGATCAGGGCTATGAAAACATAAACCAATATGTGGGATTCAACCGATGCAGTGAGGACAAGGCCGACCATTGCCACGAGTATCATTGCAGCGGATATGCCGAAGAATACTTTAGGGCTGAGTTTGCGGAGGATATAGGAACCGGAGAAACAGCCTATGGTCCTGAATATGAAATAGAGGGATGTGGCGAATGCAGCCTCGTCCAAAGTGAATCCGACTCTCTCCATAAGGATTTTCGGAGCCGTGGTGTTGGTGCCTACATCTATGCCCACGTGGCACATAATTCCAAGGAAGCAGAGCAGCACAAATGGTTTGCCGAGGAGTTTGAAACAACCTATGAAACCTGTGGCCTTATCCTCCAGCGGAGACTCTTCGATTTTTGTAAAGCCCAGAAGAAGAGCTGCTACGATTGCCACTATTGCATAGACAGGAAACAGCACTCTCCAGTCAAGTCCGAAAGAAGGCAGAACCGCAGTGGCGCCCCACATTGCAATATAAGGGGCAAGGAAGGATGCGATAGCCTTGACGAACTGGCCGAAAGTGAGGGTTGAAGCCAGCTTGTCACCTTCCACAATATTGGTTACCAATGGATTGAGGGAAGTCTGCATAATGGCGTTGCCTATGCCCAGGAGGGAGAAACTGATCAGCATCACGGGATAGGAAGACCCGAAAATCGGAATTATGAGGGAAAGGGCTGTTACTCCAATAGAGAGGAGAACGGTGTTTTTTCTGCCTATTCTGTTCATCAACACACCTGTCGGGACAGAGAATATGAGGAACCAGAAAAATACGAGGGAAGGCATAATGTTGGCCTGGGAATCAGTAAGGGCGAGATCCTTCTGGACATAGTTGCTGGCTATGCCTACGAGATCCACGAATCCCATCGTGAAGAAGGCCAGCATCACTGACAAAAAAGCTGTCTTTGTGGTTTTCATAATTTTAACGGTTATCAATTTCTGTTATGCTCAAAAGCATTGCAAATGTATGAATCTTCATTCCATCCCAACCACAATAATGTTTCATAGACTGAAACTATGGTTGCATGCAACATTTTTTCAAACATTTGCAACAAAGCAGCCATCAGCGTTTATTCACAATGAGTTCGGAAAAGGTTGAAGAAGGGAAGACCAGACTGGTCAGGCAGACTTCACCGTTGTTTCCGAATACTTCTATGCTGGAATTGTCAATGAATATGCGTATGCTGCTGAGTTTGCGGTGCACCGGAGCAGTAGCCACCTCATTGAAATGAGGAGAGAAATCAATCTGTCCGCTCCGGCTGCGGTCACAGCTCAAGGTCATAGTCTGCTGGTCATAATTGATTGCGAACTGCTCCCCATCCTGATTTGCAAGGAGAATCTGACAGGATCCTTTGACCTTCACGGTCTGGTCCAATCCGGCTCCGTCGTATTCAGGGGAAGGGCGGCTGCCGAGGAAGATTTCACCATCGGCCTGATAGAGGAAAGGCTCGCGGGCTATTGTGTTCGCACTGCGGTATTGCATAGTAGGAACCACATTGGCATATTCCCAATTGGACATCCAGGCTATCATAGTATGACGTCCATCAGGGGCATTCGAGAATGAGACTGCGGCATAGTGGTCCTTGCCATAATCCTGCCAGAGGGCTTTGCCGTCAATATATCTGTCCACATTGTCCACGGTGAATTTCTTTCCGTCAAAATCGCCTATGAAATATTGGGTGGCGGAACCGCCGTTGGGACCTCCCGGGTTGATGTTGCAGATGAGCACCCATTTCTGCTGGTCAGTGCCCTCAACCGGGAGTTTGAACAAGTCAGGACATTCCCAGACTCCCTCGTGATTGCCGTAACTCTTGCCGAAGCGTGAATCTTCTGTCCATTCGATAAGATTGTCGGAAGTATATATCCTCATTTCCTGACCGCAGGCAAGAATGAGATTCCATTTCCCTATTTCATCATTCCAAAACATATTCGGGTCACGGAAATCCGCGATGTCGGCAGTGAGGATGGGATTGCCTTCGTATTTGATGAAGGTGTTTCCGCCATCGGTGGAATAGGCAAGGGACTGGGTCTGGACTTCAGCCGCACTGGTGTAGAGGGCTATGACTGCACCTGCCCCGAAACCTGCGGTATTGTTGTGGTCCACCACGCAGGAACCGCTGAAGATGGCTCCAAGGGCATCAGGCTTGAGTACTTCAGGGCGATGCTCCCAATGGATGAGGTCGCGGCTCACGGAATGGGCCCAAGTCATATTGTTCCACATCGAGCCGTAAGGTCCCCACTGGTAGTAAAGGTGCCATTCCCCGTCAAGGTAGAACATACCGTTGGGATCGTTCATCCAAGCATATTCGGGGGTATGGTGAAATGCAGGACGGAGTTTTTCCCTGTTCGACTTGTCGAAACTGTCGGAAAGGCGAATCTTGCTCCAACATATTTCGTTCTCGACTTCCCTGCCGTTGGTACGGTCCACGGACATACGGGTAAGCAGTTTCACCTCCCTTCCCCGCCATTCGTCAATGCAGAAAGGTACATAGTAGTCCACTTTGTCCAAAGCCAGGCGCAGATTCAGAGTCCTCATCTGGTCATTGCCGCAAATCACCCTCACGCTGGCCTCCGGAGCCTTTTCCTCAATTGGAAGAAGGAGATACTTCGACTTTTCATCAGCCCCTATTCTGACCAGGGTATTGCCCCCTGAGAGTTGTTCTATGTCTATGGTCTGGGCCGGAGATGAAAGGGCACACATAAACATTATTGCAGAAAGGATAAACTTTTTCATAGCATCAGAAAGCTGCATAACCCGGATTCTGAACATAGTTCTTGCCGGAGAATTTGTACTGATTGTTGGTAATAGGCAGATATTCGTCCCTGCCGGAAGTGAATTGCGCCCCCTGGTAATATACCCTCGAAGCCTTTTCCTTAGCGATGTATTTGTTCATCACATCGGCAGCTATGCCCCAGCGGACAAGGTCGAAGAAACGTTCCCCTTCCATCGCGCATTCCAGACGTGTCTCAGTGCGGAGGGCCTGCCTTGCCTGTTCTTTGCTGAGAGGATCCACATTGTGGTCGTAGTTGGTAATCACTGATTTATCTCCTTCAAGCGTTACCTTGGCAAAGTCCGGAAGGCTCTGGTAGTCAAACACCGGAAGTCCGTCATCATCGGTCTGATAGGCATTGATCAGGTCCTGGGAAGGCAGGAAGAAACCGTCGCCGTTGTAAGGTCCCTGCGGGGTGTTCAGAAGATTGCTCCAGTTCACGCGGCCTGCGCTTGCTGACCCGTCGTGCATAGAGAACTGTATGTCCCATATGCACTCCTTGCCGTTGTCTTTGGCAACCAAGTCCAAATCCTCAAAATTTTCGAACAGGTCGTATTTTGTGGAAGTTCTGATATCCTCACAAAGATCTGCCACCTCATTCAGAGCATCTGCATTCATATTTACGACTGCGTGGGTCTCGGGATCCTGCTCATAGGCTCTGTAAAGCAACACCTTGGCAAGATAAGCATTTGCCATATACTTGTTCACGCGACCGACCTGCGGCTGTGTTTCAGGCAGCACCTCAGCGGCTGTCCGGATTTCATCTGCGATTTTGTCCAGAAGCTGCTCGCGGGAATAGACATTGTTCGGGGTTTTGGCCACTTCACTGTCCGACATAGTCTCATCGAACCAAGGAATCTGATTGAACATTCTCTGCAATTCAAAGAAATAGTGGGCACGCAAAACATTCATTTCTGCAATGCGGCAGTCTCTCTGGGGCATATCTTCCGCACTCAGGGCTTTGAGATTCTTGAGAGCGAGGTTGCAACGCTGTATGCTCACGCACAGATGATACCATTTGGAGTCCGTAACGCCGTCAGTGGCATCGAGGGTGAAGGTTTCCAGGCGGTGTGTTTCCCATCCGTCACCTGTTCCGCCGCCTCCCTTGTAGGCATCATCGGAACGATATCCTTGGTCTGCTTGTCGAAGAAGTCGAAACTTGCAGTTAGACGGCTTGAAAGAAAAGCCATATCCAGTTGAACTGTTCAGCATTGCTGGTCTCCAACTCGTTTGTGTCCACGGAACGGGAACCTTCCTGCCATCTCGGAACAAAGGTCGAATTCTCCTCGTTGTAATAATTGACACCGAAATTGGAACGGAGCACGAGGTTCTTCACAGGCTCCACTTCAATAATTGACTGAAAGGGAGGAACCTCCATTTTCGCCTCCACGGGCAAGGGAGAGGTTGTAGTTCTGCATCAGAGCTGTGGAGTAGATTTCCTTTGCCCAATCCGTGTCTGCAACCTTCATAGTCTTGTTGCCGCTGGTGTAGGTCTGGGCAATAACCGGAGTATCCCCGTTGCCGAAGATGGCTGAGTTCGGATTGTTGCCGTTATTGCCGTTCTGATAGGCCTGCCAATAGCAGTCCGCCCATTGACGGGTGTTCAGAAGGTCTATTCCTGTGGAAAACATCTGGGCGGTGAGGCTCATATCGAAATTCACCTTGATTTCGCCTTTCTTGGCTTTCTTGGTGGTGATTATGATGACACCGTTGGCTGCCTGTGCTCCATAGATGGCTGCGGATGAGGCATCCTTGAGCACCTGGATGGATTCAATATCCGAGGAAGCCACGATTGAACCCACATTGTCGCGGGTTGGCATTCCGTCAATCACATAGAGAGGACTGGAGTTGTTGATGGTGGTGGTACCGCGCACGAGAGTGGAGGTATTTCCGCCTCCCGGAGTTCCGTCTGTGGTAACATTCATTCCGGCCACCCTGCCCTGAAGGGCTTGCATAACGTTTCCGGTCGGTACATCTGCAACGTCTTTCATCTTTACGACAGATACGGAACCGGTGAGGTCGGCCTTCTTTTCGGCCATATAACCGGTCACCTTTTCAAGCAATTGCAACAAATATTATTTTTTGTCTGTGGGGAGTCTGTTGAAATAGTCCCTGTAGCATTTTGAGAAATACGAGGCAGATGAAAAACCCACCCTGTAGGCTATTTCGGAGATATTCAGACCTGTCTCAGAAAGCAACTTGTCTGCCTTTTCCAGCCTTGTTCGGCGGATGATTTCCACCGGAGACAGCCCGGTTACGGACTTGACCTTGCGGTACAGGTGGGCACGGGACATACACAGTTCTGCACTTATGTCTTCCACTGAAATGTCGGGATTGTCCAGGTGCTTGTCCAACACGCTATGGAATTTCTGCATGAATTCGGAATCGCGGCGGGAAAGATGGTCGGATTCTTCCTGGCAATCTCCGCTCAATTCTATCAGTTTGTCCCTTTCCATTTCCAACTCATCCCTCTGTCTTGCAACAGTTTCCATTTCTTCCTGCAGTTTGGAGTTCAGAAGTTTTTTCTGTTGATAGGCTCTCGCGTAGAAGGAAAGCAGGAACACGAAAATGGCGAGAAAAAGAAGCACGAGCCCGAGTATGATTTGCTGAAGTTTGAGGGAATCCCTCATTTTGCCGGCCTGGGCATTCATAGTTTTGAGGTAGCCTGCCTGCCGGATGACTTCTTCGTACTGAAGCAGGAGGATAGAGGCATTCTCAGGGGTGACTATGCTCGACTGCAACAGGGTTTCCTTCGGATAGTCCCTACCCCGGAGTATGTCCAGCGCGAGAATCATAAGTTCGTCTCCGTGAGTGGGATATATGGCCGAGACCGAAAGTGTGGAATCTGCAACAAGCCCCATTCCCCCGTCGGGTTCAGGAAGCGCATCGACCCCCACAAACAGTGTGTTTGAAATATCTCTCCCCGCCTGCATCATAGCCCTGCGCGCCCCTAATGCCATTCTGTCGTTGCCTCCGAAAACGGCATCCACCTCTCCGTCATATCCGGAAAGAATTTGCTTCATTGCCGTTTCTCCGCTTTCTTCAGTCCAGTCTCCATATTCGCAGCGGACAATTTCAAGACCGGGAAAACGGCTGATTGCACTGACAAAGCCCTCGTGCCTTTCTGCTGCCGGGGAAGAACCCCGAAGCCCTATTATCTCCACTATTTTTCCCTTCCCCTGCAATTTGTCTGCGATAAAAAGACCGAGCATATTGCCTATCTGGCAGTTGTCAGCTCCCATAAAGGCCGTGTATTTACGGGAATCGGTCTTCCTGTCAAAGAGAATGACCGGAATTCCGGCTTCATAAGCCTTGTCTATCTCGTCGGACAGCAGGTCGGTCTGGTTTGGGGAAACTATTAGCAGATCTGCCCCCGAGGACAGAAGGCTGTCTATCTGTCTCTTCTGAATGTGGCTGTCATCATTTGCAGATGCGAAGCGCAATTCCACTCCTTCATTGAAAAAGGTTGCCATTTCCAGTTCCTGTTTCAACTTCTGCCTCCAGGAGTCTTCGGAACACTGGGACACAGCTATGATATAGTTCTTTTTTGCATCGGTGCAGGAGGTTACAGTCAAGAGGATAAGTGCAAATATCAGGATTGCTCTTTCGGAGATGAAGTTGTTGTGCATAAAGTGTCTGCTAACGGGTTAATTTTCCGCATCGGCATTGCAGGGAGCACATCGGCATTGCAGTTTCCGCTTCGGAATGCAAACATAATCAAAAATGGAAGAAATTACTTAACTTTGCCGGGATAATTTTTAATATTTTATATGGGAGCATTTCACGCATACGACATAAGGGGCATCTGGAACGTCGATTGGGACGCGGAGATTGCCTACAAGGTGGGATATTTCATCCCGGAACTTCTCAAGACTGACAAGGTGCTGCTGGGAAGAGACTGCCGCCTGTCCTCGGACGAGGTGCACGATGCAGTGGTCAGGGGCGTAAACGACGCTGGGGCAGACATTTATGACATAGGACTAAGCACCACGCCTATGGTATATTTCGGTACGGCAAACTACGGATTCAGCGCATCGGTGCAGATTACGGCTTCGCACAACCCGGGCGAATACAATGGAATGAAGGTTTCGACCGTCAATGCCGCAGCCATAGGCTTCGATGCCGGATTGGGGCAGATCAAACAGTGGATAGACGAGGGCAGACCTTGCCCTGTGGCTTCCAAAAGAGGAACTGTCTATCAGAAAGATATACATCAGGACTATCTCAACTTCCTGCTCAAGTACAAGGAGGATTATTCATCGCTCAAGATTGCGATGGACCTCTCCAACGGAATGGCAAATCTCTATGCCAAGGAAATTTTCGGGGAACAGCCTTCATATATTTTCGACACCATTGACGGACGATTCCCGAATCACGAACCGAACCCGCTCATTCCTGCGAATGTGGTTGCACTTCAGGAACTTGTGAAGAAAACCGGTGCGGACATAGGTGTGATTTACGACGGGGATGCGGACAGGGTGATGTTTGTGGACGAGAATGCAAAATTCATATCTCCAGACCTTATGATTGCGGTTCTGGGGCATTATTTCCTTGAGAGAAGAGGAGAGAAAGGCATTGTGCTTCAGGACATAAGGAGTTCCAAGGCAGTTGGCGAATACCTTGCGCCTATGGGAGCCGAGATGAGGACCTGGAAAGTAGGACGTGCGTTTGCGGCAAACAAGCTCCGTGAATTGGACGGAATCTATGGCGGTGAACTTGCCGGACATTATTACTTCCGCGATTTCTTCTATTCCGACAGCGGACTTTTGGCATCCATAATCGTGCTCAACGTGGTGGCTCAGATGAAGGCCAAGGGCATAAGTATCAGCCAGTTGATTTCCAAAATTGAGAAGTATCGCAATTCCGGAGAGGTTAATTTCAAGGTGGAGGACAAGAAGGGAGCCATGGAGGCTGTGAAGGAACATTTCACGGCTGAGGAAACTCCAACTGCATTTATGGATTTCGACGGCTACAGGGTCGAGTTCCCGGATTGGTGGTTCAATGTACGTCCTTCCAACACAGAGCCTTACCTCAGGTTCATTTGTGAGGCAACTTCGGAAACATTGCTGGCCGAAAAGCTTGAGCAGGTGAAAGATATAATAGTAAACCGTTTCGGCGGACAGCAGAAATAGCCGGAGGTTGCTCAGATGAACAGAATTGCAATATTGACAATAGTTGCCTGTCTCCCGGTTTGCGCTTGGGCGCAGAATCATTCAGGTGCGACGGCAGCCTTGATTTTTCCGAAGACAGACACTGAGATTGTGCCTCGCTTCCCCAAGCAGCCGGTCAAGTCGCTGATACGCTCAGAAAGCGACCCCATAGATACGCTTGACACTCAGGCAGATTTCGTGAAGGTGGTGCTCTACGGAGACGGAACCTGGAAGTACATCAAGACCAAGGAATACTCCGAAGATAAGGACTTGTTCACATCCTATTGGAATACAAGCTATGCAGATCCGTATAGGATTGCCTGGGATTCCCTGCCTTCACACAATCCGATTATGCTGGTGGACAGCCTGAGCCATTATGCCTGTCCTTATCAGGGCAAGGTGAACCCTCGCGGAAAGTTCGGGCCGAGAAGGGGCAGAAGGCATCAGGGCGTGGATTTGCCACTGGCGACCGGGACACCAATTTACGCGACATTCAATGGAAAAGTGAGGGTCTCATCGACAATGAAGGGCTATGGCAACATAGTGATTATCAGACACGAGAATGGTTTGGAGACCTTCTACGGGCACCTTTACAAGAGGAATGTAGAATCCGGTGACTGGGTAAATGCGGGAGATGTAATAGGACTTGGCGGCAATACGGGACGTTCAACCGGACCGCATCTGCATTTTGAGACGAGGTACAAGGGATATGCATTTGACCCTCAATGGCTTATTGATTTTGAAACCGGCACCTTGAGACACAGAATGTTCGTGCTGAAGAAGAAGTATCTGAGCCAATACAGCAATTATGAGCAGAATTTTGACGACGAGTTCAAGACTGCCGAAGAGGATGCTGCGGAAGAGGCTGCACTCAAGGCTATGAAGTGGCATACGGTCAAGTCGGGAGATACTTTGGGGAAGATTGCCCGTAATAACGGGACGACGGTCAATGCTCTTTGCAGGCTTAACGGCATCAAGTCCACTTCTACACTTCGGATTGGACAGAAGATTCGGGTGCGGTGAGCGGATTTTGCGTCTAATCAGTCAAAAAGTCTAAAATTTTCATAAAAATTTTAGACTTTTTCTTGTTTTGGCACGGTCATTGCAAGTCATTTTGTCCGGTTATTAGTTTTAGTGTTATTAATTATGTGGTTAGTATGAGGTGTCCTCGCGTGAGCGACGACAGCTCATTTTTTTTGCGTTTTACGCAAAAAAATGAGCTTAAGCGGTATAATTGCCAAAAGTGGTTGGTAAAAGTCTCATAAATTGGTATAATTCAGAAGATTACATAGATTAGATGAAAACATTTTCATCTAATGAGTGATAAGTCAAAAATAAGAAGGCGTCAAAGGTGTCCAAAATGTGGG
>JALFGP010000005.1 GCA_022777205.1 Rikenellaceae bacterium
ATGTGCGCCATTCCACCAGCTTACGTCTCAGATTTTCATCCGGCACGCCTTTATCCCCAATCGGTTCGCAAGGAGCCTCAATTTTGCTGTCCCGCTTACTGCCCTTCTTGACCTTTCGGCTCTTGCCTGAATCTGCCAGCACCGCCTCCGAGCAAATCCTCTGATAGACCCGTATGTCAAAGGCTCCACCGACAATGGCTTCCAGACTCCTGACAACAATCTCCAGAGCAATCGAAGCCTCATCCACAGCCTCTTTGAAAGCCTTCTTGTTCTCCTTGTTGTCAATCTCCAGCCTGCCCAGCCCCAGCACATACTCCTGAGCCGACTTGAAATCATTGACAAAGTATTCCGCAGCCTTGAGCAGCCTCTCCTGAAGAAACTCCTGAGAAAAGCCTCCCTCCCGAATCCTGTCCAACTGACGGCAGAAACTCTCCCCCACATCCCGGTCCCTGTCAATAAGCTGTCTGATTTCCCGAAACTGCTCCAACTTGTCCGGATAAATGTCCGACAATTTTCCTCGCAAAACTCCCAACACCCAGCCCAATGTCCTGCAAGTCTCTGAAAATGAGAAGAGTTCTTTGAGGCGCTCGAAACGGTAAGTCTTTTCCTCATTTCCGAGAGCCCCGATGACATCACCCTCCTCTGGGATAGCCGCATTGAACATTGCCACATTGGAGTCCGAATAAATGGCATCCCTGCCCACAGCCGTCTCCAAGGAAATGCCTTCGAGCGAACGGCAGCGGGACAGTGCCACATAGACCTGCCCGAAAGCAAATGCAGCCCCCGCATTGATGATGACCTTGTCGAAAGTAAGCCCCTGGCTCTTGTGGATGGTGATGGCCCAGGCAATCTTGAGCGGAAGCTGACGGAATGAACCCGTAACATTCTGTCTAATTTCCCCGCTCTCCTTGTCCAGCACATATTGTATATTGTTCCATTCCACAGGCTCCACCTCTATGACCTGTCCCTCTGCATCAACCACAGTGACAGTTCCGTCTTCACCTATATCCTCAACTTTTGCAATCTTGCCATTGTAGAACAGGCCATTAGGATCATTTTTCACGAACATCACCTGAGCTCCGCTCTTGAGCTGCAGAGTTTCTTCCGCCGGATACATATTGGATGGAAAATCCCCCTGAACATCAGCACCGAAGACAAAGGACTTGCCCGGAAGCTGCTCCAGTTTGCGCCGGTTCACGGCATCCGCCTGGGCATTGTGGGTAGTGAGCCTGATCACATCCTCCCCGTCCCCAAAAGCCCCCACACGGGAATTGAGTTTGCGCAGCACAGCCTCGTCGGCCCTGTTGTCCCTTATGGCATTTAGAATTTCGAGAAATGCGGCATCTTTCTGACGATACACCCTTGTCAGTTCAATGGTCACATAGGGCAACTTCTGAAGAGCCTTGGAATGGAAGAAATAAGGCGAGGGATAGACCTGCGACAGATATTGTTTCTCATTCTCACGCACCACCGGGGATAGTTGCTGGGCATCTCCTATCATCAGCAGCTGCACACCTCCGAAAGGTTTGGAATTGCGCCGTATTCGTCTCAGGACCATATCCACCGCATCCAGCAGGTCCGCCCTGACCATAGAGATCTCGTCTATGATGAGCAAATCCAGGCTTCGTATAAGCTTGAGCTTGTCCTTACGGTAGTTCCAACTTTGACGAGGCATCTGATACTCAGTCACAAGTTCCTTAACATCAGGGAGATAAGGACACAGGGGCAGAAGAAAGAAGGAATGGATGGTGGTCCCTCCCGCATTGATTGCAGCAACCCCGGTAGGAGCCAGAACCACAAAGCGCTTGTCTGTGGTCCCGGTGATATATTTGAGAAAAGTAGTCTTGCCCGTTCCAGCCTTCCCCGTCAGGAAAATAGACCTTCCGGTTTCATTGACATACCTTTCCGCAGCTTCAAACACTTTGTCTTTTTCAACCGTTTCCATCGTTCCGTACTTGTATTGGCGCGCAAGGTACGAAATATTTTGCAAGAAAGCGGCTTGTCAACCGCTATGTTGCAAAATGGGAGGTCTCATTCGTGTATGGTCTTCTCGACTTTATTTTAAAGATATCGGAGTCCCAGACCGCTGAGTTAGCGAGCAATTAGTCTTTTATTGAAGATTTTCAGACTCTGCGATTATGGACTTCAACTATGAAGTATATGTCCTTAAGAGTTTGTCATAGTTTTATAAACTCTTTTCGAGCGGAGCCATATTTCCAATGACGGCATTTCTGATACCAAGATACCAAAAATAGATTTTTCGGCTCAATTTCAGTTCATTACGCATATTCCTGGAGAAAGAGCCAAGCCGGAAGATTATATAAGACTTCTCCAGAATGTCCAGATACTTTTCAACGGTCTTGGATGTCAGGCCAAGCAATGAAGCCAGTTCATTGATATCTTTATTCCAAAATTATCGCCTATTTTTTGGATTATATTCCAAAATTATCGCCACTTATTGGGAATATTCACTTGGACTCATCTAATCTTCCATAAATAGCGCTGAGATACTGACCTCCTCAGGTCCTGAGCGACTGCAAAAGCAGCC
The DNA here is from genome assembly GCA_022777205.1 of Rikenellaceae bacterium. Classification (GTDB taxonomy): domain Bacteria; phylum Bacteroidota; class Bacteroidia; order Bacteroidales; family UBA932; genus Cryptobacteroides. The sequence goes on from JALFGP010000005.1 coordinate 2,549, forward strand.
TGATTGCAGGAATCAGTATGATGGCGGCGATTACCAGGCTGATTATCGGATCAATGATGTGCAGGCCGGTCCTTGATATCACAAGACCGGAGATGAGGACGCCTACGGAGACCAGTGTGTCTGATACCATATGCAGAAAGGAGGCTTTGATGTTGATATCCCGGTCCTGACTGCGCATCAGCAGATAGGCGGTGGCGCCGTTGATTATTATTCCTATCCCGGCCGTGACGGCTACCGTAGTACCTTCGATCGGTTCGGGTTCGATCAGTTTGGCAATGCCTTCAGCGGCGATGAGGCCGACCGCGGCTATTAGCAGAAGCGCATTCGCAATCGTCAGCATCCTTGCCGTGCGTGGTTTCGTGCCGGCAAGGTTGACGGCTGCGAGAGATATCAGCAGGGTCGCGACATCGCTCAGATTGTGCCCCGCATCGCTTACCAGGCCGGCAGATGATGCCGCAAATCCGACTCCGGCCTCGATTGCCACATATAAAAGATTGATGATTGAACAGATAATCAGCATTCTGTTCAATTGATGTTTTTCGTGATTATGAGTCATATTCTTTCATTTTTTGTTCTGCTGCAAAATTAATATGCCCGGAATGCAACCTGTTTGCAAAATGAATTGGCTATATTTGCTTCATATTCGTATGACAGAAATGAGAGAAGAACAACTCCTGCAGGCGGCAGGGATCAAGCCCACCGCAGCCAGAATATTGATAATCCGCAATTTGGATGCGGCTGACCACCCTCTTTCGATGGCAGAGATCGGCGATGCGCTCGAGACCGTGGACAAGTCCGTGATCTCACGCACCTTAGCTTTGTTCAGATCCGCCAGGCTGATCCATATCATCCAGGACGGGTCTGACAGCGTCAGATACGAATTGTGCAGATGCCATTGTTCCGTTTCGGGCGGCGATACAGGCGACGATTCGGACAGACATATACATTTCCATTGCGAGGCGTGCGGCAAGACGTTCTGTTTCAGAGATATGCCAGTTCCCGAACCGGCACTTCCTGACGGTTTCCATGCCAGTTCCGTCAATTATGTGATAAACGGACTCTGCCCTTCCTGCGCAGGGAGCAAGACACGCATTCAACAACGCCAATCTCAACGGGATAGCATCATTCGCAGGCGGTGAAAAGGATGACATTGCAATTGTCCTGTAGAACTCGAGTTTTCTGAGGTCGGTAGACTGGCAGTCTTTAAGACCGGCATAGTGTTTCGCATCTCTGAGACAGAACTCCAACTGGGAACGAGTTCTATAGCAATCAATTACATCCTTTAGACCGAGCAGACGGCCTTTGTCCACTTCAACCTCCTCACATCTGGAGAGATCAAGTTTGGCAAAGTCAACCGTTCCATCGTACCACTTCGGATGCCCTCTCTTTCCGGTTGGCTTCTGAAGGGTCGGATAGAACAGAACCGCATCGTTGCGGAGCCTGCTTATCACGTGGAAGCCTTCCTTGAGCAGAGGATTGACGAACGTCTCTTTTGAGAAGAATGCGTCGGCAACTATCAGGCGTGATATCTTCTGGAGTTTTTCCTTTAGGATAATCAGGTTCTGACAGTACCATTCAACGAGGTTGTAGTCCATCTCCTCAAGAGACTTAGCGTCAGGAGTTTGCGGAGCGCTCAGCGTCATCCAATCGTGGTTCTCCACCACAATGACACCAACCCCGAAAATCTCCTTAACGCGCTTCATCACGCCGGCAACTCCGGACCAGAAACGTCCTATCCAAGGCGTCTTCTTTCCGGACTTGGGAAAGAAACTAGGATCGACGGCAATGGCCAGAAACTTTCCATCGAGAACCTTTCTGACGAGATGCTCGTTAAAGTCAAACCAGTCGAAAGTCTCGTTCTCGAAGTTGTTACGGTAGGTCTGTTCAGATAAATCACTTGAAAATTTTGACACATTTTTTTTGATGGAAAAGTTACATTTCCTGAATTTTTTATAATGACCTTATGAAAACAGGAAAAAATCGTCATCACTTTTTCATCAATTGCGCTTTTCACAAATTTTTGTATATATGTTTGTGGTTCGATTTTAAAAACAAAAATGTCGACCATGAAAACAAACAGCCAAACAAAACAATTGGTCAACAAACAAATTTTTGTTGACCTGCGTCAGGACCCGGGCTTCAAGGCAGTCTTTGCTGACATAAACAACAAGAGCCTCTTAATTGAACTATTGAATGAAATCCTGCCTGAGAATGCTCAAGTCAAAGACATCATCAAGTATCTGGACAGGGAACAGATAGTCAAGACTGCCTACAGCAAGAAATCTGTCCTCGACCTTGTCTGTGTCAGTGATGATTTGAGGACCTTTGATGTTGAAATTCAGTGCAAGAAAGATGTTGTCTTTTTTGAAAGGTGCATTTACTATGCTTCCGG